>JAGGWN010000122.1 GCA_021157415.1 Bacteroidales bacterium | reverse complement strand
ACTCTTCCGATCCCCAAAGGGAATGCGGGAGCCGGTATTCTTTCACATATACTGATCAGCAAGTTTGTAGATCATTTACCATTTTACCGTCAGGTACAGATGTTCAGTATCCCTTCGGCAAACTACATATAGGGTTGGACAGGCTAAGCCGGGGTAAAAATTTATTTTAGGGGTAAAAGTTTGTCAAGCTGGTTGACCGGATAGTCAGGAATGGTCTCAAGTGTATGCTTAAGCCACTGGAACGGTTCTACATCATTAATCTTACAGGTTGCCAGCAAAGAATACATGATGGCAGCTTGCTGAGCTGCCTGATGGGAACCGGCAAACAAATAATTCTTTCTTCCCAGTGCAACAGGCCGGATTGAGTTCTCGATCAAATTATTGTCTATACGAAAACGTCCTTGCTCAACTGCCCCGAAGGGCCTTTGAAAAGAAAAGACCGTTGACAGCGTAAGCGGTCCGGGATTGGCGGGTTGTAAAAACCCCTTTTTTATGGTTCACATTTTAAGAGAACAAACAACGGACGGGGTTCAATAGTGAAAAATGCCTCACAGCATAAAAATATACAAAAGTTGCATTTTAAACATGATTTGTTATGCGTTTTATTGTCAACTGATTAAATTTGTAATGGATATCTTCAATTCCATTTTATGAAAACCAAACGTAATATTTCGATATGAAAAATACAATAGCAATATTAGCAATCATTCTGGGCGTATTACTGTTGAATGCGTGCAACAAGAGAAAAGTGAACAACAGGTTTGCTACGATTGAAAAACCTCAGTTTGAAAACGTAACTAAGGTACTCAACAAATATGTACGTGAGAAAAAGGTTACCGGAGGTGTAGCTTTGGTATATCATAACCATGAAATAGTATTGCATAAGAGTTTTGGGACCAGCAATATTGAACAAAACATCCCTTTTACAAATGATAATATTTTCAGGATTGCCTCGATGACAAAACCCATCACCTCTGTGGCTGCGATGATGTTATATGAGGAGGGCAAATTTAAATTGGATGATCCGGTATCGAAATTCATTCCTGAATTTTCAAACTTGCAGGTTTTGGATAGAATTAACCGCCAGGACTCAAGCTTTGTGGCACATCCTGCATCCCAGGTAATGACCATTGAACAACTTTTCACTTTTTCATCAGGACTGTATTATGGTTTTGATAACGATTCTCTGTCTCTGCTATTTGCCAAAGCCGGGATCTCCGAAGGGTTTGAAGAGCGAGATATTCTTTTGGCCGATAATATTAAAAAATTAGCAACCCTTCCTCTGCTCCATGAACCCGGGGAACGTTACCATTACGGATTGGAAATGGATGTGCTTGGGCGTTTGATTGAAATCTGGTCGGGCATGCCACTGGACAAATTCTTTGCCAACCGCATTTTTAAGCCCCTGGGCATGCAAGACACTTATTTCTATTTACCGAAAGAAAAAGAGCAAAGGCTGGTTCCGGTATATATGAACACACCTGACGGGATTGCTCCAACCGATTATCCTCTCACAGAATACCCAATAAGAGGAGCAAAAAAATACTTTTCGGGGGGTGCCGATTTAAGCAGCACGGCTTATGATTACTTTTTATTTTGCAAAATGATGCTCCAGAAGGGTGAACTCCATGGCGTTCGCCTGCTGAAACCGGAAACAGTGGCATTAATGTCATCCACACACCTTGAAACCGGGGATCAGGACATGGGTCTTGGCTTTGGACTTTTATCGGCAAAAACGCATACTGATCTGGCAAGATCGGTAGGCAGCATTTCCTGGGGAGGCTTTTTTTCCACTACGTTTTGGATCGATCCGGCCGAACAAGTGATAGGTATTTTAATGCTGCAAATGTATCCTTTTGAATATTGGAATATTCAAAAGGAATTTGAGAAAAGCATCTATGACGCTATCCATAACAACAGATAAATTTTCAACCTGAGATACACCCCCGTATTCCTCGTGGATATCAGACATCGAAATCGAAATAAAACATGGCCCGAATGATAAAGCCATGGACAAAACAGAATCACTTTCGACTATCGAAGAAAAAAGGGTATCTATCCAAGGGAAGGAAATGAAGTTGTAGTTCTCACAAATAGTGTAACGGGTCTGTCTGTACCATGATATCGCCGAACGGGATCCCGGCGGACAAATGCAATGGAAATCATTTAAACATGCCCATACCCTATAAAATTCGTAAGAATGAAATTATTTTTCTGAGCACATCAAAGACCAGAAAAGCATAAAGAAAAATAATGGTGACCCAGAGAATAAACAGATTAAAAGTAAAAACGTCAATATACCTTTTGTTAAGCAATTTATAAGAGGAGTAAAGCTGCGCTCTGCCCCAAGCATTCTCCGGATACATAAAAACAGGATCTTTTTTTTGGATGAACTCTCCTTTATATTCAATTACTTTTCGAATATGTTTTCGATTCAGCACAAGGTCAGCCAGACTATTATTATAATAATTCTGTCTTAATTGAAGCAGACCTTTTTTACCGTACAAGGAGGATAGGCTATCCAGGATTTCCTCTTTACGGGCTGACGCGAGGTTTCTCTGATCAATGAAGTTTGCCTTAAGATAATTCAAATAACCATTCATATCATCCAGAATATCAGTGGTAAGCAAATGCGGAAATAGTTTCCTCTGATGTTCAAAAGGAGGGATTCCCTGAAATTTGTTAAGGCGATGAAACTGATCTCGTATTAACGAAAGATTATAGCTAACTGTTTTTAGCGATGAATCAACCTGGAAATTTTGATAAATGTATTCAGCTTTATTTCTGATTTCGGGTATAAGAAAAGAGATTCTGTATGCGTTATTGCTGATTTGTTTTTCCGGCTCAAAAAATGGTTTTTCAAAAAGGTTATTTTTAAACTGATTCACAGCAAGGGCTTCAAATGCCCAGCGGGTAGCCATGATATCTCCAATAATAGGAGTATATTTTTTGTTGGTTAATTTTTTATTCAGATCGTCATATGAAATCATGGTCCCACTGAATAAAATTTCAGGAACCATAATTAATGGAACAAGAATATAAATTGCTACGACTGAGTCTAATGATGAGGAAAGAATAAGACCAAGCATATTCCCAAAAGCAGCCATTGTAAATAAAACCATCCAATAAGAAAAAATCATATGTTTTATTCCAAGGATATAGTTGGCAATGAGAACAAATGAAACTGTCTGTATAGCTGACAGAACGAAGAGAAGAACAATTTTGGAGTTAATATAGGCGGGCCTGCTGAGAAAAAGATAGGATTCCCGTTCCAATGTTTTTCGGTCCCGGAATATTTCTTCTGCACTAACTGTTAATCCCAGAAACAAGGCAACGATTATAGAGATAAAGATAAATACGGAAATATTTTTATTGTCTTGAAATACATATTGATTATCAGGCATGTTTTTCAGGAAAAAGGCTAAGACAACTGCAAGTACAGGAGCCTCCAGCAAATTAATAACCCAGTATTGTTTATTAATAAGCTTTGTGTAGAAATTACGGATGCTTAAAATAAAAAATTGCTTAAAATCGCCCGGGATTTTTAAAACGCTAGGAGGTAATTTTGCTTTTCCTTCCGGTAGTTGTAATTTACTTTCAATTTTTTCAAGATAATGACCATACCACTGTTGGGGTGTAATTTTTCGTTCTGCACTTAACTCCCCTTCATCATTCACCTGCCGGGATTCTATCATTTCCAGGATTTGGTCAGGGCTGAAATTCCCGCATACAGGACATTCTGTTTCAACTACATCGACTTGTGTGCTGATTTTTTTCAGATATTCTATTCCTTCCACAGGATTTCCCGTGTATGCAGGATACCCGTTATTATCAAGCACCCATATTTTATCAAGACTCCTGAAAATATCAGAAGAAGGCTGATGAATGGTTGCAATAACAAGTTTACCTGTCCGGGTCTGGTTTTTCAGAAGACTAATAATATGTTTGGAATCAGAGGACGAAAGTCCGGTGGTGGGTTCATCTATTAAAAGTATCGCCGGCTCACGTATAAGCTCCAAGGCAATATTCAGCCTCTTTCGTTGACCTCCGCTAATAAAATTATTCAACGGACTTCCCACCTGATGATTTTTTACATAAAGTAAATTCAAATCATCCAGCAGCTTATTTACCCGCTGTATAATTTCGTCTTTGTCTAAATTGGCAAGGCTTAATTTTGCATTGAAAAAAAGATTCTCAAAAACCGTCAACTCTTCAATCAATAAATCATCCTGTGGCACATATCCTATAATGCCCCTCAACCGAAAAAGATTCTCGTGAACGTCATATCCGTTCAGTTTAACAGAGCCTGAAGATGGTTTTCTCTTCCCGTTTAGAAGGGTTAACAAAGTGGATTTCCCTGAACCACTTCCTCCTATAATACCGATTAAAGCCCCTCCGGTTTCAGAAAAGCTAAACGGGGCAAGTCCCAAACCACTCTTTTTATATCTGTAGGACACCTTCTCTCCATAAAAAAACACATTCTCCTTTTGCGGTCTGTTCTGAAAAGCCTTTATAACGTCTGTATAATAGATATTTTCTGTTTCTCCTTTTTCATTTTTAATAACAGAACCTTCCCGAAAGGGATAAATCTCTCCTGGGTGTAAATATTTATTATTCAGAGTTAATTTATCACTTCCAAAATATTTTAAAAAACATACATCGACCGTTTTTACAGAGAAGAAAACCAGGGTACCTGAAAAATTATGGTGATGCATAAGTGTATTTTCCCGTGAAACCTGATTCATTTTCCGCTTTGAGGCAAGCAGAAATTTTTCTCCCTGGCCTTTGCAACAAAAAAGAATATGATCAGATGAGAAATGATCGGGTTCTTTTTCAAGCACAAAGTTTCTGATCTCTTCTATTTCTATATCAGAAATGTGAAAAGCATTTGCCACACACCGTAAAAGAATGTCTTCTGCCGGTAGGATAATATTGTCCTCATTAACAAATTCAAAAAGTTGTATAAAAACAACAAACCTTTCTTTTTTAGTAAGATCGTCTCTAATTTGCCTGGCAACATTCTTTGCCTGAAAAGAAAAAAAGTGGAATTCGTTTTCACTCCCTTTATCAACGATAGTGAGTTCATTTCTATAATAAGTCAACAATTCCTTAAACAGGTCCAAATACTTTTCCAATTGTTGACTGATGAGATACCGGCCCAGAATGGAACGGACAATATTGAGTCCTTTGGCGCTCAACCCCTCTTTGTTTACTGCAGCTACCAACGCAAACAGATGAATCAGTGCATTTAGTACAGATTCTCTCATGTATATAAATTAAAAACCCAGACAGGCAGACAGATCAGATAATAAAGTATAGTAAGGATAGATTTGAAATAATCATTACAATACAAAGGGACTTATTGTAATAGTTTATTTCTTGCTTTTTCCACCTCCATGATAATCTTTTTTAATTGATCTTCTGTGAGGCTGCCCTGTATTGAATCATATGTTTTTTTCAGCGGCGTGAATATGTCTATCAACTCCTGTATGGATGGGTTATCTTTTTTTTCATTTAAGACATCAAAAAGTTTGTTTAATGAAGATTTCTGTTCAAAAATTATTTTAACCAGTTTATAATTATTATAAGAATTTTCTGAGACATGGGTTGTAAGGTATAACGCCTCAATCCACCCTCCAGCAACCATCCGTAATGCAAGATCTCCTTTCCCATTTTTGTTCAGGGAATTATAACTCTCAAATAAAGAATTAGACAAAATATTGACCAATGTATCCTTTTTGTCAATATTATTTTTGATCTGCGACAAAATATCTTCATTATATACCGATTGTAAATCCAATTCCTGTGCCAGTTTTTTAATAGTTTCAAGATATAAAAAAAGATCTTGCTGCATATTATAGATACTTGCATAACTGAGATCGGTTCCGTAAACACCCAAAGCAACCGCTTTGCTCTTTGCAGATAAATATTGATTTACATTTTCCGGATAATTGCTAATCCCGATAATATAGCTAATCCCGATATCCTGAAGCATCTGAATGACTTCGAGTGGCGTTGGCAAGGGATAAATAAAGTCCTTAACATGTCCCTGAATTTTAGATTTTACCAAAACGTCCTGAATATTACCATTTTTCTGTGATGAATTCCGATTTCTGCAACCAGACAAATAGATAGAAAAAACAAACACAATAATCCACAATAAATTTAAAATAATATTTTTTTTCATAATGATCTTTTTAATGAAATACTAAATAATTATAAAGGTAACGTGCAAACACATATTTATATTATTTTTAATTAATCTAATTGTTTTCGAAAGATAAGCATATTACATGATAAAAAAAAATCCAACAACCTGTCCCAATTTCCCGGATAAACCACACCACATTAGACAGCCACTGAAGTGGCTGCCTCTTCCCAACAAGTCGATGCGGGACTATATAATGGTAACGGAATCAAAAACGTCCCCATAGGGGTTGAAAGACTGCAGGGTAGCCTTTCATTGCCTGTGCAAGAATGGTAACCCAAACCACCCATAGGGGAAGAATTGAACCATGACGCGATGAAGTGATGATTAGAGGAGGCAAACGCATTCACCGTTCAACCGAAAGGGGAAACCGTAAGAATGATCTTTCTTTCTTGTCGGTCAGTAGTGTATTTATGTAGTAAATTTCGATGGATCCGGCCTCCTGTTTGACAAGCTTTTATGCCGTCATTCCCACACCCGTTTTTGGCTTCCTACGTAGGCATCTACGTAGGAGATAAATATAATTCACTATAGCAGAAATCTTCCGTTGCATGAACAAAAGAAACTCATACCGGCACATTATTCCGGAATAAAATGAAATTTCAATTTTTCCTGCCCTATCCAGGTTTTTTTCAATTAAAAAGTATTATTTTTGTCCCACATTGAACGGTCTGTAGCTCAACTGGCAGAGCACGTGACTCTTAATCTCGGGGTTGAGGGTTCGAGTCCCTCCAGACCGACCGGGTAAAAAGAAGCGGCATCGTTCGCTTCTTTTTTTCAGCCCGATTGCCATGTTTTTTTTCAATATTTATTCCTTTAACTTTCCCTTTACGGATAAAGTATTTATCTTTAGAATATAATTCCATAACCGGTTTTTAGCATGAAAAAAATCATCCGTTCAGCATTGTTTCTGGCTATATTACCTTTTTTTTGTTGGAATTGTGCCAAAAGCACTCAAAATTCAATACAGGGTTTAAAGATCAGTGTTCCGGACATCACCGAGGGGAACAGTGACCATCCCGTTCAAATCACAATCGTTCCGGAAGGCATTTTTGTCACGGCATTTGATGCCGGTTATGAGGTCACGGAAGGGTCTGCCCGTTTTAACCAGGATATCAAACAGGCTTCAGGCACCCTCACTTTCAAACCGGGGCAGTCCGGGCAAACCATCTCCCTTATCATTATCGGCGACACATTCCCTGAACTTACAGAGAATTTTGAGCTCAGGATTACCTATAATAACACAACCATTACGCGGACCATTTCCATTACCGATGATGATCCGCTGGAGTCGGTTTTAACCGATGCCGACGGGTTTTACACATCCCGGACGCATCCTTCCATGGAGCTGGTCTGGCAGGACGAATTTGAGGATACCACCCTGAATCTGAATGACTGGTCCCCTGAGCTGGGAAATGGATGCGATAAGGGAATTTGCGGATGGGGCAACCAGGAGCTGGAGAGTTACACGGATCAGAAAGAGAACCTCAGGCTGGAAAAGGGCAGGCTGATCATTACCGCTTTGAAAGAGGCCTCCGGTTACACCTCAGCCCGCATAAAAACGGAAGGCAAAGTGGAAGTTCAATTTGGACGTATAGATATCCGTGCAAAACTTCCCATGGGGCAGGGCCTGTGGCCGGCCATCTGGATGCTGGGTACCAATATCTCCACTGTCGGATGGCCTGCATGCGGAGAGATCGACATTATGGAGATGATAGGCAAAGAACCCAATGTCGTTCACGGGACCGTGCATTATGATGAGAACGGTCATAAGAGCTCGGGCGGAAGCTATAGCCTCTCACAGGAAGATTTTTCCGAACGGTTTCATGTTTTTTCCCTGGTATGGGATCAGGATCGTATGGAATGGTATGTGGATAATGAAAAATTCAAGACTTTCAACAAGGCAAACATTGTCAACTACCCTTTTAACGCTCCTTTTTATTTTATTTTTAACGTAGCCGTCGGAGGGGCCTGGCCGGGCAATCCCGATGCGACCACTGTCTTTCCCCAGAGCATGACGGTGGATTACATCCGGGTTTATCATTGATTTGTCATTTTATTCTTTACATATATGAAAAAGATATACATGGTCAGAATGATAAAATATTTTATACACCATTTGACCGCAGTTGCTGCCTTTCTTCTTATTTTCATCTTCACTGAGTCGTGCTTCACTCACGGAGACAAGGTACGGATAGAAGATATGCGTTGTGAGTATCTCATCAATCCGCCGGGGGTGGATGTTGCTCACCCCCGTTTTTCCTGGATTATCAAAGGTTCCCGCCGCGGCCTGTCCCAGACCGCCTACCGGATTGTCGTAACCGGCACATCCGGCAAAAAAGAAAAAGTCTGGGACACAGATAAAGTGCTCTCCGATCGCTCCGTCAACATCGCTTATCAGGGAATGCCTCTGGAAAGCGGTAAAAAATATTTCTGGACCGTAGAAGTATGGGATGAAAAAGGAAACAAAGCCACTCCGGCAAAGAACGCCTGGTTCCAGACAGGACTGTTAAACCGGTCAGATTGGAAAGCAAAATGGATCACCGCAGGTGACACCACCGTTTCCGCACCTTTGCTGAGAAAAGCGTTTAACGTAGATAAGAAAATACGGTTTGCCCGGGTATATGTAACCGGTCTTGGGCAATACGAACTATATCTGAACGGGGAAAAAACCGGGGATCATGTGCTGGATCCTGCCAGGACCAATTTCAGAAAACGGGTGCTCTATGCAACCTATGATGTCACAGACCGTCTGAAGCGGGGAGAGAATGTGCTGGGAATCATACTGGGAAACGGAACCTACCGGGTTGTTGCCGTCAAAGGCCGGTACGGATGGAGCGGTCATAAACCGCGTAGCCTCACCCCGCGGGCCCTGCTGCAGCTTAATATCACCTATGCAGACGGAAGCAAAGATCTTATCGTTACGGATGGATCCTGGAAATCTGCTTCCGGTCCGATCACCTTTAATCATGTATATGGCGGAGAAGACTATGATGCAAGGCTGGAACAAAACGGATGGGCATCGCCGGGTTTTGATGATTCGGGATGGTCCGGTGTCCTACTTCCCGAAGATCCCGGTGTGATCCTGAAATCACAACTCATGCCCCCTATAAAAGTTGTTCAGACGCTAAAACCCGTTGCCGTTACACATCCTGAACCCGGGGTTACGTTGTTCGACCTGGGACAGAATTTTGCCGGGTGGTGGCGCATCCGGATACAAGGAGATCCGGGTGTAAGCGTTCGCATACGCGGCGCCGAGACCCTCAACGACTCGCTTTTCCCCAAGCCCCTGAAAAAAGGTGACAGGCTAAGCACGAAGTTCGCCTATCATGCCCGGGTGTGGACTGATTATACCCTGAAAGGACAAGGCATGGAAGTGTATGAGCCCCGTTTTTTTTACACCGGATTCCGCTATGCAGAAGTACGGACCAAGCAGCCTGATAAAATAGACTCTATGTATCTTGAGGGCAGGGTGGTCCATTCAGCCCTGGAACCTGCCGGTATGTTTGAATCCTCCGATTCACTCCTGAACCGAATATGGCGCGCTGCCCTGTGGTCACAGAAAAGCAATCAGCATGGTGTGCCCACAGACTGTCCCCACCGGGAAAAAGGAGGGTACAACGGGGACGGAGAGATCATTGCCGAAACGAGCATGCATGATTTCCGGATGGCCTCATTCTATACCAAATGGCTCAATGACATGCAGGATTCACAATATGACAACGGACGGATCCCCAACACCTCCCCCACCCTGATCGGTGGTAACGGTGGCGGAATCGCCTGGGGCAGCGCCTATGTTCTGATCCCCTGGTGGATGTACCGCTATTATGCAGATACCACAGTCCTGGCGTCTCATTATGTAACCATGAAAAAATATCTGGCTTATCTTTACCACCTGGCACGGAGCGATGCGAACCCGGCTGAACCTTTCATTATCAATGCCTTTGGTGGTTACTGGGACTCGCTGGGTGAGTGGTGCGCCCCGGGACAGTCGGACGGGCCTAACCATCCGGTAGTCAACACCGCGTATTATTTTCTGGACACATGGACATTTTCAAAAATAGCCTCCGTGCTGGGCCATAAGAAAGACGCCGCCAGGTACCTGACCCTGGCCGATTCCGTCAAACAGGCATTCATTCACAAGTTTTTTAATCCGGAAACCAATCTGTTTGGAACCGACTCGCTTTATCAAACCTATCAGGTGCTTGCGCTGGCGTTGAACCTTGTGCCTGAAGCACATCGGGAACAGGTTCTACAGGACCTGTCGGACGATATCATGATCACACACAACGGACACCTGAATACCGGAATTATCGGCACCAAATACTTATGGTCCGTTCTGGCCCATGCCGGCCGGAACGATGTGGCCCAGACCCTTGTCACACAGACCACATTCCCCGGATATGGTTACTGGCTGTCCAAGGGAGCCACCACGTTGTGGGAAGAATGGGATGGCAGGGACTCTCACAACCATCAAATGTTCGGCACCGTTTCGGAGTTCCTGTACAAATACCTGGCAGGCATCTGCTCGCCCATGGACGGAGGAACCACCACCGGGTATAAGCACATTCATATTCAACCTTTTCTCCCGGCGGGCTTATCCTTCGTAAAAGCTTCGGTCGAATCGGTGCATGGTACTGTCCTCTCGGAGTGGCATCGTTTTCCCCACAAAGTGGTTTTTCATGTGGAGATTCCCGCTAACAGCAATGCTTCCGTCAGCTTGCCTGTGACAGGCCGTAAAAATATAACGGTCAGCGAGAGCGGCACAACGGTGTGGGAGAATCACTCTTTCATTCCGGGTATCCGGGGCATCGGCCATGCCACAAAAGAAAACAACCATATTATCTTTTCTGTAGGATCGGGAAGTTATGAATTTAAGGTAACCGGTCTATAAAGACATTTTTACACCACCTTATCACCAGGAGAGGCATAAGCAGCACGCCGGGGTCAAATATATCGCCTCTGCTTCCGCTCATTTCTTAACACCCTGATTCTGCGTCCTGTATTCTTCCTGTTCCTTGCTGTCACGGATCATATCTTTCACATTATCTATCACAGGACTTTCTTTTACGGCTTTCCAGTTAAAATTTTCATCCAGCGGGGTCATGGCTTTCCGGGGATCGAAGACGCGTTTATCGACAGGCTGTGCATTGTAAGGGGTAAAATCGGGCTTACCGGTAAACATGTCGGCCAGATCTGTGGCTGTGGCATCATATTCATTCAGGTAAGGCACCCCCAGGATATTCCAGAAGGTTTTGAAAATACTGCCAAAGCTATAATGCACATGACCCACATAGCCTTTTTTCACATAGGGAGAGACCACCAGCAGCACACTGCGATGGGCATCTATATGATCCAGACCGTTCTGAGCATCGTCTTCGGTAATAACCACTGCCATATTTTTCCAGTAAGGGGTATGGGACAGGAACTCTATAATCCGGCCCAGAGCCAGGTCATTGTCAGCCATATAGCTTTCGCGGAACGGGTATCCGTCGGCAGCCCGTTCGCCGGCACCATGATCGTTGGGCAGAATCAGGGTGATCACCGACGGAAGATCCATGCCGTTATTTCCCCATTTCACATTAAACTCCTTTATAAATTGGTCCACCCTGAACTGGTCGGGGATTCCCATATTAAAGGTCGGGTAGCTGCGTGAAGAGTTGTCAAACAGAGGTTTCGGCATAGGATAGTTATAAAGATAACGCATCCCCGTATATTTATAGGAATTGTCGTAAGAAGCAGGTTCGAACATCACTCCTTCACCGAAATTATAAAAAGGGATATTGTACCTGTCAAGCTGGTCCCACAGTGAGCCTGCCTCATTGTAATCTTCGGGATATATCGCTCCTGCAGCGCCGTTGAATGCCAGGAAACCGGGAGATTTTGAATATTTAAACTTACGGTTACCGCCATAGCTGGCCGGGGTGCAGGTTTCCACCCACTCGTTGGGATAGGTATTGGCCAGCCAACGGTGTCCGTCGGCCGACACATCCGAATCGACATAGAAATTATCCCCCATGGCAAAACGCCGGGCCAGCGCCAGATGGTTCGGCATCACCAGAGCATCCCGTACCTCCCGGGAATGATCTTTATTCCAGAAGGTAACCACTGATCCGTAACGGGCCAGGGTAGAATCACCATCCGCCTTTTTCATGGCGCCAAAGATCTCATCAAACGTCCGGTTTTCCTTGGTGATAAAAACCAGATACTTAACAGGTGACACTTTCTCTCCCGGGTACAGGGGAACCGGGTTGTTTTTCCGCCAGTCAAAGGCCGCATCGTCAATTTTCCGGAACCGGAAGTTGTTTTTAATCACCTGCTGTGTTGTTTTTTTAAGTTCCCGTCCGGAAGGGATAGGTATCACCTCTACGGTACCTTTCATCAAATAACCGATGTAGGTACCTTCCGGACCGGGCCAATAGCCGGCTCCTCCGTTGGGGCCACTTCCGTAACCTTTGGCATTGGCCACAATCAGTTTTCTCCCGTCGGGGGTTACCTTAAGTTTGGAGGGGAACCATCCGGCAGGGATATGCCCCAGCACATCAAAGGAAGGAACATCAATAACGCCGATGGCATTGATCCCGGCCTCGGCAACATATAATCTTTTCCGGTCAGGAGACAGAGCCAGCCCGAAGGGGATCTTGCCACGCAGATGATCGATGCGGGGATCCAGCTTCAGGTGTATGGTATGCACCACCGTATCCTTCTTTATGCCTATGACCGAGATATTGTCGTTATTCCCGTTACTCACGAAAACATAATCTTTGGTGGCTGCCAGAGAATTTGGAGAACTCCCTCCCACCGCCGGAAAGTCCTCCACCATCTGTCCTACGAGGGTCCCTGTTTTTATTTTGGCCGTAACTGCAGGATGCCCTGGCAAGGTCAGATCGATCTTCCATACGGAAAAAGATTCAGGCACGTTGGGGTTACCCAGACCCGGGATATCCAAGGTATCGGTATGGATTCCTTCCTCCGCCTCTTTGGTGCCAAAAGCCACCGGCGGAAAAGAAGGAGCCGTCTCCTTCAGATTTTCAGGGTCCACTCCCCGATATGGTTTATATTCAAACATTCCGACATTGGCCACATATACGGCTTTTTCATCCGGCGAGAGAGCTATTCCGAAAGGATATCGTCCTACAGGCACAGACTGCAAGAGTTTCCTGTGGAGTGCATCCACGATGACCATCCTGAAATTCACCTGATCTACTGCATACAAACGGTCTCCCTTCCGGTTCATGATCATATCGCCTATATAGCCGTCGGAATAATCTATCTTGTCATCACGGTAAGCACAATCGATCAACCCTTTGCTTTTTCCGGAGGTTATATCAAACAGATAGATTTTGTTTTCCTGTCCGCCGGCCACATAAAGCGTGCTGTCATCCGGCGAGATCGCCAGGCCCATAAACACAGAGGCCAGCACCCCTTCGTCGTTTTTGGCACCGGGGGGTATCTGAATAATCTGAGGATGATCCGTGTCAATATTTTTCAGGATGGTCACGGACAAGGGCCGCACACCCGAATTGGCTGTAACGGCAATCTTTCCATCGCGGCTGAGCACCAGGCCAAACGGATGAGGCGCTACGCGGAAGGATTTTCCCGGTGGCGTGATCAAACGGCCGTTGGGAATTACCGTAACACCGGCCGTGTCAATATGGGTGTAGAGTGTATCGGCAGGAGCTTCAGCCACCCATTTGCCTTTCCGGGGAGAAGAACAGGAGAAAAAAGTAACCAGGAAGGTTGTAACAATAAGGGACAGGAAAAGTTTTTTGATATTCATTGCTTCAAATTTTTACAACGCAGGATATTCGATCGTAAATTTACTACTTTTGCGCGGAATATTCTAATGAAAATGACAGCACTAAGCCGGGCGGATCAGCAAGCGATGGACGAAGGAAAGAAACTCCCTCTCATGGAACAGTTTTACAGCATCCAGGGGGAAGGGTATCACACCGGCAAAGCGGCTTATTTCATTCGCCTCGGAGGCTGTGATATAGGGTGCAACTGGTGTGACACCAAGCTTTCCTGGAACCCGGATTTACATCCCCTGGTGCCGGCCGAAGAGATGGTTCATAACGCGACGGTGTCGGGATCAAAGTCAATGGTGATCACAGGCGGTGAACCCCTGATGTATAACCTCAACTATCTTACCACACGTTTAAAAGAAAAAGGGTTTACCATCTACCTTGAGACATCCGGGGCTCATCCCCTACAGGGTGTTTTTGATTGGATATGCCTCTCTCCCAAGAGTAACAAGCCCCCCTTACAGGAAGCGCTGCGACGTGCCGACGAACTGAAGGTCATTGTACAGGAAACCAAAGACTTTGTCTGGGCCGAAGACAATGCCCGGAAAGTACCTCCCGCATGTCATCTTTTCCTGCAACCGGAATGGAGCCGTTACAAACAGATTATCCCGGAAATCGTCACCTATGTAAAAAAAGACCCGAAGTGGAGAATATCCCTGCAGGTACATAAGTTTATGAGGATACCGTAGGAAAAGGAAGAAGTAGAGTTGAAGGGTTGATCCCGAAAAACAGCAGATCTGCGATCTGCGTAGTTTTTCGAGGATGCTCGTGAATCTGGGCAAATCAAAGATTTGCAGATTCACGGCAAGGGTTGAAGAGTTGAGGAGTTGAGTTTTGGAGTATTTGCATTTCTCGCAGAGTCTCCCATGTCATTCCATTACTCCATTTTCCCACCATTGCACCATATTTTTATGTAACTTTAACCGTTATCTAATAAAAAAACAAATTGAAAAGGTTATTACTTAAATATCTGATCATAGTTTCCCTGGCATTTATTCCCTTACCCTGTGTCGTGGGACAAGCCACCCTGCACACCAATTCGGCAAAGGCCAAGAAGTATTACAATGAAGCCAGGAACTTCTATTTCATGATGAATTATAAGAGTGCTGCTGACGCCATTGAAAAAGCGGTAAAAACCGATTCGATGTTTCTTGAAGCCCAGTTGCTGAAAGCGGAGCTTAACTCGGACATGAAGAACAGAGACAAAGCCATCGAAGCCTATCGGGCTGTGCTGGGCGCCGACTCGTCTTTTTTTCCGAATGCCATGTACAACCTGGGACGGCTGGAGTTTCTCACGGGAGAATATGAAAAAGCGCTCAAACACCTTACCTCTTTTCTTACTTATGCCCATAACGACACGCGGGTTATCAAAAAAGCAAAAAAAGACATCATTAACTGCAGGTTTGCTATTGAAGGGATGAAGCATCCTGTGGATTTTCATCCGGTCAACCTCGGTACATCCGTCAACTCTTCTTATGACGAGTACTGGCCTTCGCTGACTGCCGACGGACAGACGCTTGTGTTCACCGTTCTTGTACCCGGCGGCAGATACCGGATGGGAGACTATGAACAGGTAAAATACCAGGAAGACTTCTATATCTCACATCTTTCCGACAGCGGATGGCTTCCCCGGAAAGCGCTGGGGGCCCCCATCAACTCCAGCCTGAATGAAGGAGCACAGACCCTTTCTGCCGACGGGAGCATAATGTATTTTACGGCCTGCAACCGTCCGGACGGCATGGGCAGATGCGATATTTACCGTTCCTATAACGGATCAGCAGGATGGACGACCCCGGAGGATCTGGGGCCCTTCCTGGACAGCAAATACTGGGAAGCCCAGCCCTCTCTGTCTGCTGACGGAAAAGTACTGTACTTTGTGAGTAACCGCCCCGGGGGCTATGGCAAGATGGATATCTGGTACAGCCGTTTTCTGAAAGGCCGCTGGCAACCCCCGGTCAATCTGGGTGATAAGATCAATACCGAAGGAAATGAGATGTCTCCTTTCATCCATAATGACAACCAAACCCTTTATTTTTCCTCTGACGGCCATCCGGGTTACGGAGGATTCGACCTCTTTATCACCAGGCGACAATCCGACAGCTCATGGTCAAAACCTAAAAACCTGGGGTATCCCATTAATTTTTGCGGAGATGAAATCGGGCTGATTGTCAATGCCCAGGGTAATACTGCTTATTTTTCATCAGATCGTGAAAAAGGCAAAGGAAAAGATATATATTCCTTTGAACTATACCCTGCTGCGAGACCTCATTTTGTCACATACATGAAAGGCCGGGTCTATGATAAGATTACCAAACGCCCGCTGAAGGCACGCATAATCCTGATCAATCTGGAAGATAATCAAACAGTCATGGATATTGCCTCGGGACGAAACGGGAGATTTCTGGTCTGCATTCCCACCAACCGGAATTATGCCTTGAATGTTTCCAAAGACGGCTATCTTTTCTACTCCGATCATTTTCCACTCAAAGGAGTGCATGAGATAGACCATCCGTATATCAAAGATGTACCGCTGAACCCCATCCGCGTAGGCCAGCAAACCGTGCTGAGGAATATATTTTTCGAATTCGATTCCTACCAGCTCAAACCGGAAAGTATTGCCGAACTGGAGCAGCTCCGCTCCTTCCTGTTAAAAAATCCTAATCTCAAGGTTGAGATCGGAGGCCATACCGACAGCAAAGGGACCGAGCAATACAACCAAAACCTTTCCACACAACGCGCCCGGGTGGTTTATCAATATCTTGTTGATCACGGAATCGACAAAAACAAGTTGACATATAAAGGATACGGCGAAATTCAACCAGTACAATCCAATCAAACCGATACGGGCCGGGCTGCCAACCGGCGAACCGAGATAAAAGTTACAGCGATAGAATAAGAATATTCCGACATTCGAAATAGAAAGACAATAATATTGTTCCTTGCGTACCGGTTAAGGATTTCATCGTTTATAGTATTTCACCCAAAATGTAAAAAGCCTAAACCGGGATAAAATATTCGGATCATTTGTGTATGACATACACAGACTATGGCATAATACTTGTTTGTACTCATACGCTGTTTCATAAACCATAAAAAGGAGGTAATTATGCTTGAATCATTGAAAAAAGGTATCATGGCCGGTGTAGGGCTGGGATTGATGACCAAAGAAAAAATCGAAGAGTATGCCAAAAAGGCAGCAGAAGAAGCCAAACTCTCCAAAGAAGAAGGAGAAAAGTTTCTTAAGGACTTGCTCAAACAGTCGGAAGAAGCCAAAAAAGAGATGGACAAAAAGATCAGGGACGGGATCAATGCTGCCATAGAAAAATCAGGTGCAGTGTCCAGGGAGGACTATTCCAGATTGGAACAACGGGTGGAGAAACTGGAGAAATTGCTCGCCGCAAAAAAAACCCAAACCCGTAAAACCAAATGATCCGAAACGGAGGGATTATTGGTCGAACCTACCGGTATATCAATCGCTACAGGGAGATCATCACCGTATTGATCAAATACGGCTTTGCGGATATTATTGCCCGTTCAAAACTGGAAACAGTCATTGATTTCGGGCGTAAGCTGGTGTATAAGAGCCTTGAGAAGACTGTCCTGGAACACTCACGGTGGGAACGTATCCGTATGGTGCTTGAAGAGCTGGGACCTACCTTTATCAAATTGGGACAGGTCATGAGTACGCGGCCCGATCTTATCCCTGGAGAACTCATCACGGAATTGGAAAAGCTGCAGGACTCCGTCAAACCTTTTCCTTCCGATAAAGCCATCGGGGTCGTTGAAAAAGAGCTGGACGAGCCTGTGGGGGATGTCTTTCTTCATTTTGAAGAGAGGCCCATCGCAGCGGCATCCATTGCGCAGGTGCACCGGGCCACTCTCCTTGACGGTACCGAGATAATCGTCAAGATTCAGCGGCCCGACATACACCGGGTTATTGAGACGGATCTGGACATCATGTTCCATCTGGCTGCCATGCTTGAAAAACATGTGGCCGAAAGTCGCTATTTCAATGTCGTAAAAATTGTCGAAGAGTTTGAGCGGGCAATACGAAAAGAACTGAATTTCAGGATTGAAGGTTCCAATATTGAACATTTCGCTTCCATTTTCCAGCATGAAAAAACAATATACGTTCCGCAGTACTACCGGGAATACAGCACCCACAAAGTGTTGACAATGGAATATATCCCCGGTATTAAAATTTCCGATATCGATTCGCTTCATATCCGGGAACTCGATCCAAAGATCATTGCCGACAGAGGCAGTGATCTGGTGCTTAAACAGATCTTCGATTTTGGTTTTTTTCATGCCGACCCCCATCCGGGAAACATCATGGTCTTGCCGGAGAATGTGATCTGTTTTCTGGACTACGGCATGATGGGTTACCTGACCCGTTCGACCCGGGATTTGATCCTTTCCATTATGACGGGAGCCTTACAAAATAATGTGGACCGGGTCATCCGGAGTATCTTGCGCATGTGTGAAAGCAAAGGAGTAGTCAACAAGGCGGAAATGGAACGACAGATCACAGAGATTATTAACCGGTATTTCTACCTGTCACTAAACCAGATAGATATTAAATCCCTGGTGAACGATCTTATCTCGTTTTTCCCGGACAACAACCTGGTATTGCCGGCGGACTTATATCTTCTGGGGAGGGCTTTGTTGCTGTTGCAGAGTGCGGGTGAAAAACTGGATCCCGGTTTCAATGTCACCGAAAAGATCAGACCTTATCTTAAGAAGATGCTCCGCGAACGGGTAAAAATCAGCAGATTGTCCAGAGAGATGTATGCCTCGCTGGAAGAAACGTCTCTGCTTCTTAAAGACATCCCTTTTGAGATCAGGGATCTGATAGATAATATTAAAAAAGAAAAAGTGCATTTGGATCTGCGGCACCAGGGGTTGGAAAACCTGATCACCTCCAACCAGCAAATCAGCAACAGGATCTCTTTTGCCATTGTCCTGGCCGCCATGATCATCGGCTCCTCCCTGATTACCTATACAGAAATACCCCCTTTGTACAAAGGCATTCCGGTTATCGGCATGGCAGGATTTATCGTCTCGGGACTGATGGGTTTCTGGTTACTGATTTCCATTATCCGGCACGGCAGGATGTAAGCATTACCATACCTTCCGGGAGTTTAAGCAGTATCTTTTTCCAAACTATCTTCATGAAGCAGAGTAGGCCACAGCACTGTCGGACGGCATAAATAACATGCGGGATAACCGTAAGGCTTTGGACATGACCATGGTCAGTCCTGCCACGGCTATTTTCTGAAAGATTTGTTTGGAAGCTGCACCGGTAATATAGGTGATTGCATAAGGAAGTACGGTACCCTGAAGAAAAAACTGAAAAAGCAAATACCGGTTACGTAAACTCTTTTTCATTTCCTGCAACATCAGTACCGTCATAAGCCAGAGCGTGCCAAAAACCAGAGCCGATCCGGTGGAATGGATGCCGTTATTTATATTGCAAGGGAACATCATCAGAATAAATCCGATACCGGTCATTTGCAACAGGCGTGATTTCAGCCGGGCATTCGGGACACAAGGCAGTGTCCTGAAAACAGCACTCATTTGCCATACAAAGCCGGAGCTCATTACCAGACCCGCCATAAATAATAACATGGATAAAGTATTGGGACGATGATCCGGCGTAACAGAGGTTCCCAGGAAACTAAAGGCATCATGCCAAAAATGAAACTGTCCTGCATATAACAACATACACAACACCAATGTTGTCAAATCGGTCCACAACAATTTCCTGAACAGTGTTTGTATCTTGTTCAGACCGATAACTCTCTCCGCTGACACATGGGCACGTATCATGATCGCAAACCCTTTTCATAAATATAAAAAAACGAAAGAAAAAATGCAAACAAAATGTTGTTTTTTCAGTGATATGCGCTGTCGTATTATAATTACCGGGTTGATTTCAGGTCTTCAGGTGAATTTATCCGAAAAGATTATCAAGATTTACCTCATAATTAATCAAAAATTCCTGTATCTTTAATTCGTCAAAAGGCGGACAATCCGCCAGTAGGCGGACAAGGGGGGGAGTGAATTTCCCGCGGCTGGCGGTGGAAATATGATTAACAACTCCATGATGATACCCCGTGTGCTTGCAGCGGGGAGATTTATTGTACTGAAGTTCATACATTATGCCGGCATGAAAAAAACTGTACTTATCTTCTCTGCCATATCTTTTTTCCTGTTTTACGGATGCTTTAACCATACAGGAAAAAAGAAAGCCGGATCACGGGTAGCATCAGCCTACTCACTCACCAAACAGGACAAAGAAGACGGCTGGCAGTTGCTGTTTGACGGAAAATCATTTAAAGGCTGGAGGAGTCTGGGCATGGACAGCATACCTTCTGCCTACTGGAATATTGAAAACGGAGTTATTCATAAAATTGCCAGAAAGAAGGTCAAACCTCTGCCTGACGGAAAGCTTCCACCAAGCTGTGACCTGATGACTGCAGATACTTTTATGGATTTTGAGCTCGTTTTCGACTGGAAGATAAGCCCGGGAGGGAACAGCGGGGTCAAGTACAATGTTTCCGAGGAGATGTCGGTACAGCATGGTTCCACACATGCCCTGGGGTTTGAATACCAGATCATTGATGACCTCAATTATCCGCAGAAATTAGAACCTTTGCAACACACGGCCTGTTTATATGCTCTGGTGCCAGCCCGGGGGGCTCTTCCCAAGCCGGCCGGAGCATGGAATTCGGGGCGCATCGTCTTTAAGGGAAATCATGGAGAACATTGGTTGAATGGGCAGAAAGTTACGGAATATGAGCTGGGGACTCCTCATTTTGATTCGCTGTTTCATAAATCGAAATATCACATCCATCCTGATTTCCCCGTCAAGAGATACGGCCATATTGTTTTGCAGGATCACGCCGATGATGTATGGTTCCGGAATTTAAAGATCAGAATACTTAACTAATAATTATAACTTTAAAATATCCACTATGACAACCAGAAGAGATTTTATCAAAAAAGGATCTGTAGGAGTGATTGGCGGATCAGCTCTTCTTTCCTTCAGTCCACGCTCTTATGCCCGTATCCTCGGAGCCAATGACACCCTTCATGTTGCCGTGATCGGCATACGGGGGCGCGGAGGCAGCCATATTTCCAACTATGCCAAAATGAAGAATGTCCGCATCAGGTACCTGGTGGACATTGATGAGAACCAATTCAAGAGGCGACTGGATCAGGTTGAGGAGATCGCCGGTTATCGTCCCAAAACAGCATGGGATATGCGCAGGGTATTTGACGACAAGGATGTGGATGCGGTGTCCATAGCCACGCCCAATCACTGGCATGCGCTGGCAACGGTATGGGCGGCACAGGCGGGCAAGCATGTATATGTGGAAAAACCCGCTCACCATGAGATATGGGAAGGCCAACAAATGGTCAAAGCCTCCGACAGGTATAATGTACTGATCCAGGTAGGGTTCCAGAACCGCTCTTTTGACACCACAAACCGAGCCATGCGTTTTATCCGTGACGGCAAACTGGGCGATATCTATATGGCCCGGGGACTCTGTTTCAAACCCCGGGGAGATATAGGTGTGTATCCTGACGGACCGATGAAACCGGGAGAGCAATTCAAACTGAATGCCGAATCGTCTCATTACGAACCCCCTTATACGGAAGGATATCTTAAGAAAGTGCATTATGATATGTGGCTGGGCCCCGCACCCAAAAGACCCTTCAACCGCAACAGATTCCATTATAACTGGCACTGGTTCTGGGATTATGGTAACGGGGATACCGGCAACCAGGGTCCTCATCAGTTTGACGTTGCACGCTGGGCCCTCGGAGAAGAAGAAATGCCTGTCAGGGTGAGCTCTGTCGGAGGTATGTACATATATAACTCCATGCAGGAGACACCCAATGTACAGACGACCATCTTCCAGTATGCCGACGGCAAGGTCCTGGAATTCGGCACCCGCGGACTGTACACCAATCCGGAAGGAATCCTTTTGCCGGACCTGAACCTCACCCCAGACGGCAGAATATCCGAAAAAACAAAAGCAGAACCTGTTAAAATCGGAACCATTATCATCGGTACCGAAGGATGGATGCAGATAGACGCAGGAGGCAACTGGCAGACTTTCTTCGGCCGGAATAATGAAGCCGGTCCTACCTCGGGAGAAAAAGATGAATCCTACAATCCTATGGACCTCACCGGTGGCGGAGGAGGAGGACACTTTGGTAATTTTATAAACGCCGTGAGAAACAATGACCGCTCAATGCTGACCTGCGATATTAAAACAGGATATAAATCAACCGTGCTACCGTTACTGGCCAACATCTCCTATCGCTTAAGGAGAGAACTACACATTAATCCGGCTACGGAAACATTCCAAAAGGATGAAGAAGCCAACAGGATGCTTTCCCGGGAGTACAGGAAAGAATATAAAGTTCCTAAAATAGGATAGTATGCTTTCACACCGATCAATAAGTTCATCACAGACTAAAATCAAAACACCATGAAGCAAAAATATTTTTTTCTTGTTTTATTGCCTTTCAGCCTGCTTCTGGGAGGCTGTTCAAAAAACGAAGTACAGGTTGTTCCCGTCAAAGACAGTCAGCGGGTGGACATAACGGTTGACGGGAAACCCTTGACCTCTTTTCTCTACACAGACACGATCCCCGACCTGACCAAACCGGTATTGTATCCGGTTATTTCATCCGGGGGATCGGTAATTACGCGGGGCTTCCCTCTGGAACCGCGGCCCGGAGAACGTTCCGATCATCCTCACCATATCGGTATGTGGTTTACTTATGGGGATGTCAACCATATCGATTTCTGGGGCAACTCGTCAGCCATGCCTCCGGAGCTTCATGATAAACTGGGATGGATCCGTAATGTAAAAATACTCAAAACACAGAGCGGGAAGGGTCGCGGCGAACTTGAATATTCTGCTGACTGGCTGAATGCACAGGATGTTCCTGTCCTGAAAGAGCACACGGTGCTTGTGTTCGAAGCAGGCAAAGACAGCCGTACCATTGACCGTGTCACCACCCTGACGGCACAGGAAGATACCGTAGTCTTTTACGATACCAAGGAGGGGATGATGGGCATCCGTGTAAACCGTGCTCTAGAGCTGCCCAGCGACCAACCGGTGACCCTGACCGATGCCCACGGCAATAAAACCAAGGTAAAAAAACTGGATAACACAGGTGTTACCGGAAATTATCTGACCAGTGAAGGGATTACAGGGAAGGACGCCTGGGGCAAGCGTGCCAGGTGGGTATCCCTGTCGGGAAAGATCAACGGTGAAGATGTCAGCATCACCATCTTCGATCATCCGGGCAATCCGGGCTATCCTGCCTACTGGCACGCCCGCGGCTATGGTCTTTTTGCCGTTAATCCTCTGGGACAGAAAGTATTCAGTAAAGGGAAAGAAGAGATGAACCTGACCCTGCCCCCCGGAAAATCGGTAACCTTCAAATATAGAGTCCTGATAAAATCCGGCCCGGTGACTTCCGAAGAACTAAACAATATTTTTAAAGCCTATACAGGAGAATAAGGGATACACCAAGTTCTCTCACACCGGGTAATTTTATTACAAATTGCGCAATAGAGTTATTGTAAATGGTTCTATTGCGCATAAGCCGAAGGCTGTATTGGGTTAACCCTGACAAGAAAATCTTACATTCCATTTTGATGGAATGCTATGATTTCCTTCGTCAATGAAGCAATGGAATTTTCTATTGCATAATCTGGGTTTATTTTTTTTGTCCTCCTCGTTTATAAGACAAAGAAGTGACTGTGTCCACCGTAGCTTCAGCGAGTCAGCGAGGGGGGATTCTTATTTCTTTTTACAAAAAAAGGTGTGTTTCCACACCTTTTTTTTAATAGGGTTTGCCGGTTCCCTGGAGCACCCACATCTTCGACCAGGCACTGTTCAGGTCATCCGGTGCCGTATAAGGTGTTTCCACCAGTTTATCAATGGCAGCACGGCAGTTGTCCGAGTTAAAATCCAGTTCCTTCACCGAATAATAGAAACGCAAGGGCAGTGCTTGTCTCTTGGCATGAGGACCAGCCTTGAGGGCAGGATATCCGGTACGGCGATAGTCAAACCAGGCTTCTGTTGCAGCTGTCCAGCTGGCGATCCATTTCTGTTCCAGAACCTGTTGGATGGTGCCGTCAAAAACCACCCCCGGATGGGTAATATAATCACCATAATCCCCTACAACACCCCAGGCTTTCAGCGAGGCCCTGACACCGGCTTCATAATGCTCTCTGGCATCCTCTGTTGTCCATCCCCTGAGTGCAGCCTCGGCGATGATAAAATGCACTTCGGCAGCAGTCATCATCCGTGATTTCAACAGGGGTCCGGAAGCATTTTTATACCGGTCATTCAAATGGGAAACATGAGGGTTATGCGGGGCCTGTTCCAGATTCGGGTTCAGGTTATATGCCTGAGGCATGACGGACCAGGAAGGAGGCATCCCCACATAATTGGGATCCTGATCCACGGAATACCCGTAGGTGCTGTCATACTTAAAAGCAATGTATCTTCCCACATACCGGATACCGTCCACAATTTCATCTCTCGTTGTATCTGCGTTGGCGGAATCCACTACGATAGGAATATCTATTTTGTTGGCCCACAGTGGCAGCCTCGGATCACCCAGCGCCTCCAGGGTGTCAACCAGGGTAGAACACATCTTAAGACGCATGTAAGAACCTTGTTTCAACTGGCTGAATACGGCATTGGAGGGCCAGGAATCCGATGCATTGGTACCGGGATAATCCATATTGGCGTCGTCATTCGCATCCAGTATCAACGGATAGGTATCCGGATTGCCTACGATCTTCTCGATACCTGCCTGTGCCGTAGCAGGATCTTTTTCGGACAGGCGCATGTAATAACGTAAAGCCAGTGAATTGGCAAATCTACGCCAGTTTTCCACCTTCCCCTTGTAAAGGACATCCTGCACAGGATCAATCCCGTCATATTCGCTTGTTTTTTTGGAAAGCAGGCTGTTGGCCGTGTCCAGGTCAGTCAGGATTGCGCCATAGATATCAGCTTGAGCATCATAGGGAGGACATATATTATCCTCGCCTCCTTCTTCACCTTTCAAGGCATAGGTATAGGGAGCATCGCCCCACAGATCCGTGATCATACCGTAAGCATAGGCTTTCATAATCAGCGCCACGCCCTGGTGAAATACCAGACCCATTTCCTTGGCTTTATGATACATGGCTTCTTCGTTCCGGAGTATTCCGTAAAAAGATTCCCAGTCCTGATTGGGTGTCCAGTCATAATCATTGTGGGAGCCCGACCATCCGTCTTTCTGGGTATGTTGCATGACCCCGGCAATGTCTCCGAATCCAAGATTCACCACCGTTTGCCCCATGCTGGAAATAACTGTGCTCATCAACAGGTTTGGATGAGCGATAGTAGGATCTACCCCGTTTGGGTTGATATTCAGTTCATCCAGATCCTGACAGGAAAAAAGAAGACCTGAGATCAATATCACAAGGATAACCAGTTTGTTTCTGTTTGAATACATGACAGTATAGATTTTAATTTTTTTATTTAAAAGGTAAGGTTTACTTTAAATCCGACAGGCAACACCCAGGGTTCCACATTGTATCTTTCAATGCCCTGTTTAAAGCTTCCGGATTCTGCCTGAAAGGCTCTTTCAGGATCAATTCCGATTTTTGATTTGGTCCATAGCATGATGTTTCTGCTGTAAACAGAGACGAACAGATCACGCATATTCAGTTTATTCACAAATCTTTTCGGCAGATGATATCCCAATGATATTTCTCTTAGTTTGATAAAATCGGCATCAAACGTGGAAGGGCTCATAAAGCCCCAGGGATAACTTACAACAAAAGGCATGAGGATCGTCCCTTCTTCCCCCAGGTTCTCCGAATAGGTACCGTCATCATTTTGTCTCACCCCCGGAATAAAATAACCGTCATGGACGGTGAGGCCGCTCCAGTTTTCAGGGAATCCGCCCATATCTTCGGCGGGACCACCCACTACATGGAAACCGTTTCTAATATACTTATCCTGATTTGCCACCAGCCAGTCCCTCAGCTCCTTCCCTGTACGACCTCCCGGATTGATCGCCTTTTGTATCCAGTCTTCGGCATTGGCGTCTTCGGCCATATAACGGTATGTCTGCGAAACAAACTGACCGCCCATTCTCCAGTCGAACGTCATACTCAGGGAAATCCCTTTATAAGTAACCGATGTTTGCAAACCGATCAGAACATCAGGGTTATAATTACCGATTTTATTTCTCACCTTTTCCACCTTGATTTCCTGCCACTCCATATCTCCTCCTCCGACGATGGGATAGCCGTAGTAGGGGGAATTTTCATCTGTTACGGTAACCACCTGTGCATCATACAGATCGCCGATAAGATCGCCCTCATACGCCCAGGCACCTCCTTTGGCATCGCTCCAGAATTTGATCAGGTCGATACCCGGAGCTATTTTGGTAAGCCGGGTACGGTTTCTTGAGAAGTTAGCATTGATGTCCCAGACGAAGTCTTTATTTCTGACAGGCGTCCCTCCTATCAACAGTTCCCAGCCTTTGCTTTCCACCAAGCCTGCATTAATATTCACGCTACTAAAACCCGTTGAAGTAGCGATAGGAATGTTCCTAATGATCTGGTTTTTATTGTCCACTTCGTAATAGGTTCCGTCCAGTCGCAATTTGTCGCCAAACAACCGCACCTCCGTACCTAACTCCCAGGAAGTAGCCTGTTCCGGTTTGAGGTGGGGGGTAAGGAGGGTTCCGGGTTTGGCCAGACGGGTAGCGTCGCCCCATTGTCCCGCATCGTAATAAGTCGGATACAGTTGATAAGGGCCGGCATCGTTCCCGACCATAGCCCAGCCCCCCCTGAGCTTGAACAGATCAATCATATCTCCCATATGTAACATCTGATTCAAAAGCAGGCTTAAGGAAGCCGAAGGATAGAAATACGATCTGCTCTCTTTCGGCAGTGTACTCGACCAGTCGTTCCGGGCGGTCAGATCCATATATATCATATCGTTAAACGACAGATTGGCCGTACCATACACACTGTATATGGCTTTCTGGCTCAAACCGCTGGAATAATCCAGAGCACCCGACTTGATATTTCTGAGATTGTACACATTCGGTACCACCAACCCTGCCGAAGGTTTTGAAGCATTGCGTACTGAGACTCCTTTCTGATACAGGGTATTGCCACCGGCCGATACCGAAACACCAAACTTATTGAACTGTTTGTTGAAAGTAGCCAGAAAATCGGCGTTTCTTTCATAATTTTGTATGTTTACTATCCCGTATGCTCCGTTATTGGGTTCTTTGGTATAGCTGGGTGCAATTTTCGTTTCCCGTTTTTCAGTGTAGGTATCCAAAGAATAGCGGGCACGTAAAGAGAGTACCGGCAACACCTGCCACTCAAACTTCAGGTTACCGAACATACGATTCCGGTTAAAACTATTATCCACCTCATAGGCCAGAAAGTACGGATTGTTATAAAGACCGTTGGCGGGTGTTCGTTGTTGAATGCCTTCCTTGCCGGGTTCCCAGTATTGCTTCAATTCACTAATGGGGATATTGATAGGGATCTTGTAAGCCCATTCCAACGGATTGGTCCCGCGATTGCTGGCCGGACGATTGTTAGACCACGAGTTGGTAATATTAATATTTGTCGTTATGGTGAGGTCTTTACTGGCCCTGACGTCCGAACCAATGGATAAATTGTTTCTGTACAAATCCGAACCGGGCACCACCCCTCGGTTACTCATATTGGAAACCCCCAGACGGTAATTGATCACATCCGTATTATTGGACACAGAGATCCCGTTGGTCGAGGTGATCCCTGTCTGTACAAAATTGGCGACGTTATCAGGATAGGAAACCAGCGGAATAGGAATTTTATTTCCGTTGGCATCCAGCGGGCTATGCCATTGAATGGCAAAATAACCTTTGTCGCATTCGGGACCGGCACCGGCAGCCTGTGCCGGGTCAATAGACATAATCGTTCCGGGAGGGAGATCATCCGGGGTAAAAGAGAAATATCCCGAAGCAAAATGTTTCTGTGTCTCAAAATACCGGTAAGGCTGATCAAAAACGGTATTGGAGCTGATGGACACAGTCACGCCTTTGCTCTTTTTCCCTCTTTTTGTGGTAATCAACACCACGCCGTTTCCGGCTCTGGAACCGTACAGTGCTGCAGCGCTGGGGCCTTTCAGAATGGATATGCTTTCAATATCGTCGGGACTAAGGTCGGAGATAGCATTCCCGTAATCAACGATATTCCTGTCCCCTATTTGCGAAGTGTTATTCAATCCATTGATAATGGGCACCCCATTCACTACAAACAGAGGTTGGTTGTCGCTGCTTAACGAGGTGGCCCCCCGGATCACCATACTCACCGACGAGCCTGTTCCTCCGGTAGAGTTAATGGTAACCCCTGCCACTTTACCGGCCAGCGAATTAACAACATTCTCCTGCACCACCTTGGTCAGTTCATTCCCTTCCACCTTTCCCACGGAAAAACCCAGGGATTTTTCCTGACGGGTTATGCCCAGTGCCGTTACCACAACCTCCTCTATGCTTTTTACACTTTCCCTGAGCACCACATCAATCACCCTTTTGTTTCCGACCTCAATCTCCGTGGTCTCATAACCGACAAATGAAAAAATCAGGGTGGTATTTTCGCCGGGAACGGTAAGAGTATATCTCCCGTTTGCATCGGTCACCGTTCCCTGCTGGGTTCCTTTGATCAGAATGGTGACACCGGGCAGACTTTTTCCATCCACCTCCGAAGTAACCGTTCCGGTAACCTGAAAGCTTTGCTGTAAAACATCATGGGTACGAACAAAACCTTCTTCATTTGCGGCAAAAGCATGGTCCCATGACCCCATCGCCATGAAAAAAACCGCAAACAAAAAGATCCGGATCAAATACCCTGAAAACCTTCTGTAAAAACATTCATGTTTCATGATAAATAAGTTAAGTTTAAGGTTCGGTTAATAAAGTACAATAAATATCTTTCTCAAATATACTATAAAAATAAATTATTTTTTCAGAAATTTTGATAACTTTACATTAATTTTTAACAAACTATGAATCAATAATTATAACAACACTTAGTAATGGTTAAAATTCTTGAAAAAATTATTAATATTCTACAAGTTGGAATCGTATATTTTTTTCTGTTTGCTTTTTCTTTTTGGGGGATAACCAGTACTCATGCCCAGGTTTTCAAGGCAGGCATTGCCGTCCGGATCATAACCCCTGATCCGTTATTGCCGGTATCGGGTGGGATAGGTAAACCTGAACCTGTCACCAAAAAAATGGGGGATTTATATACCCGTGCGTTGGTTTTTGAGAAAGGAAATACAAGAATTGCCATTGTCAGCATAGACAATCTTGGATGGCCGGCCGCACTGGGAGACAAGTCCCGTGCTCTGATCAAAGAAATTCCTCCTGAAAACATACTGATTGGAGCCACCCACACTCACAGTGCTCCGGATGCTTATGGTTTCCCGGATGAAAACGGGAATAGCGGTGCCGATCTGAAATATCTGGACTGGTGTGTGCATCAGATCGCAGATGCTGTCCATGAAGCGCTGGCAACCCTCCAGCCGGTAGATTTGAAAATAAATGTGGAAGAAGCACAGGGAAAGATCGCTTACAACTATTATGCTCCCAAACTATATGATCCTCGTTGTGGGGTAATACAGGGTATTTCCAGGGTGGGGAAAAACCAGGGAAAAACGTTGTTCACCCTGGTAAACTATGCCATTCATCCCGAAATTATCGGCCCCCATCAAGGCATTCTCAGTCCTGATCTTATCGGTCCGTTGTATGACCGGATTGCGCAGAGAGGAGGGGGCATTGGAATTTTCATGAACAGTGCACAGGGAGGTATGGTTACGGCAGATAACAGACTTCCCGGCGGAAAAGAAGCCAACGACTGGGCTGAATGTAAAAGAATAGGCAGCCTTCTGGCCGATGAAGCTTTACGTATCATTAATAAGGCACCTGTACAGAGCGAGCCCGGTTTATACTGCACCTCCAGGGTCATTAAGTTCCCGGTAGATTCCGATATTATGCGTTTTATCCTTTCTCATTCCCCGCTTGGACTGAAATCCACCCGTTCGGACAGCGTCAACACCAGAATGAACCTTTTGAACGTGGGGACAGCACAGATTCTGACGATCCCCGGTGAAGCCCTTCCCAATATAGGATATTACCTGAAACGGAAAATGCACACTCCCTATCCTTTCCTGTTTGGTTTAACCAATGATGCCTTCGGGTATATATTAACCAAAGAAGACTTCAACAGTTTCCACAGATATGACTACATCAGCCGTACCAGCCTGGGAGAAAAAACGGGAGAAATCCTTATCCGGGAAGCTCTCTATCTGATCCGGCATAGTCCTTATCCCGATCCACCCGGAAAATAGTTCTTAAATACATAATTTTTTAATATTTACTTATGAAGCGGATGAAAAACAATCAAAAAAAGCATTTTATTTTTTTCAGAGTCAGAGGATTATCCCTGCTTGTTGCCATTCTTTTGCTGTTCACTTCCTGCCATAAAACAGATAATTTTCAAGGTTATCTAACCACGGTAGGATCCGGGGATAATGCCATCAGGGTTGTTGTGGTCAAAGGGACTCCATACGAAATGGGCCAGCAACTAGGCACCCTTATGAAAGGGGAGATCGGCCAATGTCTGAATGGTTTTCTTGAGACAGCCCTGCAAGAAGCCCCGGAAGGTTTCGGCAACGATCAGCTGGATCTGGTATGGAAGATCAATTCGGCACATATTGACCAGCGGGTACTGGATGAGATGAAAGGCATGGCAGATGCTTCGGGGATTGACCTGAAACTTATCCAGCGTGCACACATGGTACCTGTTGTATCACCATATGCCTGCAGCGGAGTCGCTGTTTGGGGCCAGGCCACAGAAACAGGACACACGTATCACCTCAGAAACCTGGACTTCACTATGGATGCACACCTGCAGGATTACCCGCTGATCGTTATCTATGTTCCGGATAGCGGAGCAATCCATGTAAATGTCACTTTTGCCGGATACATCGCTTCCCATACGGGGATGAACAGCAACCACCTGGTATTCGGAGAAAAGGGAGAAGCCCCTAACTCGGAGTTTCCTTATGAAACCAACGGGGCCCATTTCAGCTTTCTCTTTAGAAAAATGATGTATGACGACAAGACCCTGGAGGATGTTCTGAATACGATCAGGAACACCACGCTGATAAAAAGGTATTTCCTGTTCTTCAGTGACGGGAATAAAGAGACTCAGGGAGGTGCCAAAGTTCTGGTATCCGCACCCGATTCCATCAGGTACCACATATGGAAAGACAATGACTCTTCGGATATTGTAGCCCCCAACATCTTGCCCGATATCATTTATTATACCATGAATAACCCACTGGCGTTCAAAATGCTGAAAGAGGGCTATGGTAAATTCAATGAGCAAAAAATGATCGATCTGTCCAGGGCTGTAGCCGATGAGGGCGGAAACCTGATGGATGTTGTTTACGATGCCACCACCCTGGAGATGTGGGTAGCATACGCCAACGGCACGGAAGAAGCCTCCAAACAGGATTATGTCCATGTTTCCGTGGATCAGATTCTCGAACAAGCCGGTCTGAAATAAAGAAGAGTGGCATGAAAGCGTTTTTCCCCTCTCTGAAAACGGTCTCTGCTCTGGCATTTTTACTATTGATTGTTTCCGGATGCAGGAAAGCGGAATTACCTGTTTCCAAATATTATAAATACGATCATGATCTGCCGTTGCTCGACTCGGTTCGTCAGATCAGGGATACCACGAGTTATTCCTTATATTATATCACCTACCGCAGTGTTCACGACCAACGGGTCACCGGTTTGCTCTCTGTTCCCAAAGACATTGACCAACCCATCCCGGTAGTGATCCTCCTGCATGGTTTGGGAGATAATAAAACCGTCGATTATATAGCATACGGGAATCAGGCTCTGCTGAAAGCCGGGTATGCTGTGATGCGGATAGATATCTGTAATCATGGCGACCGGCATACCTACGATTACGATTTTGACCTTATCGGAGGATACCGCTACTGGTCAAGGGATATGGTTGCCCAGACGGTATTTGATCTCCGAAGAGCCATAGACTTTATAGAGACAAGGAAAGAGCTGGATCCTGATCACATCGGGTTTTTCGGGATCAGTCTGGGGGGAATTACCGGAACCATTTTCTGTGGGGTGGATAAGAGGATCAAAGCTCCGGTCATTGTCCTGGCCGGCGGACAACTGAACCTGATGTTCGGAAAAAAGGCCTTATCACAAGATACCCGTGATTTTCTGAGCTTTATCGACCCTATCAATTACGTAGCCATGATATCACCCAGACCTTTGCTGATGATCAACGCTTCCAACGATGATGTGGTGCCGCCCATTACCAGCAAAATTTTGTATAAAAGGGCCAAAAAGCCTAAAAAGATCATCTGGTATCCTGCAAAACATCATACCCTGCCCATTGATAAGGCTTATCCCGACGGGATAAGATGGTATAATAAATACTTAAAAGGACAATGATCCATCAAAACAGGTAACTATTATTATACATGAATACTAAACCCTGGTTATTTCCAATACGCAAATCACAAATAACAAATAAATTCCCATTTCCAATGGCTTTGTCCAAACGGCTGAACGGGGTAATTTGTTCGGGTGGAGAAATGAAAAATTGTTATTTGATTAAATAATAAGGCCCATGTCCAAAATTCTCAAAATCTTCCTGATTTTTCTGGCGGTATTAACAGTTCTTTCTTATTTCTATATTATCCTTCCTGTCTGGGGCATCCCTTTCAACCACCAACGTCACGGCCATCCTCCGCTAACGCCTCTGTGGGCGCTGGAATGCTGGCTGTGGGAAGATGATGTAAATACGGCTGCCAGGGTGGATGAACTGCTCACCGGTTATGCAGAACATGACATTCCCGTACGGACCATTCTTATTGACAGCCCGTGGAGTATGCGGTACAACGACTACGAAGTGGACACCATCAGGTATCCCTATCCGGAAGAATGGTTCGCGAACCTGCAGGAACGGGGCTACAGAGTCGTACTGTGGACCACGTCCATGGTGAATAGCTATAACAAAGATACACGCATCCGCAATTCGGAAAAATGGTATAATATGGCCAAAGAAAAAGGTTATCTGGCCGGTAACGGATTTCAGTATAACTGGTGGAAAGGTAAAGGCGGTTTTATTGACTACACCAACCCGGAAGCTATGAAATGGTGGCATAGTCTTCAGAAGCAGGTTTTACGGCTGGGCGTCGACGGCTGGAAGCTGGACGGAACAGCCACCTATTTCAGGGGGAAAGCAGGACCGCTCCCCGTCTTTTACCAACGCGCCCACAGCGGCAGGATAAGCACAAGACATTACATGGACCTTTATTACAGGAATGAATATTCATACGGACATAAACAAAACCCCGGATTCATCACCCTGTCACGTGCTATGGATCGTAGATATCACCCCGAGGGTTTCGCCCCCATCGACGCATCTCCCGTCAACTGGGTAGGCGATCAGGAACATTACTGGCAATCGGATGAACAGACGGACCATGGCGGGGATAAAAAAGACATTGCCCTGAAAGGAATCCAGGGTTTTGAATCGGCCATAAAAAACATCCGCAGAAGTGCCGGAAAGGGATATAACATTGTCGGTTCGGACATAGCCGGTTTTTCCGGAAGAAAAATACCGCCCCGTCTGTATATCCGTTGGGCACAGTTTTCCACATTCTGCGGCTTGTTTTTGAACGGAGGTCACGGCGAAAGAGCTCTGTGGAAAAGAAGTGATCAGGAACTGCAAATCATCCGCAAATTTTCCTGGCTACATACGGAACTGGTCCCCTATATGTACACATATGTCATCAATGCACACCACGGCGGGCGGGTACTGATGAAACCCGTATCAGGAAAATACCAGTATCTCTTCGGCGACTATCTTCTTGTGGCCCCGATTTATGAAGATCACCTGTCGAGGAAAGTCAAGCTTCCCAAAGGAAACTGGAGGTATTTTTTTAATGATAAAGAAGTGATCAAGGGTCCCGTTACCTTCACCAGGGAATATTCCCTGGATGAGTTCCCGGTGTTCATAAAGGAAGGATCGATTCTTCCCATGAATATCCGGCGTGCCTATTCCGGCATCGGAGACAGTACGTCGGCAGGGTACCTTACGCTGCTTATCTATCCCGGGCTGAAAAATTCATTTCCCGTGTACCGGGAAGGCGGTAATAAAGTTACCATCGTCACCGTTGATAACACTGAGGATGATCTGAAGATATCCCTGGAAGGTGAGTATATTTCGCATATACTAACCGTCCACCTGGATCATAAACCGGCAGATGTAATGCTTGACGGGAAAGACATACCGTGGCGGTACGATGCCCGGCGGCAAAAACTGATCATAAAGACGAGAGACTACCCTAAAGGAAATTATATAATAAAAAGGTAATCCCTTACAGAAAAGGCATTAATAAATATAATTTACAGTATATTAACCAATTAAAATTTTCATTATATGAAAAAAATAAAAGGATATTTCATTCTGCTCATGCTGATGGCCTTTCTGTTTTCGGGTTGTCACCAGGGTAACAAAAAAGAAGTGACACAGGAAAAAGCTCCCCGCACGCAGTCTGAGCGATTGGGTTTTCCTGCTGGGAAAAAGGTAATCATTCTTCATGCTGACGATGCGGGCATGTGTAAAGAAGCCAACGAGGCCATTGAATATTTGTTAGAGAATAACTATATACAATCGACATCCGTCATGGCGCCTTGTCCTTATGCCGAGGATATGATCAAATGGGCCGTATCACATCCGCAAGAAGATGTGGGGATGCATCTCACACTCACGAGCGAGTGGAATACCTGGCGTTGGGGGCCGGTATCCGATCCGGAGAGTGTCCCCGGGCTTATCGACCCGGAAGGAAAACTGTGGCATGAAGTTCCGGGGGTTGTGCAACATGCCACACCTGACGAGGTAGAAAAAGAGATCAGAGCCCAGATCGAAAAATCAATTGAGCTGGGACATCGTCCCACACACATAGACACCCATATGGGAACCCTCTATGCCACACCCGCTTTTGCACAACGATTTATGAAAGTTGCCATGGATTACACTATCCCCGCCAATGCCATAGATCTGTCCGACACTGCTGTGGCGGCAACATTCAGAAAAGCCGGTTATCCCATCAATGAACAGATGATCCGTTTACTGGATTATTATACGCTACCCAAACTGGATTTTTTCACCAGTGCTCCCCATGGTAAAACTTATGAAGAAAAAGTTGAGAATTTCAAAAAACTGGTTCATTCCCTGAAACCGGGCCTTACGGAGATCATTTTTCACCCTTCGGTTGAAACGGATAACCTGAAAACCATCACAAACTCCTGGCAACAACGTGTATGGGAATATAAAATGTTTTCCGACCCCGACCTGATCAAATTCTTCCGGGAAGAAGGGATTCTCTTCACCAACTGGGTTGAGGTTATGAAACGGGATAAGGCACAAGCTAACAACCATTCCGGAACCCATGGGAATATGAGTAAATCTACGTAGGTGCCTACGTAGGAAACGTAAACAGATTATTTCCATACATCCCGTTTTTTCATGAAATATCTACAATCTATTAAATAATAACATACTTATTTTCACAACAACTCTTCCAAACACTCCTCTACCATTGTTTTCCAAACACTTATATACACCCGCCGGAACATTAAAATATTCCTATGTTAAAATACTTGTAAAATTAGTTAAAATAATAGCGCTGTTTTATGAAAATATTTAATAATTTTACAGTAAATAAGTTATTTCTTCATATGACCTAATTGAAGAAGAGTGTTATTATTAACCTAAATTTTTGAATTATGAAAAGAAAAGGATTACTCGCAAGTCTTGCCTTTATCAGTCTCATGGCGCTTGTTGTTTTTTCATGCAAGAAAGAAGAGGCGACCCCTGCACCTACGGTGGATTTTTCATTCAGTGTTGACGGATATCAGGTTGCTTTTACAGCGCTTGCAACAAACACTGATACGTACGCCTGGGATTTCGGTGATGGTGAGTCCAGTACAGAACAGAATCCTGTACACACGTATGCACAGTCGGGCACATATTCTGTTACGCTGACGGTTACGGGAAAAGGTGGCACAGCGAATGCGTCCAAAGACGTTGAAATTGCTGCTTCCAAAATGGAGATGCTGACAGGCGGACCTTCTGCCACCAATGGTAAATCATGGCAGTTCAGCTCAACAGCCGGTGACGGCGATGCCGTACTCTATGCCGTTGAAGACCTCTCCGACCCGAATGCTGTTGACCAACCTATCCCCAGCGGCATGCTTGGACTTATCGGTCTTCCTGCCAGCGAATATCAGGATGAATTTATTTTCAAAAACGACGGATCCTATTCCCATACGACAGTCAATGACAGTGTGATCACCAATGCGGTTTATGCTATGCTTAACAGTATTGATTTTGTTCCTTCCCCAGGGGAAGAGGGTGTGGGATTAAGCAAATGGACACCTGTTCAGAATGCCACTTTCACATTTACCGAAGATACGGACCTTTCGTTGGACGTAACCAGCGATGACTACCCGGACAGCACCTGGAATGTCACCTGGAGCGGGGTGGATATTTTTGAAATCGAAGGAGGTGATGTCTTTGGCATCCTGGACTTCACACGCAAGTATATGGTTTTTGACATTGGAGCAGACCACATGCAGGTTGGCATGCTGTCCTCCTTCACTACAGGACAAAAAGCCAATTTCCCGTCTCATTTCCTGAAAATGACTTTTACCCCCAAACAATAAGGGGAAACAGGGGAATAAGACCATTGATAAAAAGGTCACGTCTCAACGTGACCTTTTTTTACAGAAATATACGGTATTTATGTTGTTAATCCGCCTTCGCGTTCCACTACGACGGAGGCATAACTCCTGGATGTCCCGTCTGCTTGCAGCGGGGAGATTCATCAAATGTCAGGGAGCAAGATTTTGAACCCCTGCATTTATCATCTATATTTGTTACTCACAAATCGTCGTATCATGCAAAAGATCCTCTTTCCCATACTGGCAATTTTAATAATTCTTTCGGCCTGCAGCCAGGACCGCGAAACTCATGCATTTCTTCAAAAAAAAATCTTCCCGTACAGTAATGAGCACGCCCACGGTTCCACAATCGTGGAACTACCCAATGGTGATCTGCTGGCAGCCTGGTTTCAGGGCCACGGCGAGCGTTGGGCCGACGATGTACGGATTATGGGAGCCCGGATGCATAAAAACGATACCGTCTGGTCCCGGCCGTTCTTAATGGCGGACGTGCCTGATTTTCCAGATATCAACCCGGCTCTGTTTTTGGATAAGGAAAAAAGATTGTGGCTGGTATGGTACACCGTTATCGCCAACCAGTGGTCCACTTCTCTGCCCACCTTTCGCATCAGCACAAATTATATGCAGAAAGAAGGAGCTCCGCAATGGAACTGGCAACAACCTTTGTTTGTCAAGCCCGGTGACAAAACGGAGCACGGAATCGTTCCGGATGACAGGTTTGTCCGTTCGGTAAAACAACAGGTTGACATGTACGGTCGAAAGATCCTGGGGATGGCAGGGAACAACAGTGAGTTATACAACTTATGGAAACAATGGAGGAAGGATTTGTTATATAAAGCCAGCGGGCAGAATATGATCCGGAAAGGATACTACATCAATGAAAGGAAACAGCGTGTGGATACCCTGCTTGGATATCCGTATTTCCGGCGTATGGGGTGGCAAACAAAGAACAAGGCCGTGGTACTGGAAGACGGTCGCATCATCCTTCCTCTCTATTCCGACGGCTTTGATTTCTCACTGATGGCCCTTACCGATGACGGCGGTCTGCACTGGAAATTTTCCACTCCTCTGGTTGCTCCGGGGAATATACAACCCTCTGTTGCCATAAAAAAGGACGGAACCCTGGCAGCTTATATGCGTGATAACGGACCTCCTCCCCAGCGACTGATGTATAGTGAATCCCGGGACCGCGGACTGACATGGAGTCCTGTCCGGGACTCCCAAGTCCCCAACCCCGGCTCAGGTGCTGACATTGTGACTCTGCAAAACGGCCACTGGGTATTGGCGTATAACGATACAGAAGACGGACGTTTCAGTCTGGCTGTTTCTCTCTCAACCGATGAAGGAAAGAGCTGGCCCTGGACACGACATCTGGAAAGAGATACTACCAGAGCTCTGTCTGCAGCTTACCCTTCCATCATTCAGGCAAAGGACGGAATGCTGCATGTGGTTTACAGTTACAGCCGCAATGATCTGCAAGGCCAGCCCAACGAAACAATCAAATATGCCCGGTTTACGGAAGCATGGATCAGAGAAAAGGAGTAATCTTCCCACCTCTCTTTTCCCATTTGTATCTTTTTCTTTCCGCTTCAGATTTCAGGATAGGGAACATCATATCCCTTCATGGCATGCCAGAGGATACGGTTAAAGGTATCTTCATCGATCCTGTCAACATCGTCCAGATCCTGCTCCATAGATTTCCGGGCCCAGAACAAAGCATCTCCCGAGAGATCTTTCAGCGAAGGATTGATCTTATCAAGAGGAATATTGTTAGGGATAGCGGTGTATGGAGAAAAATCCGGTTTATCCGTAAAGCAACCGGTCATCGGTTCGGCAGTTCTGTCAAACCGGTTGAGTGGAGGTATTCCGAGAATATTCTCGATGGTCCGGAACATACTTATCTGCGTATAGTAGTCAGATATTACTTTTCCGCGTTTTGAATATGGGCTGATCACAAAACCTATGGTACGGTGGCTATCCACATGGTCCAGGCCGGCCTGGGGATCGTCTTCGGTGACGAAGACACAGGTTGTTTTCCAGAATTTGCTATGGGAGATTGCCTCCACAATGCGTCCCAGCGCCAGGTCGTTGTCAGCCACGGCAGCGCCGGGGGCAGGCATGCCTGGCCTTGTACCGGAAGTATGATCATTCGGCAGCAACAAGATCACCAGGTTAGGAAAACGATTCTTTTCCTCATATTTTTTCAATTCTTTAATAAAGACATCCGCCCGGTACTGGTCCAAAACTTTATTGGGAAAACCAATATAGACAGGACATGTATAAGGCTGCAACTGAGGAAGATTGACTTTAGCCCGGATACGGATGTGGTGTGTTCCGGCCATATAATCCTGATATATCTCTTTGAAAGTAGCGTTTCGCGGTGTTATGTCCGCATTGACAAACTCCCCATAGTTACGGAATGTCAGACCATGATTCATGACGTTGTCCCAGATAAATCCTGCCGGAGAATATGCCAGCGGGTCATCCCCGTCATAAGGATAACTGCGGGGAAAGTCTCCAAACGATTTTTCCAGGTAGTCAGTCACATAAGCCTCATCGGTCCACTGATGTCCGTCAGCACTTAACACGCCGCTGCAGTAAAAATTATCCAGCAGCCCAAACTCTTCTGCCAGTGCATGATGATTGGGCGACACTTCCCTGCCAAACTGTACGAGCATCGTATCCCCGTTTCCCCCGGGCATGTCTCCCAACACCTGGTCATAAGTCCTGTTTTCTTTGATGATATATACCACGTGTTCAAAAACCGATTTTTGTCCGGGAAACACAGGAACCGGGACTTTCCCCCGGATTTTCTTTTTTCCCGTCAGTTGTTTGAGTACTGCCTCATAGTGGTTATTATTGCTAACCACTTTTGTCATCTGTTTTAACGTCTTCTGACCGGGTATAGGAATAAAGGAAAGACTTCCCAGGGGGTTATGGGTGTTGTAACCGGGTCTGTCGGCCCGCAGATTTCTTTCACCGAATCCTTTGATGTTGGCCACGACCAGGAAATTTTTGTCCAGCAGCAAAGCACCGGGGTACCATGCCACAGGGATAAAGCCGGCGATCCGGTTCTGATTGTCAAGTTGGATAACACAAACAGCATTGTCGGTGCCGTTGGCTACATACAAGCGTTTGCCATCCGGAGAAACGGCCAAAGCATTGGGGGCACTGCCAAAAGGCAGGTCTTTGTCCAGATGCACGGATATACTGTCCGTAACTATATCTGATCTGGTATCAATGACCATTATCAGGTCACTGTTGGCGCAAGCTACGAACAAACGCTTCTTATCCGGGCTCAGCACCATAGCTCCGGGGTGCAGTCCGGTCTCAATACTTTTTATTGCTTTTCCTTTTACCAGGTCAATAACCGACAGGCTCCCGTTATTGGCAATACCGGTTTTCGGGTCAACCAGCATTTTGGTTCCCGAGCTGGGGTAAACAGATTCTCCGGCTTCGGGATGTCGTCCTCCCCAGTTGCTCACATATGCTTTTTGCGACGATAACAGTATCACCTCATACGGTGCCACCCCAACCGATATTTTACCTACCATCTTTCTTTCTTCCATATCCACCACCGCCAGGGTATTGTCCCTGTTCAGTGGCACATACATCCGGGTTTCGTCATCATTGAATGCAAACCCCCCGGGTACTGGATTCCCTCCCATGCCTGCAGGGGAAAACACCACCGGATCGCTCCAGTGTAAAACATGATCTTTATCCATCACAGCGACCAGAATTCTGTCACGTGCCTGGCTGACAAAGAGCCGGGTCCCGTCTTTCGAGAAAGAGATTCCCTGAAAGGACCCCCCTCCCCGGAAAGGCAAGGTCTGCATGATGGTCCGGTCAAGCACACGGATCAGATTAAGAGCACTCATGTTCAGCACAGCAATCCATTTTCCGTCGGGACTCAATGCCATATCCACCGGCCTTCCGGTAAACGTAAGCTGAAGTCCCGCCGGTCTCAACAACTGATTGGTAGGCAGAAGGATGCTTCCGTCGGATTGAGGACCCACTTTTAGACTGGTCCGGGGAATCTGCTTATTCCCTTGCCGGCAGGAAGTGATAAATATAAAAAGGAAAAGTATAAAACAAAAGGTAAACTTTTTCATAATCTGAGCTTTTAAAAATTCCATATTACAATTTTCAAATTACAATTCATTTCCAGATTACAATAACCAATCATCAAAGTGTTTTCCAAGCGGGATCCCTACCCTTCCATTTTATAAGGGTTCATACAATTTATTATTATTTGGAATTGGAGATTTGTTTACTGGAATTTTCACTAAAAAACCTTTCCTCTGTCACCCTGCATATTGTATGATATACAGGCAGATGATACTCCTGTACTTCGGCCGTGCGTGTAGCAGGCACGCAAATCGTGATGTCGCAGTATTGTTTCAATTTTCCTCCGGTTTTTCCGGTAAGACCTATCACAGTCATTCCCAATGCTTTGGCTGTGAGCGCGGCGTCCATCACGTTTTGAGAATCCCCTGAGGTGGAAATGGCGATCAGTGCATCCCCATTTTTTCCATATCCAGCCACCTGCTGGGCAAACACCAGGGAAGCATTTATATCATTGGCAACGGCTGAGATCAATGCGTCATGGGCGTTCAAGGAGATAGCAGGCAGACCTTCCTGCAGTTTTTCCGCCAGATAGGAACCACGTTCCGGATCCAAAGACACCAGGGCATCCCTCACTTCTGCTTTCAAAACACGTTTTTTTTCAAAACTTTTCATCAGTTCTCCGACGATATGACCGGCATCGGCCGCGCTGCCCCCATTGCCGCAAGCCAACACCTTTCCCCCCCGCTCATAACTGCTGATAATTGCCCGGCAGGCTGCTTCAATATCCTCTTTGCAAGTATTGAGGCCGGGATAACGGACCAATAACTGGTGGATAACTTCTTCTTTCATTCGTTTGACTGTTTGTTTTCGGCATTTCGGGAGACAAAGCTGCTTTGTCTTTACGTTGTCTTTTTTATTTCAGTGTACCCTGCACATTGCCTGGTTCATCATTCAGCGCCACGCTAAGCGCAGCATAATCGCCGATGGTGTCGCCCAGCCCGGCAGGAACGATCCTGCACACCTCCAATGCTGCAGGGATGGCTTCTTTTTTCAGTATTTTCATCATATGCGGTTTGAACAATGCTTCATTTCTGGCATAGATACTCCCGATTACAATACATTCGGGATTAAGGATATCGATCAGTATTGCCAGTCCTTTACCAAGATATTCGGCCGAGATCCTCACGATCTCCAGGGCCAGAATGTCTTCTTTTTGTGCTGCTTCAAAGACTGTTTTAGCCGTGATCTCAGGGAGGTGTGTGGTATCAGGACAGAAAGCTACGGGTTCTCCGTTCTCCAGTTTCTCCGAAACCATTTTCTTTGCCAGTTGGGCGATTCCTCCGCCGCTGCAGAAACCCTCAAAGGATCCGGCTTTATTAAATCCTACGGGACCCTTTTCAGCCATTCGAACATGGCCCACTTCCCCTCCCAGGTCATTGGTACCGGCATACAGGTGACCGTCCAGGATCAATCCTGACCCCATGCCCGTACCAAAGGTCAGGAAGATCATATTCTGTGTACCTTTTCCGGCACCCAGCATCCACTCGGCCAGAGCGCTGGCATTGGCATCGTTTTGAAGTATGGCAGGTACGCCGAGGGCTTTTTCAAAAAATCCGGTTACAGGCACAGCATCCCATCCGGGCAGGTTGGGTGGGGAATAAATGATTCCTTTCTTCGAATCCAGCGGACCTCCACAACTGATACCTATCTTTACCAGCTTATTCCTGTCATATTTATTGATAAAAGATGTGGCATGCTTCTTAAACTCATCCAGCACCTCCGACCATCCCCGTTCCGAAGTACGGGTCGGGAAAGTTATTTTTTCGTAAATATTGAAATCATTGTCCCCCAATACCACAGCACACTTCGTTCCTCCGATATCAAAGCCAATGTAATAATGGTCAGGTTTTATCATGGTGATTGGTTTTGAGTTTATAGTTCACACGAGCCGGTTCATCAGGGAATTAAAACAATAAATTCATCAATTTTTCCTTTTGTGAGAAATCAGGAATAATCATATGGGCGCCTGCATGTATCAGGCGGGATCTTTTATTCCTGTTCAAGCCGTATCGTCTCACTTCGTTGCTGGCCACACCGATGGCTATGCCTCCCGCCACGGCCACTTCACGTATTTCTACCGGTCCGTCGCCGAATACGATCAATTCATCCCCATGCAGGTCATGCTCACGAATTATTTTATCTACAACCATCTTCTTGGAATATTTGGCAATATCATTTTCAGACCCATAAATTCCGCCGTTGAAAAGCTGAGCATAGCCCAATTTCTCTGCTTCGTTCAGGACATCTTCCCTGTCTGTTCCGCTGGCCAGATAAAGTACCATACCATGATCACGGAGTAGTTCTAGAAATGAAACCGACCCTTTCATTGTAAAGTCCTCCCGTGACAATTCTTCTTTTTCCAATTTCTCCAGGCGTTTATTCACCACTTCCATCAAAGCATCATTGTAAATTTTCTTATAACCAAATTTATCCAGTATTTCTTCTTTCGGAACAATACCGAATTGTTTTACCATTTCCACCAGGGCTTCCATTTGCAGGATTGTCTGAATACCGGTAGAAGCATCAATGTAATCCTGTACCTGTTGATATACTCTGTGGTATAAAGAAGTATCGGCTGTTTTATACTGATCACCCAAAATCGCTTTGATCATCATCGGCTCCATAACGGTCTCCCATCCCTGACGTAATGTACTGATGGTACCATCATTGTCAAATAAAATATGCTTCACGCTCCCGAAACGATCAATCACCCGGGGATCACACACCTCAAATTCTGTCTCCGGTAGGTATTTTGCCAACCGTATATCTTCAGCCAGTTCAGGACGGTAGTTATAAACGGCTTCACGGTTCAGGGCCAGTATTTCCTCTCCTGATGCAGTGCCGGTGGTAAAAAGTTTCTGCACCGTCACGGCTGCCGCCAGATTGGCAAACCGCGCTGCTTCAACAGGGGGGATCCCTGCTGCCAGGGCAGAGGTAAGGGCACTAATGGTTGTGTCGCCGGCACCCACAGTATCCAGTTTCTTTGTCAGCAGGATGCCGGGCACCTCATGAAGCCCTTCGCCATCGGCCACAACGATACCTTTGGGTCCACAGGTAGCAAAAACAGGTTTTTGATACCGTTCAAAAATACTCCTGGCATGTTTCCGCACATCCGACAAAGAAATATCATCTTGCGGTGTCACATCCAATCCGTTGAGGATAGCTACTTCCACGTCATTGGCCTTGCGCATCACATTGCGAAAAAGAGTATTATAATGACGCGAATCAAGCACTACGATTTTGTCATTGTATTGATCAAACAAAGCATTGGCCTGTTCGATAAATTCCGGGTTTGGGATGCTGTTCATCACCTGCTGATTAAAGATAAGCGCATCATACTCCCGCAGTGCAATCTCTATATTTTGCAGGAGTTTTTTATCTGTATCTTCCGAACGTCTGTTTTTCAGACCAAAATCAATCCGGGAGCCCTCCTTATCACCAAAAATCCTTTTCGTATATGTATATGTGTCAAAATTATTTTTTTGTATGAGCAGCGACGAAGTATCTGCACCCAAACCCTGTAGCTGCGAAGTCAGCTCACGACCGTGAATATCATCCCCTACGACCCCGATAAGTCTAATAGCCGCAGGATTCAGAGCAGCCAGATTGGCCACGATATTCCCGGCTCCTCCGGGGGAGTAAGAATGCTTTGCTACAGCTTCCGCTTTCAGGCCGGTTTCGACCGATACTTCCGATCCCTCCGGATCCATGAGCCAATAGGCATCCAGACAAAAGTCGCCATAGACGGCAATACGAACGGTGCTGATTTTTTTCAGGATTTCTTTGATACGATCTTGTTGCATATTTACTGTTTCTGTTTGTCAGTTTGAGACGCATGAAAGGGCGTCTCTCTCTTCCTCTTATATTACCCTAATAATTCAACCATTTTTTTATAGAAAAGCGGGAATGTCTGTTTCTGGTTTCCGCCTATATACATTCCTTTACCGTTGTAGGCTTGTGGCACGCGGGTTACGATACTTTTCTGATCACGGAAATAATAGCCCACTGATTTTTCGTTGGTAAAACTATGGGGATCATAAGGCCGTATATCAAAATCAGCCGTAATAATCCCTTCCGGCACCTTGCCGATATTGCCGGCCATGGAAGCGGCTTTCAGAAACACTTCGGGACCTGTCACAGCGCTGCCTACATTCAGGATCACCCCTCCTTTTGTGAACCCGGTGATCTCCCGTGCATAGATCAGGAAATCCCTGCCGGAGCATCCTCCCTTTGCCTCCCCGTCAAACCAGACATGCTGATCAATCACATCCGTGCCTATACCGGCATGGATGGTCATGGGGATGTTCTCCTGGAAACATGCATATTGCACACTGACTTCCGGATATTCAAATCTGATTGTGCCCCTCTCCAGTCCAAGAATTTCCTCCACTTGTTCCCGGAACGACGGGTCATGCATCATCCTGCCTACCGACTCACCATAACCAAGGTTCAGTCTATTTCCTGCGATGAGCGCCCCGTTTAGATAATTAAACTCAAAGGCCATCCCGAACTGGCCTTTTTCCAAGGCCTGCGGCACATATTCACTTGTTTCGCCGAAGAGGCACAATTCAAAATCATGAATGGAAGTGGCGGCATTTCCTGCCACCAGGGTAAACACCTTGCGATGTACCAAATCTGCCACCAATTTTCCCAGTCCGTTTTTGATCAGGTGTGCACCGGTAAAAAAAACCACCGGTTTGCCATTCTTGCGGGAAGAAACAATCTCACCAGCCAGTTCTGATATTTGTCCATTTACATAGTCCGACACATCAAAACGCATCTCAGTCACCTGAGCAGGATCAAGCAGGTCACTGAGTTTTACCTTATTGTCTCTTTCCGCGACAGGATACGTTTTTATTTGTGAAGCATCAAAGACCTCATATTTTCCTTTATACTCCATAGTTATAATATAACTGACTTACCATAAAAATATCAAATATTATTGCATGGGAGGTTCTTTTTTAGTCATCAAGACCGTTTGGATTCAACACGAACGTTCTTGTACTTTTATTACAGGAGCCACCGTTAGGATCCCTGTATTCCAGATCCACAAAGAACGCTTTGTAGCCCGAGGCGGGCAGATCCACAGACACCTGAACAGGGTCATTGCTTATGGCCGTTATTTCTTGTCCGTTCCAAACAGCTTTGCGGAAATCGCGATCTTGCGAAACAGCAGACCACAGATGTACTCCCAACAACTCATCATGACTTGTTTCGACGGACATAACCACCCTGGTGTCCTCCCGGACCACATTCCATTTACATTGGGGATAAGGTTTCCGGGCAAGTGTGCGTCCGAAAAAAGCACCAAGAGAAGTCAGGGCTTTCTTTTTATCTCCGAGGCCATGACCAGCATTCTGGACATAAAGCAGGTAGTTTTCACCGGGAATCTCATCAAGATAGTTTTTGATGGCATCCACCGGCCAGTATTCGTCATTGGTACCGTTGATGATCAGTTTGGGCATGGTTAATTTTTTTCTGTACGAATAAGGATCGACCATAGCTGCAATGGCGCTTCCTTTACCTGAATGCACTTCCTGCGGAATTCCCAGTTTCACATAGTCTTCAATCTGGATACTGTAATCACCCCAGGCTTTCACCTGATAATCCAGGTTCACCGGCATATTCAACACATCTATCACCATCGGGGCAATGGCTTCGGTTCGTTTGTCCATGGCGCCTGTCAGCCAGGTGGTCCATCCGCGTTTGGAGGCCCCGGTAACAACAAACCGGTGAACAGGATGATTGAGTGTATTTTCAGAAAATTGCTGCACGGCATCCATGGCACGAACGGCCGATTTCACCATTGGGAAAAGCAAAGGCCAGGTGTAATCCGTATCATTCTCAAACTGATGCAAAGTATAGGATATCAGTTGATCTTCCGTCAGATCATTAAACAAAGGTTGATTAGGCACCTGCCAGATAATCGCTACCGTAGCCTTATGCTTAAGTGCCAGTTGCTCCATGGTCGCAATAAACTCATCATCATGGGAGCGCTTTACCGGCATACCGTTTGCGTTTTTCCCGCCTGTAATAAAAAGCATGGCTCCGTCATACTTATTTTCATCCGGAACGATCATCGTCAATGTATGCCTCCAGACGATCCCGTGCCACCGCTGGGAAGTCAAGAGCATACTGTATATCTTCAAAGAAGACTCTGATGTTGTGTTTTTCAGTTGCCAGGAAAAAGTTGTATCCTGATTGTTCAGGTAAGCATTTAAAGCTGTTTGCGGGGTTACCGGCTGCTGCTTCTGACTTGTCTTATGGCAGGCAGTGAGTAAGAACACAAAAATGACCCCTACAGAGAATATACTTATTATCCGTTCCCACTTTTTATGATATTCTTTCATCATGGCTCGTTATGTTTTATTCATTTATCAATAATAACAAAAAAAAGTAAATAAGCTTCGGCTTATTTACTTTTTTCTTTTTAAAACATCCACGACAATTTTCTAGTAGGGTTTGCCCGTTCCCTGCAAAAGCCAGAATCTGGACCAGGAGCTATCTTTTCCATCCTGAGCAGTAAAGGAAGTTTCCTCGAGATTATTAACAGTTTTCAAATAGTTGGCATTGTTTCTGTTTTTCTCATCACCACCATAACGGAAACGAATAGGCATGGCATCACGTCTTACCGTCGGGCCGAAGGTAAAATAAGGCAGACCCGTTCTTCTCCAATCACACCAAGCTTCATGTGCCACGGTCCAGTTAGCAATCCATTTCTGTTCCATTATTTGTTGCAGGGATCCGTCGTAGGCAACACCTTCTTCGGAGAGATAGGCAGAAAGATCGTCACTAACCCCCCAGGTATCAAAAGATGCTGTAACCCCTTTTTCATACCAATCTTGTTGAGTTCCCACATTCCATCCTTTTTGTGCAGCTTCTGCAAGGATAAAACATACCTCAGCGTAGGATACCAGTCTGGCTTTAAGCAAATCGCCTTTGGCTTCCTTGTACATATCAGCCAAAGCAGAACAATGCACGTTAAAGCCGCCCTGAATAACGTTGGGATTCAGGTTCCAGCTTGATCCGTCACCGACGCTGGAGCCCACGGGAATACCGACATAGTCCATCGTATCAACGAGAACCTTGCCTGCATTAATATCATCAACCCAGGTATCTTTATTATATACAACCCAATTTCTAACAGCCATAGAATCCGGGTGAATATATCGTACTCCGTCTACAACAATATCAGCTGCAGGTGAGTGGGCCGTAGATACTTTTATCGGCACTCTGACTTTATTGAACCAAACACCAATTCTTGGGTCATTCAGCGCAACGAGTTCATCCCTGAATCCTTCGCAAAGTTGCACCCTGTTAAAGTTACTTTCGGAAGCATCAAAAGCAATGGCATTCGGCCAGGCATCACCCTCATAGGATCCTACAAATCCCATTGTAGCATCATCGTCATTGGATTCAAAGAAAGGATACGTACCCGGATCATTCACGATCTGTTCAATGCCTTGTTTAGCATAATCAGGCAACTTGGAAGATACGCGCAAATAATATCTTAACATAAGTGAGTTGGCAAACTTTCTCCATTTTGCCGGATCGCCGTGATAAATCAGATCAGCATCCGGATCTATCCCTTTATAATCGCCAATTTGTTTTGACAATAATGTATTGGCATTCTTAAGTTCATCAATAATTCCACGATAGATATCTTCCTGAGAATCGAATTCAGGAAACATATCTTCCTGTCCACCTGCAGGGGCATTAAGTGCATAGGTATAAGGAGCATCTCCCCACGAGTCGGCGATATAGCCAAAATTGAAGGCTCTTAAGACAATAGCGACGCCTTGCTGGAACTCCATATTCTCTTCCAGAGCCCTTTCATACAGATGTTTTGCATTTCTCAGATTGGCATAGGGACCTCCCCAGGAACGTTCACCGACCCAGTCGAATTTGTTCAAACCAGAACTCCATCCACTTTTTTGCACATATTGCATAACGCCGGCGACATCACCGTCAAAGCCCATTTCAAGATAAGGCTTTGCGGTGTTTGAGATTACTGTTGCCAGTATAAGATTGGGATTCACCGTTTCGGGGTCTACCCCATTCGGGTTCACGTTCAGCTGGGTAAGTTGTTTGTCACAAGACACAAACATTATCGCAAACAGAACCAGAAACAGATTATATATTACTTTCATATTTTTCATAACTACTTGGTTTATATTTTCAACAATTAGAAACTTATATTTAATTTAAAACCAACGGGGATTGTCCAGGGGGCAACATTATATCTTTCAATTCCCTGCTTAAACTGAATACCATTTCCTTGCACATCGCTTTCCGGCTGGAATGCCAACTCGGGATCCACATTTATTTTGGCTTTGGTCCAAAGGATAATGTTACGACTGTACAATGATACAGACAGATTTCTAACACCTTTCAAAACAGCAGGAAGCTGATAGGTCAGCGAGATTTCTCTAAGTTTAATGTAATCCGCATCAAACGTTGCATTACGAGTATAACTCCATCCGTAATAATCCTGATACCGGATGGTTGGAGTGCCCGGGCCTCCCAGGTTTTCACGAACAGGAATGAATTTACCATTATCATCATAGTCTCCCACAACACCAGGCATGAAAACACCGTCATAGAGGGTTATACCTCCTTCAGTGTGCTCAAGACCTCCCAGTTCCTTGGTAGGACCACCAACGAGCACATAAAACTCTCCTCCCGGAAGCAAATACTGGTCAGCATGTTCCTTCAGGTAGGTTGGAAGGTCACTGATATTATTAAAGTTATGCACTTTATCCAGCCACCTCTGGGTGTGAAGATCAGATTCTGCATAACGGAAAGTCTGGGAAACAAATTGTCCGCCAATTCTCCAATCCAGATTAAAAGAAAGTGTAAAACGTTTATAGGAAACCAAAGATTGCATCCCTATCAATGCTTTTGGATTAAAGTTTCCGATTACAGGGGCAACCCTGTTTCCGTTTTCATCCTGAAGGGTGCGATCACTATCTTCCCATCCTTCATCATCCAGGATAGGCCATCCGTAGTAAGGAGAAGAGGGATCGTTAACCCGCACCATAGCCCGGTCAATAATCTGGCCAATTTCATCACCAACCCAAGAATATGCACCTCCCTTGGCATCGCTCCATAGTCTAATATAATCAAAGCCTTCCGCCAGTTCTTTAATAATGGTTTTATTTTTAGAGAATACGAAATTTATATCCCAGGAAAAATCGTTGGTCTGAATGGGAGTTCCTCCCAAAGAAAGTTCAATCCCTTTACTTTCGATCAAACCTGCATTGATCTGCTTGGAGGTATAGCCGGATGAAGGAGGAAGACCGATGCCTAAAATCTGGTTTTCATTGTCTGCTTTGTAATAAGTAGCCGAAGTCGATAACCGATTGTTAAAAAATGTCAGATCCGTTCCTATTTCCCAAGAGCTTTGTATTTCCGGTTTCAGATCGGGAAGCAATAATGTACCTGAAGTGGTCAGGCGCGTCTGGTTTCCCCATGACCCGGCATTTCCCATGGTAGGCATCAATCGATATGGATCGGTGTCATTCCCGACCATGGCCCAGCCACCTCTCAGTTTTATGAGAGATACTTTACTACCCAGATCGATCATTTTATTCAAAAGCATACTCAGGGAGGCCGAAGGATAGAAGTAAGAACGACTTTCTTTGGGCAGCGTACTGGACCAGTCATTCCGACCCGTTAAGTCCAGGTAAATCACAGACTTATATCCCATACTCACCAGACCATATAAACTATAAACACCCTTTTTGGAATAACTGGAATAATACGTTAAATTATCCGGAGCAATATTGGAAAGCGTAAAAACATTGGGAACAATCAAACCTGTACCTCTTTTCTTTGCCTGTGTTGTATGGTTGGTAGCATACTGATACCTGTAATTACCTCCGGCAGAAGCAGAAATACTAAAATTACTTACGTCTTTTTTATAGGAAACCAAGAAATCCGTATTTTGTTCAATTCTGAAAAGATTTTGCAATCCGTAAAAACCATTTGGTTCTTTGGTGTAGCTGGGAGCTATCTTTGTTTCCCTTTGTTCGTTATATTGATCATGATTATAACGGGCCATAAAAGACAGACCGGGGAGTATCTCCCAATCAATCCTTGCATTTCCGAAAATCCGTGATCTGGAAAAAGGATTATTTACTTCATTTGCAAGAAAATAAGGATTATTCCCCATATCGTCTTTTCCGTAGGAGCCATCACTATTAACTACCAGGTTATAAGGTCCATTCTGTTGGATGCCTTCTTTCCCCTCTTCCCAATAATTCTTCATTTGAAGAATGTCTATATGGGGGTTTACATCATAAAGTGCTTGCACCGGATTTGCTCCACGGTTGCCTGCCGGACGATTTTTTGCACCGGTATTCACATAATTAAGGTTTGTAGTAACCGTAAGGTTTTTCACTATTTTAACTGAAGAATTTAAATTCAGCGAATTTCTGTGCATGTCACTATTAGGAATGACCCCTTTGTTCTGCATATTACTATATGATAATCGATAATTCATTCGATCCGTGGCATTGGTAACAGCCACTGCATTTTCTGTCGTAAATCCCGTTTGGAAAAAATTCTTATAATTGTCAGGATGTGATACCAATGGTCGTGCAGTAAGCTCCCCATTTTCATTGAAATAGGGCCACTGGTAAGCCATCATACCCTGATCTAACTGAGGGCCAACCCATCCTGACGATCCTGCTGGTACCGAATAATAAGGCAACCCGTTATTCGGGCGGTTATCCTGAGTGTAAGGCCTTTTCCCGTTGGCAAAAAGTGTCTGCATAGGCAGGTACTTGTAAGGATTATCAAGAACCGTACTGGAAGATACCGTTACGCCTACTCCTTTACTGTTTTTTCCGGATTTTGTTGTAATAAGTACCACACCATTACCGGCCCTTGATCCATATAGGGCAGCAGCACTTGGTCCTTTAAGTATGGAAATGCTTTCAATATCTTCCGGATTGATATCCGAAATAGCATTTCCGTAGTCTACTTTCGTATCCCGGGCCATCTCTGTCACATTGTTTAGTGTATTATTCATTGGAATACCATCCACCACAAACAATGGTTGATTATCGCTGGTCAAAGAAGATGCCCCGCGAATCACCATACTGACAGAGGAGCCGGGTCCGGACGTTGAACTAATGGCAACCCCGGACACTCTTCCTGCAAGTGAACTCACCACATTTTCATGGGGCACATCCGTAAGGTCTTTCCCTTCAACCTCTCCCACAGCATAACCCAGGGATTTTTTTTGTCGGGAAATGCCCAAAGCAGTTACCACAACCTGATTCAATCCAACTGAAGATGTTTTGAGTGTAACATTAACGGATGTTTTGTCACCCACTTTTATTTTCCGGGTTTCCATACCTACAAAAGAAAACTGCAGAACCGTTTCATTCGAAGGGACTTGTATACTGTAGTAACCATTCTGGTCGGTAATGGTTCCCTGCATCGTGCCAACGATTGTAACATTGGCCCCGGGCAAAGGATTCCCGGTATCATCCGTGACAACACCACTAACTGTTTTTTGTGCCAATGTACTCGTTGAGAACACGACTAACAAAAACAACACTTGGAAAATTTTTCTTTTCATAAGCTTTAGGTTTAGTTAATAATTAGAAAAATTGAAAAGGAAATACTTTTGAAAGGATAAACTCCTGTTTGGGATTATTTCTGTTTTATGTATATTTCTATCAAATACTATTTTATAACATAACAAATTAAAACAGAAAAATCCAGTTTTGTTTAATAAATCTTAATTATTGCATAAAGTATTTTAACACAATTCCATCCCCTTAAACTAACAAATATTAAAGATTGTTAATATTCTATATGTTTGGGTTAAGATATGATATAGATAACTTTAGTACAATAAAATCATACCGGTTTATAACCGGATCACCTTATGGTATTGTGCAGACAAGTAAGCCGCATCCACAATCTTCATAATGGTCTGTCCTTCTGTTATTCCCGGAGAAGGTTGTTGCCGGTTTCTTATGCATGCAATAAAATGTTCCATCTGACGCGTATAGATACGCTGGTCACAGTGCTCGGTTTTTGCAGGGCCTGACAGTCTGTAATCTTCGCGGGTATCATTCTTTTTAATAAAGGTAGGGAAAACGCTTCCATAGCCTTTCGTACCGAACAGGCGGGTAGCTGCTTCGGGGCCGTCCATGTGTGGTTGCCACCAGCCACTTTCGATTATAGATATCGTCCCGTTGTTCCAGGTGATCACCAACACCCCGGTATCATCCACATCGTACTCTCCGTAGCAGGTTTCTATCCGGGCATAGACACTCACGGGGTCGGGATCCCCCAGAATATATCTGACCGTATCAATGGCATGGACCCCCATGTCAATCAGAGCACCTCCGCCGGACAGTTCCTTTTTGGTGAACCAACCTTCAGGCCCCCAGTTTACATGAATGCCATAACCTTTGGACTTGACAATCTTTCCCAATGCTCCGGAAAGCACCACCTTTTTCATATAATTCACTTCTTCGTCAAAGCGCCACATATGACCCACCATCACCAGCCGGCCCGTTTCTTTTGCCGTTTTCATGATCTCCTCCCCTTCTGCGGCATTCATGGCCATGGGTTTTTCCAGAAAGACATCCTTTCCCTTCCTGAGAAATTCCAGGGCATAAGGGGCATGAAACTTATTGGGCGTACCGATGACCACAGCATCCACATCATCGCGGTCTGCCAAGGAGGAAACATCGGTGGTTAAGACTCCTTCTATGTGATAGCGGGCAGCAAACTTTTCCACAGAGGTTCCGGTAGCCGCGGCCACCCCTGTCAAGTTCACACCAGCCTGATCCAATAATCCTCGTGCATGATAATCAGCTATATATCCGGTACCGATGAGTGCAATATTTATCTTTTTCATAACCTTGTTTTATTGTTTTCCGTTTCACCGATTTCCAGCCTGCAACGGTCAACCGGACATACAGGAAACCTCCAGATGTCATTTATCAACTGCCAAAAATATCATGAAGCAACGAATATCATATTCTTTTTTCGTCACATCAGTTCTTCGGCGTTGTCATAAATTTTTTGTATGGCCGACACGATCTGTTCCATATCTTCTTTACCACCCAGCAGAATCTTATGATGGGTACATACCGATTCTTCCCGGAAGATCCTTTCGCACACCGGTAATTCAAATCGCGAAGGATTTATGGCTTTCCAGTGTTTTTCATTGATCCGGTAGCGGAAAGGTTTGGTCAAAGGGACATACAGGGAACAATTATTAAGCGGCTCATAACTGGCTTCCACATCAATTCCGAGTTCGGCAGCCAGCGCTTTCCTGAATTTCTCCACAGGCAGATTTTTGAACTCCTCTTTTTTATACCGGAAATTAAAGTTAAAATAGGCTTCCCGGGATTCCCGTTTATCTCTTTTTATCGGATCAACTCCTGGTATGTTTTTCAGAAGGGCATTCAGGTACATAGCATTTTTATCCCTTTTTTTGTTTTGTTCAGGCAAGCGTTTCAGTCCTTCTATCAACACCGCGGCCTGAAATTCCGTGATCCTGTAGTTTCCCGACTGGATAAAATTCCCCTCGTCGTTGTAATGTCCGGCCCCTTTATCCACCTCTTCAGCGACCTCTTCTTCCGGCCTTCTTCCGCAGTTTCTTAAGGCATCCAGTTTATCAGCCAACTCTTTATTATTAGTGGTCAATATTCCTCCTTCCCCCGCGGTCAGATGCTTTGACAATTGAAAGCTAAAGCTTCCGATATTTCCTATCGAGCCGGCTTTTTCCCCTTTCCATTCTCCGCCATGTTTATGGGCACAATCCTCAATGACATAGAGATTGTATTTTCGGGCAATGGCCATGATTGCATCCATGTCGGCAAAACTACCGTAAAGATGAACAGGTATAATAGCTTTGGTCCGGGGTGTTATGGCCTTTTCAACTTCTTCCGGATCAATGCACCAGGTATCTTCCAGTACATCCACCAGAATGGGGACGGCATTCACATCGACCACGGAAGCGGCCGTAGCCTGCCAGGTAAGTCCGGGAATAATAACCTCATCCCCGTAGCCGATGCCCAGAGCTTCCAGTGCCAACTGAAGGGTCACGGTGCCGTTGGCCGCCGACACTGCATACTTCACGCCGGAAAATTCGGCAAACATGTGATCAAATTCCATCTCTTTGGGTCCATTGTACGACCATACACCGCTGTGCAACACTTCCAGCAAAGCCTTCTCTTCATTCTGGTCCCACACAGGCCATGCGGGCCAGGGATTTTTTTTCACATCCCTCAGCGGGAGTCCTCCGTTAACCGCCATTTTTCCCATGACTTAATTTTTTAATATAAATTATAATTTTTCTCCACCACATTCCACCCTGTCACTTTTAAAACAGGTTTATTATCTTCCGTAATATTTTTAGGTATAGCCCCTTTCAGTTGTACAGACTCACCGGGCAACACAGTCACATAATTATCATCCCAGAACACCGGCAAATAAGTCAATCCCTCTTTTCCGTTTAATACACTCAGTTCAGTAAAGAATGCCAGTACCTTATCCGTGTTTGTAAGTTCAACCAGCAGGTGTATGCCGTTATCGTTATTTTTTTTCTCGTGACGGTATTTCACATCCAGTTTTACTTTATTAAGTTTATGCAACGCGGTATAATCCGCATATTCTTTACTTGGGGTATAAAACGGCCAATCCTCAAATTCATATTCATAATCCAGCACATCCTGTTTTTGGGAAAGCCAGTAAAAATTCCGATCTATTTGCCGGTCATCCAGATCCAATAATCTTAAGTCCAGAAACCAGGAATCCGTAATATCTTTCAGTTCCGGAAGTGTAAAAATAAAAGATGTTTTCTCTGCGCCGCAATACGCATCCACGGTTTCATCCAGGATCAACCGGGAATTGACATCCAAAATACGGATGCGGGCTTTATGCTCCGTCACGTCATAAAAACAATCATTGATTAAGTACACGGATCTATCGCCGTAATGGTAAGCCAGGTGCAACGGAGTACAAGCCCTGCGTGTAGCGTAAAAAGCGCCGTTAGGCATCAGAAACGCATCGTACAGTTGCCAATACATATTGGGCCAGGCTGAGTTGAGCATCCACTGTACCACACCCATGGCTTTGGCTTTGTTGACCTGAAAAGCTTCAAACATCGGACGCATCAGTTCATAATTCAGCACCTGTGCTTTAAAAGCAAAGTCTTCTACTCCTTCCGGTTTTCCATATCTTTTTTCTATGGCTGTTATAAACCTGTCAAGCGTACGGAAAGTATTTTTTCCGCAATGATATTCCCACACCTCATCCACCGGCCAAAGATGTTCGGGAGGGATCATCTTTTTGATGCTTTCCAGCGGTGGCACATTGGCTCCCGGACATGTCTCTGTATTAAAACCATAGGCTCCTCCGAAATTCTTGTCCGTATACCAGTATATAGGAGGGGTATAAGCATAAGGTCCCAGCATTTTCATTCCGGATGATCCGCTGATTTCACTGATCAGCTCTACTTCGGTAATTACCCCCTGGTCACTCCCCACGCCGCCTGTGGAGTTCAGGTAAGGCCGGGTAGGATCATATTTCCTGAGTGATTCTGCATACTTTTTTTCCGCCTCGGGATGTGGCAGCTTATCACTCCCCACATTCCAGACGAAGATAGAAGGATGGTGACGCAGCCACAGGATCTGATCTGTCCAGGCCCCGGACATCAGGTCAATCTCCTCGGGTTCAACGATTCCTCCGTATTTTGGATCTACCGGCTTGCCGAGGAATTCCTCATGTTCCCAGTGACAACTCCATCCGGCCATTATCAGGATACCGTTCCGGTCACACAGGTCATACAAGGTCTGGTCTTTTCCCCAGAATCCCTCCATCCGGATACAATTCAGATTCAGGTGTTTTACATAATTGATCTGGGCTTCTAAGGATTCCGGAGTATCCTGCAGGAGCAGATCATCCGTCCAGCCGGCTCCTTTGATCATTACTTTATGACCGTTGATTTTAAAACCCCGGTGACCGTTTTCAAAAAAATCCTCAACCTTACGGATCCCAAAAGACACTTCCTGCCGGTCGGATATTTCCCCTTTTAATTCACAAGAAATATTGCATTTATAGAGGCTGGGGTCTCCCAAATTGTTTGGCCACCAAAGTTTGGGATTTCTGATATTCAGCTCCAGAAAGTCGTGCGGAGAAAAAACAACCTCTTTCCGTTCGCCGGGTGCCAGGATCACCGTTTTACTCACCTCCAGGCTGTCAATGGCCGCTCTCAGTATTCCGGTCACTTTTTTATCCGTATGGTTCAGCACGCCGGTAGAAAGTGTCAGGGAAGCATATTCCGGATTAGCCGGGTTAAACTGAGCATCTATGAAAGGATACTCCATGGAAATCCCCCTGTTGACATGCAGCGCCACCTCCCTGAAAATCCCCATGTTATTATCTGGAGGATCAATATTCCAATCCACATAACCTATGGAATAATCTCCCGGTCCCGGAGGCACTACCTTAAGAGCCAAGACATTTTTACCGGGTTTTACAAATGTTGAGATGTCGAATTTGAATCGTCTGAAAGCTCCTGTTACGGCATCCATGGTTTCCACTCTCTCGCCGTTCAGCCATATATCCGCCTTATAATTGATCCCGTCAAAACTCACCAGTACCGTTTGTTCCGCCTCCTCTGCAGTGAGCTCAAATTCATTTCGATACCACCAGGGAACTCTGAACTGCTCTGTCGGAACTTTTGCCATATTCATTCCAACATAAAGATCCTTATAGACCCCGTTTTTCACCAAGGTAGCCAATACCGTGGAAGGGACTTCCGCAGGATACCATCCTACGGGGCGATAACCGGGCGTTGCAATCTCAGCTCCACCCTGTGTTATCTCTCCGGATGAACGTATCATCCACTTTTCCGAAAGCTTTTTATGCAGGACAATCATATCTATGCATGCCAGATAAATAAAGTCGAATTAACTTTCATGATCTTTAGGATCGGTATTTTTTATGTTCAGCGATTTAATCACTCTTTTTGCATACCAGATGGTTCCTCCTCCGATACCACTCAGGATCACACCTGCTACCAGATTGGTCATCTTATCATAATAATTATCGGAAAAAGGTACGGCAATGATCACCACAATCCCGAAAAATAATATAAAAAGGCCCAATGCATTGTTAATCTGCATAGCTTTTTGTCGTTTCTGTTTTTCAATATCAGTAGGTTCCATAATGTTGTTATTTGGTGCAGTTAAAAAATATAATAGGTATAAAACAACATCCCAAGTACAATAATGGCCCACAATTTCAGGTTCATGTACCAGTGTCTGTCTTGTTTCTTCACTCCCTGAAAGATATAATCATTGGGGATAAAAAGAACGAGTATTCCGATCAGGATAAACAGGCCTAAGAAGATCCATTTAGCCATGTTCTGCGATATTCCCGAAAGCCAGTCAAAATTTAACATATTCTTTTCCGGATTAAATGATTATGGATTGCTCTTTTTCACAGTCAGGTTGTAAACCAGTCCCACAAGTTTCTTATCAGGATAAGGAGATGTAAAGAGGCTTACGATAAAAGTCACGATAAATCCTGTCACAAAAGACCACCATGAAACATACAGGAAAGGATCCTGAATGGTAAAGAAGCGTCCTTTAAAGGTATTCAGTATGACGGCCACCCCAATGCCGATGATGAGGCCGCTGAGTCCGCCCCACTGGGTAGTTTTTTTCCAGAATATACCCAGCAGCAAGATAGAAAACAACGGTCCCTGGAAATAGGACAGGAACGTCTGAACAGCCACATAGATTCCCGGGTATTTACTACTGATAGGTGAAGTGATAACCCCCAGAATCAGCAGAATAAGTGTAGTGATTTTTCCAACGTGCAGGTAATGTTTATCTGTCGCACCTTTTTTAATATAAGGTTCATAGATATCTTTGGTAAAAAGGGTAGCCGTAGAGTTGAGCAGGGAGTCCACACTGGACATCATCCCGGCAAAAAAGGCTGAAAACATCAGACCCACGAGGCCGGGAGGCAGGATATTCTTAATCATCAGTGGAAGAGCCTTATCGCCATCAGTCAGTCCGGGATGCAGGATAATTGCCATCAGTCCCGGAAACATCACCAACACAGGGATCAGCATTTTCAGGCTGGCCCCGAAGATCATGCTGGCTTTGGCATGCCATTCGTTTTTGGCCGTAAGGCAGCGCTGTACGATGGTCTGGTTCCCGATCATGTAAGCATTGGCCATAACAAAGGTAAGGCCGAATAATATTCCGGTCCAGGGAAAAGGAGATTTGGTATCCGAGGGTTGTATTAAATGAAAATGCTGCTGGTATTCCGGTCCCATGCTGTGGATTTTAGTCACCATGGCATCCCAGCCACCCACGGCATGAAAACCCAGAAACACCAAGGTAAACCCACCCACAAACATGATGATCAGTTGTACCACGTCAGTCATCACCACTGCCGTAATACCGCCGAAATAAGTATAAAACCCCACCACTCCGGCTGTAAGCAGAATGGACAGCCACACCGGCCAGCCCATTAACACATTCAGTAGTACCGCCGTAGCCCAGAACAAAACGCCCAGATCCACAGCAAAAAACGTGATCCAGGTCAAAGAGGCAATTGTTCGCACGGAACGGTTGTATCTTTTTCCAAGATACTCCGGAATGGTGTACATCCCTCCCCGCCAGAAGTAGGGAATAAAAATAAACGCTGCCAGCAACATAGCGGGCACCGAGCCGATCCAGTCAAAATTTCCGACCGATACGCCAAAACGGTATGCCTGCCCCGAAACCCCGACAAAGTCCATGGCCCCTATGTCGGACACCACCACCGACATACCGATGGCCCAGAATGGCAAGGTTCGTCCCCCTAAAAAATAATCCTCCGAATTCCCTACAAATCTTTTGAAATAATACCCCAGGATCATCATCCCGGCAAAGTAGGCTATGATAATAAACAAATCTATTCCTGCAAGCATACCAAAAGTATTTTTTAACTGTTAATAATTACCATTTCAGATTCATTACCATTCATAAACATTATCACACAAAATAATAAAAAATGAAAACTTTAATCTTCTGCTTTTTTATTCATTATACATTATTTATTAACGATTACTTCCCGGGGTATCTCGGGAAGATCACCGCCACGGGAAGTATCCGGTAGTGCAGCCATCTCAAATACCAGGATCCCTCCTTTCACTATGTCTTCCTGAGTCAGCCATATTCTGTTCAAAGGTTGTCCGTTAAGGGTAGCAGACCTGATGTATTTGTTCCGGTCCGATACATTGTGTGCAATGATCGTAAAATCCTTATTTCTGTACGGAGGATTTTTTTTCAGGGTCACCTCCTCAAGTAACGGAGAACCGATCAGATACACATTTGATCCCGGGGTCACAGGATAGAAGCCCATGGCACTGAATACAAACCATGAAGAGAGAGAGCCCATATCCTCATTGCCGCATATACCCCCCGGATTATTCCTGTACAGTTTCATCACTTCTCTTATCCATTTCTGGGTTTTCCAGGGCTGACCGGCGTAATCATACAAATACGCCACATGGTGTGAAGGCTGGTTTCCCTGGACATACTGGCCGATTGTCCCCACCACGCCGACATATTTAGGACCTGAGACCTCCGGGCTCATCGTAAAAAAAGTATCCAGTTTGGCGATAAATTTTTCTTTGGACCCAAACAATTCAATCAATCCCGGAATATCCTGTTGTACCGACCAGACATATTGCCAGGCATTTGATTCGGTAAAATACCTGTTCGGACGGCGGCCCACCAGCAGAGGATCAAAACAATCATACCAGGAATGACCCCCTTTCCGGACTATTCCTGCAGGTTGACCTTTGCAGGCAGGTAGCCATGACCCGTCCGTCAGCCGTGGCCGCATAAAGCACACCCGGGGGTCGAACAGGTTTTTATAATTGTGGGCTCGTTTTATCATCTCCCGGTAATCATTCTTTTTTCCAAGTGCCCGGGCCATCTGTGCCAGGCACCAGTCATCGTAGGCAAGTTCAAGCGTATTCGACACCGACTCCTGTCGTTTATCCACCGGGACATAACCCAGTGTCTCATACTCTTTCAGACCCGATCGGCCGTTCTCCGGCGGTAAGGGTGCGGGAGGCATCTGCGTGGCCTTTTTCCACATGGCATCATAAAGAAACTTCACATCCCAGTCCCGGAATCCTTTCATATAAGCATCAACGATGATCGGAAATAAATGATCCCCGGCCATGCCCTGGCCGTACCTGTTGCGATGATGCTGCGCCGGCAACCATCCATAATGACTGGTTTTATCCACTATCGAACGGATCATATCATTCACATGTTCAGGTTCTACCAGGGTCATCAGGGGATGTTCGGTACGATAAGTATCCCAGCAAAAAAAGGACGGAAAGAAATCGTAATCTTCAGCCACATGCACTTTTCCATCCATGCCCATGTATTTCCCGTCCACATCGTTGAAAATACGCTGGGCCAGGATGGCATGGTAAAGTGCCGTATAAAATACCTGCTTTTCCCCCACGTCGTTGGTTTTTACCGACACTTTTTTCAGTTCATTATTCCACGTGTCGTAAGCTTTTCTTCTCACTGCCATGAAATTCCAGTCAGGTATTTCCGTCTCCAGATTCTTCCGTGCTCCGTCCACACTCACATATGATAAGCCGACTTTCACCAGGATCACCTCTCCTTCGCGGGTACGATAGTTAACAAAAGCACCTATATTTCTGCCCGATTCGGCCGATTTCCATGGAAAAACGGAGGCTCCTGATTCCGGGGTTACATAACCGGCATCCCAGGTACCGTAAGCGTCAAAAGGCCGGCTGAACTCAGCCACAAAATAGACAATCGCTTCCTGAGACACTTTATATCCCTGTATGGTATGATTATCCGCAAATTCAAGATGGGATTTTCCCTCCGGTCTTTTCCCGATGTTATGTCCCAGGTCAATCAGAATGTGGGCATCGTTGGTGTTGGGGAAAGTATATTTATGCATCCCCACCCTGCGGGAGGCCGTCAGCTCTGCTTTCACCTCATAATCCTTGAGCAGCACAGAATAGTATCCCGGGGATGCCTCTTCATCCCTGTGGTCGAATCCTGAACGGTAGCCTTTCCCGGGATATTCCTTGGGTCCGGGGGTCACCTGCAGTTTTTGACTGACAGTGGGCATGATCAGAATATCCCCCGCCGCCGCCATCCCCACCCCGCTGTAATGGGTGTGGCTGAAACCCATGATTGAGTTATCGGCATACTGATACCCGGCACAATAGGTCCAGCCCCGTATGTCCGTATCCGGGCTTAACTGCACCATGCCGAACGGCAGCGTGGGACCCGGAAACATATGGGCAAAGAAATCCGTTCCGATAAAAGGATTCACATAATCCACCGGAGATTTTGTATCTTTCTGAGGCCGGCAGGAAAAGAAAAAGACCAGAAAGAAAGAGAGGAAAAAATACTTCTTCATATTCATATTTGTCATGTTCTGATTGTCATTCTCAGGGTATAAAAATACAAAATTACAGGATCAGGAAGGCGATGAAAGGAAGAGATTTCAGGAACCTCCATTTTCCTCAATCACTTCAGGTCTTCCGATGACGGAGGTCCTGCCTCCTTATCACTTCCCCACTCTTTATTGGGATAAGCCCCCATCTCGAGTTGCAATGTCCCTCCCTTCATCAGTTGGTCATGGGTAAACCACGGCTTATTCCAAGGTTTGCCATTGAACGTTGCCGATTGTATATACTTATTCTCCGGTGCATAGTTATCCGCAATTACAGCAAACGTCTTTCCGTTATCCATTTTTATTTTCACTTCTTTAAACACCGGACTCCCAATGGCATAAACAGGCAGCCCCGGAGTGAACGGATAAAAACCCATCATGGAGAAGACCACAAAGGCAGACATACCACCGCCATCTTCATCGCCGGGGATCCCAAAGATATAGTCCGGGAACCAGGCGTCCAGCAGAAAACGGATATGCTTTTGTGTTTTCCAGGGGGCTCCGGAGAAATCATACAGGTAAGGAATATGAAAGCCGGGTTCGTTACCCATGCAAAACTGTCCTACCAAACCTGTGGCATCGGGAAATTTCGCCCAGAACTGGTACCTGGCTCTGCCCAGATCTTCCCGGAACAGCTGATCCAGTTCAGCAGTAAACGCTGTCCGGCCACCTTTAAGTTTTATCAACCCGTAGACATCGTATTGCGGCTGCCAGGCATAGGTATAACCGTTATTTTCATCATAATAGTCACGCCCTCCGGGTCCTCCGTCAAACCCCGGATCAATATTGATCCAGTTCCCGTCGGCATCCTTTGGCATAAAAAGTTTCATCTCCGGCATGTAAAGATTGCGATAGTTCAGCGATTGTTTGATAAAATAATCAAAATCTTCTTTTTCGCCCAGATCCTTTGCCATTTCTGCCAGAGCCCAATCGTCGTAGCCAGCCCCCAGGGTGACAGCCACCGCCTGCCGCCGTTCAAAAGGATGCACCTCCTTCACGGTTTCTTTCTCGCCGGGATGAAGGGCCGGAAAATAACCATGTTCCCGGTAGAAAGTATCCAGGACGGTAGCCGGGCCATTACGCCAGGGCAACATGGTGGCCTGCAAAGCATTCTTCTTCATACCCTCATAGGCTTTCCGCACATTAAATTCACGCAGTCCTTTCCGCCAGGCATCCAGAAAATAAATGGTGGAATGAAACCCGTTCATCGCCGGGTTATCTTTATAAAGCAAGGGAAACTGCGGCATCCAGCCCGACTGTTCATACATGTCCACATAAGAACGCAACATATCCGTTTCCATGCCCGGATTCAGGATCATCCTCAAAGGATGTAACGCCAGGTAAGTATCCCATATCCAATCATCCACATAGAAATCGTGATTTGCTTTGTGTACTTTGTGATCATAGGCACTATAATACCGGCCGTCTTCGGTAATGTTAACCATCCGTTCATAACAACGGTACAAAGCCGTATAAAAAACTTTGCGCTGGCTTTCCGTGCCTCCTCTCACTTTGATCTTGTTCAGCCGGGACATCCAAATCTCTTTTGACCTGTCAGATAGTTTTACAAAATCCCAGCCGGGGATCTCCTCATATAAATTTTTCCGGGCCTGCTCCGGGCTGATAAAAGAAATCCCGTACTTAAAAATAACGGTTGCAGGAGTGTCTTTCGAAAACTGAAAGAGCACCGACGGCATTTCATACCGGGTGTCCCTGCGTGCATTCATCACCTCCAGCGTGGTCTTTGAACTTTCTCCCTCAACATTGAACTCCCCATATACCCAGGCTTTCATCCCCTCGAAATCCTCCTCCCCTTCTACTGTGGAAGCGGTCGCTTTAATCCATTTTCCGGCATTGTTAATCTGCAGGCGAACCACCTTCGGCTGTTCTCCTTCATAATTAAAACGGAAAATACCACTATGTCTTCCGGCCGTATATTCCGTTTCTATATAATTATCAATAAAATAGGTAGAATAATACCAGGGTTGTTTGATCTCCAGATCATGGTCATACATCTCCTTTTTTGTCCAGCTGCTATCGGCGATGATGCCTTTGTAAGGCATAATACCAAATAACTCGCCCTGGCGGTGCGACTTTATGGTCAGGGGAAAATAGCTGATCTGGTCAGAGAGCCAGTCAGGTCGCACAGGATACATCCGGATCATGCTGTTGGGTACCGATACCGTAGGCCGTGTGGGTTGCAGTAACCACCCCACTCCCCCGATATCAGGATCGACATAATCCGAATTAATCTTTTCCTCCGTAGCATTTGAGGAACATCCGGACAACAAAATCATACCCGGGATTGCAAGGAGTAAAAGCGGTGTAAAGAATGCTTTTTTTTTCATCATTTTATTTTTTTTTGTTTTCACAAACCTAAATGCCCTGTTTTTGCTTTGGACACCCATGAAATTTTGTCCCTGGCTCTGCAGGGGTAGCGTTTCAAATCTCTGCCTAATCATTTTCCTTTTTTTGCACGGGAAGAATCAATGCCTAATAGCCGAATTATCCCGGAAAATAAGAGAATGAGAAAAATATGCTTACCTGACAATGCTATCATACGCTTTTATTGCATGAGAATTCAGTCAATAAACTATGAAGGGATCCTATAATTTCTTTTTTGCTCTTATCCAGAAAACCACCAACGAATAGATAAACAAACCCAAACCTATAAAACAGAACATCCGTGCATATTCGGGATAGATCGTGTTATAATCAGTAACCTTCCGGTATCTGAGAAAATAATTCAACGCCAATGCCAGCAAGAACAACGCACTTATTATCCCGGACACAGAAATCAGCCTGCCTGTAAAAATATTCTTTTCATCTTCTCTTCTTATAGCATGTCGCATCAGGAACCAGGTCAGTACCAGCATCCACCCTACCCAGGAAAGTACCTGGAAGAGGCCAAGTGTCCTGAAATAGTTATACAAGGTAATAAAAGGCCGGAATATAAGATTTTTTTTATCATAATAAGGTCTGTCGTGATACAGCAACACTTTCAGGTGGCTTTGGTCACGTTTCCTCAATACCTCCAGGATGGTTTCTTCTTTAGCCACAGGATCCATCTTATGCCAACCGGGAATATCAAAAGCATTCCACAAAGAACAAACATTTCCGTAACCGTGAAAGTCAAGTCCACCGTTCATGATCAGATGGTTCTGTTCACAAAAATTTCTGATTTTATGATATATGTTTCGTGGATAATACCGGTCTGTAGCCGTATTTTCAATTTCGAAACCATCTGCACCCAGGTCCCGGTAATACTCCAGCGTCATATGCTCCCCGTCAAACCAATGGTTGACGATCACGGCACCCCCCCGGGCATGCGTGGTATCCACTGCCAGTGAATCGGGAAACCCTTTGGAAGTAAAAGGCACCTGTAAACCCAGTAAGCTCAGGTGGTTTGATCCGGAAAACTCTTCCCCGCACATTACCAGAGGGGCTGCAGGAAAAGCACCCTGCCGCTGCAACTGCACAAACTGCAGGGTTTTATTATGATTGTTATGGTCGGTGATGAAGAAAGCGTCGAAACCATTGCGTTTCATCCATCGCCAGAGACTCTTCTGCGAGATCAGTCCGTCGTGACTGTATTCGGTATGACAGTGGGTGGTCACCAGCACCGCATCCGGGGTCTTATTTACAATCGTATTTCCCGGCAGTCGTATAAAGATCATCACCACAAACAGAGTAAGCAACCCTCCTGCGACAACGGGGATATCCACCACCCTGCCTCCAAACCATGCCTTACGCACCTTCTTTTCCCTTATTCCCGCCCCTTTCCATACCATCCGGATCAGATAAAAAACGAATAACCACGCCAGGGCATACGGCACTTCGGTCAGGGCATACAGCGACCGGTTGAAGAACAACAGTAATCCCAGGACCGGTTCAAAAAGAATCCGTCCGGCCGGGACATGAACCGTAAAACCGGAAGCTGCTTGCAGGGTAAGCGCATCCATGATTACGACAGGATAATGTCCCAGAACAGCAATAAGGATAACGGCTCCCAGAAAGAGAGCTATGATCAGTACAATTTTTCTTGATTTTCTTTCCATTATTACAGACGTTTACGGGAATATCTTTTTCAGTTGCACTGTGTTATTTTCCTGCCACACCCTGAACACCGGCCAGGTATTCAGGGTATTGGCCAGACGATGGCCTTCTTCTTTCGGACCTTCACAGACATAAATCCGCATTTTCATGGTAGGATTATTTTCATTAAACATGTATAATGCCATTTTGACAAAGTGACTCTCCCCGCTGCAAGCACACGGGATACCACCCTGAAGTTGTTAATAATATTTTGGCCGCAAGCTGCGGGAAAACGAAACCCTCCCTTGCTCGCCTACCGGCCGATTGCCCGTCCGCCGATGTATCTATCCGTCCCCTGACGGAATGTCCGCCTTTTGGCGGATTAAAAAAAGTAGTAAAAAAAATTACGAAAATGCCTTGAAAAGTAATATCTTCAAGGCATAATCGAAAAACAACTTTATCGTTCTTCGCAATGTGTAACACGACATAAAAATAACAAAAATTTTGGAAAAACCGTAGCTGCTTCCTTGAAGCGGCTGGAAGATTATATATCTGAGCATGAGGAGGGTTTCTAAAACAGAATGCAAAAGTTATGTGATAAAGAAGGGAAATATACGAAAGGATTCTTCCTGAGTGTACGCCGGAATATAGTAAGAATCTGCCAGCGACAAGGAGGCACGGATCATGTAAAAGTGTATAAATATAGGGTTGGGAACACAGCCCGGAGCATGCAACAAAAGTGAATAAATGAATGAACCCCATAAAAACATATCCAAATGAATAGGAAAAATATTTTTTATACCTGGCTTTTAGGAATGGTATCTTTTTTCATCATGCAGTCATGTTCTGAGAAAGAAGGATCAGTACATGAAACACCTCAATTAGGTAAAGATAAAATTAAAGAGGTAATTGCAGCTATGACCCCCGAAGAAAAGATCGGTTT
>JAGGWN010000037.1 GCA_021157415.1 Bacteroidales bacterium | reverse complement strand
TAAAATTCCCTGATACATTCAAAGGGAAAAACACAATACCTCCCGAGGGTATCAGTCTACTTCCTGCATTAGAAGGGAAACAACTGCCCCGGCGTACGTTGTACTGGGAACATGAAGGCAATAAGGCTATACGTGAAGGAAAATGGAAACTGGTAATGGAATATCCGGGTGAATGGAACCGGAAAGCTAAGTATATGGGGATATGGGAATTGTATGATATGGAGAAAGATCGTACAGAAATACATAACCTGGCGGATAAATACCCGAAAAAAGTTAATGAAATGTCAAAAAAATGGGAAAAATGGGCAAAACGCTGTAATGTTCAGCCATGGGAAGAAATTGTGAAAAAACAAAAATAGAATAGTTATGAAATACAAACTTCTCTTCATTTCTCTGTTTTTTTGTTTTGTGAATACAGAAATGAATCATGCACAAAATAAGGACAAGGCACACCCTAATGTCTTGTTTATTGTTGTGGATGATATGAACGACTGGATACATTGTCTGAACAATTATCCGGATGCCGTTACCCCGAACATCGACCGATTAGCCAATATAGGTATGTTGTTTACCAATACAATGTGTGTTTCTCCTTTGTGCGGTCCGTCCCGGGCTGCAGTTTTCACCGGAAAGCGACCTGAAACCACGCATGTTTATCATAATATCGGAGATTATACGGATTATGCTCCAAATGAAATATCCATCCCCGAATATTTTAAAAATGCTGGATATTATTCCATGGGTGCAGGAAAACTGATCCATCCTACCGGTAATGTAGTGCCCAAGGCTTTCCATGAATATGGGCCGGGTACGGGAATAGTAGGAACTCCTTTTACCGATGAAGAATTACTAACGGTAAATATGGACCCTACGGTTGTCATAAAAAGAGGAAAACAGCATGTCACCCTTCCTATGAATGGAATATCGACCCTCGACCGTCCCTCGAATCGTTGGAGTACATTTGACTGGGGGCCGCTGGATGTAAAGGATTGTGATATGCCGGATGGGAAGATTGCTTTATGGACAGTAGATAAATTAAAAAATAATTACAAAACACCTTTTTTCCTGGCTGCAGGTTTTTACAAACCACATCAGCCTTTTTTTGCCCCGCGGAAATATTTTGATATGTATGACCAACAATCTGTCTCATTACCTTCAACAATTGCAGGAGATTTGAATGATCTTCCCTGGATAGGTAAACAATTCGGATTGCTTCCCTGGACAGCCGGAACCCATAAAACGGTGACAGAATATGGTCAATGGAAAGAAGGGATACGGGGATATCTGGCTGTTATTAGTTTTGCTGATACACAAGTCGGGAAATTGCTTGATGCCCTTGAAAACAGTCCATATTCCGATAATACGCTTATTATTTTTTGGAGTGACCATGGCTGGCATCTGGGAGAAAAGGAACACTGGGGAAAATTTACCCCCTGGGAACGCTCCGTGCATACCTCTATGATTATTGTGCCACCAAAAAAATACCAGCCAAAAGGGTTCACACCAGGTACGCGATGCGATGCTCTTGTAAGCTTATTGGACATTTATCCCACTATATTGGAAATGTGTCACTTGGAACCCAAAACCGATCTGGAAGGTCAAAGTCTCCTCCCTCTGTTGATGAATCCGGATACTGCATGGGATTTCCCCCAAGTTACTACAATTGGTATTGGAAATCATAGTATTCGAACAAAGAATTGGCGTTATATAAAATATTTTGACGGTACTGAAGAATTATATGATCACCGGTCAGACCCTGAAGAATGGTTCAATCTGGCCGGAAATCCTAAATATCAAAATATAAAACAAAGATTATCCGGTTATATCCCAGAGGATAAAAGAGTGAAACAGTTTGTAAGATGGAGTAAATGGAAAGCTGTTATCCCGAATAACGGGAGCTTTTTACTCTTCGATATACTGGAGCCGTCAGGTATATCGGATCAACACAATGTGGCTGATGATAATGCCGATGTAGTACGTTATATTAGAACATATCTAAAAGAGAAAAACATTCATGCCAAATACGTCAAAATAACTGATTGTAATAATATAGACTGAAAAACATGATAAAACGTTCTTGTACGATCAAATACATATTCTTACTGACCGGATACTTCCTGATAGCCGTTGATGGCTATATGCAGGAAAGCCAGCATGATTCCAGACCAAATATTATTATTTTACTGGCTGATGACCTGGGTTACGGAGATCTTGGCTGTTACGGAAATAATGAGATCATTACCCCCAATCTGGATAAACTGGCTTTGGAGGGGGTTTTATTTACAGATTGTTATGCTTCAGCGCCAATGTGTTCTCCTTCCAGGGCCGGATTACTTACCGGTAAAACCCCTAATAGAAGTGGTATTTATGACTGGATTCCACCGGATTCTTCTTTTTACCTACGCAAACAAGAAATTACAATTGCAAAATTATTGCGTGATCATGGATACCAGACAGCTTTGTTTGGTAAATGGCATTTGAATGGAAAAATGGGGACAGATGAACAAACACAGCCGGACGACATGGGTTTTGATTATTATTTTGCCACTCAGTACAGTGCCCATCATCTTCATCCTAAAGGCTTTTACCGCAATGGGGAAAAATTGTACCAACAACATGGTTATTCATGTGATATTGTCACACAGGATGCTCTGAAATGGTTACGTACCAAACATGACACAACAAAACCATTCTTTTTATATCTGGCATTTCATGAGGTCCATGAGCCCATTTCTTCCCCTCCCGATTTATTGGTTCAGTATTGTAAGTATGGTAAAAAGATGGTCTATTATGCCAATGTGACCAATCTGGACAGAGCTATTGGAAGGTTTATGGATGCCCTGAAAGAATTGGACAAATACGGAAATACATTTGTTTTCTTTACCTCTGACAATGGCCCGGCCACATGGACTGATAATTATTTTTCCAGATCATATGGTTCCGTAGGCCCTTTGCGGGGACGAAAACGATATCTCTGGGAAGGAGGCATACGCGTTCCCGGCATCATGGTTTGGCCCGGTAAAATTAAAAAGGGACAAATATGTGATGTGCCCATAAGCAATGTAGATATTCTTCCCACATTTTGCAACCTTGCAGGTATTCATGTATCGGAAACGGGAAGATTAGACGGTACGGATATCTCTCCTCTTTTTTCAGGGGAAAAAATTAGGAGAAAAATCCCGTTACAGTGGCATTTTTATGCACCTGTTGCCGGGCCAAACTCTGTGATCCGGGATGGAGACTGGATTCTTACAGCAAAATGGAATGGAGGGGAATATACCCGTGGCCGGTTCAGGAGATCCTATCAAAAAGATATCAAAAAAGCCAGATTGACAGATTTTGAGTTATATAATATTCGGAAAGATATCGGGCAAAAAGTAGACCTGAAAAATATTTATAAGGATAAATTTCAAGCAATGAAACAAGAAATGATAAAACTTTTTGATGATGTTGAAAAAACGTCCCCTTATTTGTAATAATAAATAAATGATGTCTTAAAATGAAAATTAAAACAAAATTTTATAGAGGGAATTGGTATGTTTTCTTGATGGTTATATTATTCGTGTCAGGAGGTTTGGTTTTCTGCAATCGAAAAAAACAGAAATCTTTCGTATCAGAAGCAAAATCCTCTGGAGAGTTACCAAATATAGTCCTTTTAATGGCAGATGATTTGGGGTATGGGGATGTGCATTATAATGGAAATCCGGTAGTTAAAACACCGAATCTTGACAATATGGCTGCTAAGGGTATACGGTTCGACCGTTTCTATGCCGCAGCTCCCGTTTGTTCTCCTACACGGGCAAGCTGTCTGACGGGACGACATCCTTATCGCTTAAATATTCCATGGGCAGGCAGACATCCCATGCCAAAAGAAGAAATAACGATAGCTGAAGCCCTGAAAACAAAGGGTTATGTAACCGGGCATTTTGGCAAGTGGCATGTGGGTGGGTTAAGTAAAACTGTAAAGCAGTCAGAGTTTCCCAATGGCCCGTCACCCTATTCCCCTCCCTGGGAAAACGGTTTTGATGAATGTTACTCTACCGAATCCATGATGCCACTTTATAATCCCTATTATATGGTCGGAGGAGCCTTCGGGACAAAAGAGTATCGTTATGTACAGGATGTTCCGGTGGCTTTCGGGCAACGGACGGGAGGATTTGTGTGGACTGACCGGTACTGGACAGGTCCTGGTAAATTTGATGATACCTGGCTTGCCGGGGATGATTCTAAAATTATTATGGACAAAGCCCTGGACTTCATAAACAGAAACACAAAACAGCAAAAACCGTTTTTTGCTGTTATATGGTTTCATACACCCCATACGCCCGTGGTTGCCGGGAACGAGTACAGAGCATTATATCCGGATCAGACGATCCCTGCGCAACACTGGCTTGGTTGCATTACTGCGATGGACGAGCAGATCGGACGATTAAACCATGAACTCAATATTCTCAATATTTATAAAAATACACTTGTATGGTTTTGTAGCGATAATGGCCCGTCCTATATTCATGACTATAATTCAGCTGGTCCGTTACGTGGTAAGAAAGCGGAACTGTTAGAAGGGGGAATCAGGGTTCCTGCCTTCCTCGTATGGCCTGCTATATTTCCTGAACATAAAGTCATTAAAACAGCAGTGTCCACAAGTGATTTTTATCCGACTTTACTGTCTGTAACGCATATTACTATGCCGGGTCAGTTGCCGCTGGATGGTGAAAATGTTATCCCTGTGATTCAAGACAACAAACCAAGGAAAAAGAACATAGGTTTTATTTCTCCTTTACCCAGCCGGTTGAAGAAACAGGTCACGGTGAACGAAGAACAAATGGCCCTTGAAGGCCGGCGATATAAACTGATCAGCATGGATAACGGGAGAAGTTTCCAATTATATGACTTGACCGATGATATTGACGAAATCCATGACCTATCGGCAGAAAAACCGGAAATTGTAGAGTCAATGAAAAAAGAGCTATTCGAATGGATCAGGTCATGTAAAAAAGAACGGGAAAAATATAAATAAGAATGAAACGAAGATTAGGTAGACTTATATTTATCAGTAATATTATCATAGTCGAGATGTTGTTTTCATATGTTTCTTGTCAGAAAGCAGATAATCAGGAACCCACTCTTGAAAACACCATATTTGAAACCAGTGTATTTAAAGGAGGACTGGAAGGGCCCAAAGGAACGAAATGTTATCGGATTCCTTCTCTGATAGTAACAAGGGAGGGAACATTGCTTGCATTCATTGAAGGGCGTCCAACAGGTTCAGATGTGGGAGGTTCCGGAGCGCCTATTAAACTTCAGATGAAACGTTCTTCTGATAATGGAAGAACATGGAGTGATGTGATAGATATCCATACTGATCCTTCTTTTGATTATTCCGACCCACGTCCGATTTTGGATGAGAAAACAGGAAGAGTGGTTCTTTTTTACACGCAATGGCCGGATGATTGCGGACAAAAATCTGTTCCTCAAGGGTTAGGAGATAGCTCGTCTGTAACTTTTCTTCGTTTTAGTGATGATGATGGTCTTTCCTGGTCAAAGGCAATCAATCTTAACCAACAGATCAAGAATCCCAGGTGGTTTTCTTTTAACACCGGTCCCGGTATCGGGATACAGCTAAAGTGGCAGACAGAAGATCAGGGAAACCATAATGGTAGACTGATTTATCCGGTCATCAGACGTGATACAAGCCAAAGTTTTGACGTGCTATCGGTCTTTAGTGATGACGGAGGTGTTCATTGGCAGACAGGTAAGGATTATACCACCTTGCCGGGTACCAATGAATCTGAAATCGTTGAATTGACAGATGGCAGAATCTTGCTCAGTTGCAGGGGGGGAACACCTGCGAGAAGCCAATATGTGAGTAATGATGGCGGGGAAACCTGGATATATACAGGTACGGGAGGAATCACTATGACCAGAGTTGATGCATCCATGATCAGATTTTCATCTGTTCGTGACGGTGATAGTAAAAATCGCCTGCTTTTTTCAGCACCCCTTGGGACGCCTCCCGGATCGGGAAAAGGACGCGCCAACCTTGGTATATGGATAAGTTATGATGAAGGTAAGACTTTTGCCAAATATAAGCAGGTTGTTTGGGGATTTAGTGCTTATTCTGCCATGCAAAAATTAAAAGACGGATCAATTGGGGTGCTTTATGAAGCATCAGGAACTACTTTAATAAGATTTATTAAATTGAATATCAATTTATTGGAGAAAAATTAAATTTTTATTTAAGCTATATGAGGGTACCAGATAAAAACAGGATCATTGATGCGATCAACCATGTTGAACGGTCTGATATCCCTTTTTTTGAAATAGACCCCGATATGGAGATCGTAAATCAAATCCTTGGGAAGAAACTGCCCTATAACTTGCATCCGTTTGAACAATCAGTGGACGATAATGTGGAATTAAACCTGAGGATGGGCAATGATATGCTTTATTTTTCCCATGTCTGGAGAGTCGGTCGTGTGGAAGTTCCGGATAAGGTTGGCAGGTTACACTACAAGGATGGCATTATCAAATCAAGAAAGGATTTGAATAAGGTATGGTTTCCTGATATTTTGGCCATAGAAAAAAAATTGGAACAAACTATTGAAAAACTGGATGAGACCTGTACAAATATGGGTTTGATGGTTGGGGCACAAACGGCTGCATTTACGGCGATGACCGCAATGGGATATACCGATTTCCTGATGAAGTCGGTCGAAGACCCTCCGCTGGTGATGGATATGATAAAAATGCTGCATGAATATTGCTTGAAGGAACTGGAGATGTATCTCCGGCATCCGGTGGATATGGTTAAAGTTGGAAGTGGCATTGTCACAGGCATAGGACCAATGGTCTCATGGGAAATGGTAGAACGCCTTGAACTATCATTTATCCGGGAACAGATACGAATGATAAAAAATGCTGATAAGCAGGTATTCTTTCATATTGATGGAGCGATTGAATACCTAATTCCTGATTTTGTTAAAATGGGGGTGGATGTTCTTAATCCGGTGGATACTTCCGGCGGAACCCAGGATATTTATGAACTGAAAAAAACATATGGAGATAAGATTACTCTTTGCGGGAATATCGATATTAATGGTGTATTGTTAAATGGAACAACGGAACAGGTTCGGGAAGATGTGATAAAACATATGGAGATTCTCGGAAAAGGAGGAGGATATATTGTAGCTTCAAGCCATAACCTTCATGAGTTAATCCCCATTGAGAATTTCTATGCGATGCGGGATACGGTGATGGAGTTAGAGTTTAATAGTAAAAAGGCTAAAGGCTAAAGGAATAATTATGTTAGTGAGATTTCTGATCATAATATTTGCCCTCTTCATAATAAATGAAGAAAAAGGGCAATGCTTTGAAAATAATCCTGTATTTGAAGAACAGGTTTTGTTTGCTCCCGGTGACAGCGGTATTCGTGAATTCCGTATACCGTCGCTGGTTACCACGGCCAAAGGATCCCTGCTGGCGGTATGTGAGGCAAGGGTGAAAAAACCAGGGACCTTACCCAACAATATTGATATAGTTATGCGCCGGAGTACAGATGGGGGACAGACATGGTCGCCGCTGAAAAAAATTCTTGACTATGAGGGATGGGAGGGCGCCAGTGACCCATCGCTTTTGGTGGACAGGGTAACAGGAACCGTCTGGCTTTTTGTACTCCACGGTAAGAAAGGTGTTGGATTGTTTCAGTCAAAAGCAGGAATTGACGGCGACAGTACCTGCCATCTTCTTGCGCTTCACAGTGACGACGATGGCCTTACCTGGTCGAAACCGATAAACATAAATCGAATGGTAAAGAGTCCAAATTGGTTTTGTGCTCTGGAGGCACCGGGACGCGGATTCCAGATGAAGAAGGGAACCCTTGTTGTCCCCGGTTATTACCGAAGCAGTCAACCCTCAAATCATCTTTGTTCCTATCTTATTTATAGTACAGATCATGGAAAAACCTGGGATTACAGTAGCTCACCAGCAGAAAACACCACGGAATCTACCCTGGTTGAGCTTGAGGATGGACGGCTGATGCTTAATATGCGTAATCATTGTAAAAAAGGATGTCGGGCGGTAAGTTATACTTCAGATATGGGCAAATCCTGGAGTCCTCTGGAATTTAACACGGAGTTGCAGGACCCGGTTTGTCAGGCCTCAATGATTACGTACGAGACAGAGAATAAAAAATTATTATTGTTTTCAAATCTGTCCTCATCTGTTGACTGGAGAAACATGACGGTAAAAGTAAGTTATGACAAGGGAAAAACGTGGCCGCTTCAGAAAACAATATTCAAGGGGCCCTCGGGATATTCCTGCCTGACAGTGCTCCCGGGAAATGATATGGGGCTCTTATACGAGAAGCATACAAATGGTTCTCTTACATTCTGCCGGTTTAATCTCAGTTGGTTGCAATCCCCTGAGGACAGAAAAACTATTGTGGTTTTTGGAAACTCTACTACAGCATGGCGCCCTTTGAAAGTAAGAAAGGTATATTGTATTCGTCTGGAAGAAAACCTGATCAAAGCAGGAGTTCCATGCCAGATTATTAATTCCGGTCAGGGGGGAAGTCATACTGGGTCAGTAAAAGACAACGACAGGTTTAAAATCCAACATGCCAGAGACCGCTTTCAGCATGATGTATTGGATTATCACCCGGATGTTGTGATCATGCAATATGGCATCAATGATTCGTATGTTGATCACGGAGGTCCTGATGGGGAAAGCCGTATCTCTCTGCCGTCTTATTATGAAAACCTGACCTATATGCTCACGGCCATGAAAGACGCTGGCATCAAAGTGGTTTTGATGACTCCAAATCCTTTTGACAGTCGCTTGGAAACATGGAGAAATGACAGACTCGCCCTCTATGCCGTACAGATGCGCCGGGTAGCAAAAGAAAATGATGTTTTCCTCGTGGATGTTTGGAAACTTTTTGAAAACAGATTGAATAAGAGTAAAGCACACAGTCAACTTTTGCTGGATGGTGTGCATCCCACTGATAAAGGCCATAAAATAGTGGCAGATGCGTTAACGCCTGTTGTGATGAGATTACTTAAAGTGCCGTTTTCCAAACCTTTGAAGAAATGGATGCTTACCTGTGCTTCGGAATGCCTAACCAGATTCGAAATAAGAGTGATTAACGAAATGAATTACCACAAACTATATGACTATCCTAATAAATAATAATAAATCGATGAGAAATATAATTAGCATGGCATTGTTCAGTATATTTAGTAGTTTGGCTTTATGTCATGCACAAACTCAGGTCATTCATACGGACGATTATAAGGGAAAAATCAGGGTGGCGTGTATAGGAAACAGCATTACCTATGGATACGGCATCCGTAACAAACAGGAAAATTCTTATCCTGCACAACTGCAAAGGATGTTGGGCCCTATGTTTGACGTCCGGAATTTTGGACATAACGGAGCTACTTTATTATCCAAGGGGCACAGGCCTTACAGAAATTTGCCCGAATTTGATTCTGCATTGGTATTCAGACCTCATGTTGTAATTATACATTTGGGGTTGAATGATACCGATCCCCGCGATTGGCCTTTATATGGTGATGATTTTATTCAGGATTACGAATCTTTGATAGATGCCTTTGTTTCGATCAATACTTCGCCAAAGCCCAAGATATGGATATGCAAAATGACACCGATCTTTTCATGGCACCCCAGATTCAAAACCGGTACGAGAGAATATTTTTGGGCCATACAAAAAGCAATTACAGAAGTTGCCCGAAAAAAACAGGTGTCATTAATCGATTTATATATGCCTCTTTACGGAAGGCCTGATCTTTATAACCAGGATGCTTTGCATCCTAAAAAAGCAGGAGCAACCATCATTGCAGAAACAGTAAAAAAATATATAACGGGTGATTTCGGAGGGCTCTCTCTTCCGGCAATGTTTACGGATCATATGGTGGTACAGCGTGGCAAACCGGTGCATATATACGGGAATGCCAATACAGGAGAAAAAGTTGACATAGATTTTGCCGGCATACACAAACAAACCGTTGCGGGTATTCATGGAAAATGGTCTGTATTTTTCCCGGAAATGACTGCGGGCGGGCCTTATGTGCTGAGGGTCTCAGCGGATAAAAATATTGAGATAAAAGATATTATGATCGGAGAGGTCTGGTTGTGTTCGGGGCAGTCGAATATGGCTTTTGAATTGAAAAAAGCCGCCAGCAGTAATACAGAGATCCCAAAAGCAAATTATCCTCAAATACGTTTATTTGGCTTTAAGTCAGTTGCCTGGCCCGGAGCCGGAACTTTTACGCAAGAACAATTGGATAAAATAAACAGGAATGAATATTTTAAGAAAGGTCCCTGGCAAATTTGTACTCCGGAAACAGCTTCTGACTTTTCTGCAGTAGGATATTTCTTTGGGAAAGAACTGCACAACAAGCTGGGTGTGCCAATAGGACTTATCAATAACGCCGTAGGTGGTTCCAATACCGAATCATGGATTGACAGAAAAACGCTTGAGGGCGATCCCGAAACAGTAGATATGCTGCATGACTGGTTGCACAACGATCTGGTGCAGAAATGGTGCAGGCAAAGAGCTGCTTTAAACTTAAAATATGCAACAAATCCTAATCAGCAACATCCTTTTGAGCCTTCTTATTTATTTGTTAATGGGATTCAACCACTGATTAGTTTTCCTTTCCGGGGAGTTATTTGGTATCAGGGGGAATCCAATGCAGATTGTGTATATCAACATGAAGTGTTATTTAAAATGTTGGTCAATAACTGGCGGGAATCGTTCAATGATTCGGTAATGCCGTTTTATTATGTGCAGTTGTCCGGTCTGAACCGGCCTTCCTGGCCTGCCTTCCGGAATAGTCAAAGAAAGTTATTATATGAAATTCCACATACGGGTATGGCAGTGACCAGTGATATCGGAGATTCCACTAACGTACATCCAAAAAATAAAAAGGATGTAGGGCACCGCCTTGCTTTGTGGGCACTGGCAAAAACGTACCATAAAAAGTTGGTCTTTTCTGGTCCGCTTTTCCGTAATATTCGAAAAAGAGAACACAAGATCATAATCTTTTTTGATTATATTGGTTCCGGTTTGACGACGAGTGATCATAAACCACTCAGAGGATTTGAAATTGCCGGGGCGGAAGGGTATTTTGTGTCGGCAAATGTAAAACTAAAGAAAAAGAAGGTAATTGTATTCAATCCGGCAATACAGGTTCCTGAACTTGTGCGGTATGCCTGGCAGTCTTATCCGGAAGCCAATCTGGTAAACAAGGAAGGATTACCAGCGTCTACTTTTACAACAGAAATGGAAGCCGGAGATGAAAGAGAGATGGAGAAAAAATAATATATCTACGTAGGAGTCTACGTAGATGTCAGATATGTTAAGTTATATTAATGATTAAATATACAGAGACTATGAAAAGGATAGAAGGTTTTATTTCAGCACCATTTACCCCTATGTTAGCTGATGGAAGCGTCAACTATGACCGGATCGCGCAGTATGCCTCTTTTTATGTAAAAAATGGCATTGACGGGGCTTTTATTTGTGGGACTTCCGGTGAAGGTTATTCATTATCACTGGAAGAGCGAAAACGAGTGGCTGAACTTTGGGTTGAAAATACACCGGAAAATTTCAAATCCATTGTACATGTTGGAGGAGCGACATTGCTGGGGAGTAAAGAACTGGTAAGACATGCAGCTGCCATAGGCGCCTGGGGCATAGGGGCCATGGCCCCGGTTTTTTTCAAACCGCAGACAGTAGAGGATCTGGTTATGTATTGTGCTGAACTGGCGTCTGAAGCACCAGACATGCCATTTTACTTTTACCATATGCCTTCATTTACCGGGGTATATCTTCCTATGTTGGATTTTCTTGAAAAAGCTAAAGACAGAATACCTAATCTGACGGGGATTAAGTACACTCATGAAGATCTTTTTGAGTTCAGTAATTGTCTGCGGTTTGATAACGGGCGTTATGAAATTTTGCACGGACGTGATGAAACCTTGTTGGCGGGCTTGGCACTGGGAGCAACAGGAGGCATTGGCGGTTCTTACAATCATATCATGAAAGTATTCCTGGACCTGATCAAAGCATACCATGCAAAGGATATGGAAAAAGCCCGTTCATTGCAGTGGAAGGCACAGGAGTTTATTAGTGTCCTGAACAAGTATGGTGGCAATGTTATATCAGGGAAAGGGGTCATGAAGTTCTTAGGTGTGGATTGTGGCCCCAACCGCCTACCGTTGCGTACTCTTCCGGAGGAGGAAGAGAAAGCTATGCTGAAAGATTTGGAAAACATTGATTTTTTTGAATTTTGTAATAAATAAATACTTGGAAGTAAAATCTGTTCCTTGTGAAATAAAGCCTATGAAAAATCGATCTGTTGAAAGGATTATCCAGATAGTTTTGATGCTGGCATTTCTGTCAGTTATGGGGTTACCTGTGTCGGCCAGGCAACCTTTTCGTAATTATCTGGTCTGGAAAGTGTTACCGGATCTGCCTCCTCCTCCGGGGGAGACAGTACAGTATGGGGTGTCGGCCCCTTTTGCCGGAGTTTCCAATAACGTATTGCTCGTCGCCGGGGGGACTAACTTCCCGGATAAACCTGTATGGGAAGGAGGAAAGAAGAAATATTATTCGGATGCGTATGCCTTAGTGAGAGAGGAAGGAGGGAACTACAAATGGTACAGGGGGTTTACAATCCCCAAGGCTGCTGCATACGGTGTGTCAGTGACTACAGAACGGGGCGTGATATGTATTGGCGGGAAAAACGAAACCGAGCGTTTTTCATTTGTTTTTTTAATGAGATGGAATCCGGAGGACAGAAATATCCTTATTGATTCCATGCCATCTTTACCCTGTGCCATGTACAATATGGCCGGAGCACTGGTAGGGAACAAAATTTATGTTGCGGGGGGAATGGTCGATGACGCTCCCTCGAATGCATTTTATTCTCTTGATCTTGAAAAATGGGGTACGGAGGCATTTCAATGGGAAAGATTGCCTGATTTTCCCGGTCCTCCCCGGTTACAAGCTGTTGCTGTTGGGCAGGATGCTGCTGAAGAGAACCATTTTTATCTATTCAGCGGGTCAGTTTATTCGGGAAATCTTGATTATCCATTACTGCAGTCGGACGGGCTGGAATATGATCCTGTCACACAGACCTGGTCCCCTGTACCTGCGACTGTGATAGATGGTGATACGATATCCCTCCATGGTGCCGGAGGAGTAGCCGTAAGTGCACATCATGTCCTGTTTGTCGGTGGTGTGAACCGTAAAATATTCGGTCGCGCCCTTCTCAGGGAGCGACATATGCAGCAGGCACTCGAGACGGGGGATTCTGCATTGTATTCCCGGCTCAGAAAAGAGCAATACGCTTATTTCACTATGCAGCCAGACAGTTTCAGGTTTAACAAAAGAGTCATAGCCTATCATACCATTACAAAAACCTGGACGAGCATTCAGGAGTATCCTTTTCCTGCACCTGCGGGAGCTCCTGTGGTCAAGTGGAACGACGGCTGGGTTGTGGTCAACGGGGAGATAAAACCGGGGGTACGTTCCCCGAAAGTATACTTCGGGAAAGTTGAGAACAAGATAATGTTTGGAGCATGGAACTGGACCGTCTTGGGGATCTATTTGCTGGGGATGCTCTTTATCGGTTATTATTTTATGCAAAGGGAAAAATCCACCCACGATTTTTTCAAGGCAGGCGGAAGGATCCCTTGGTGGGCTGCCGGTATCAGCATCTTTGCCACGGTACTGAGCGCCATTACTTATATTACCATCCCGGCCAAAACCTATGCCACCGACTGGAAATATTTTGTCATGGCGGCGACCATCCCATTGGTGGCCTGGCCAGTGGTGAAGTATTACCTGCCTTTTTTCCGGAAACTAAATGTGACCACCGCCTATGAATATCTGGAGAAGAGGTTTGATTATACCATCCGTTTTATTGCCAGCAGTTTCTTCCAGGTCTTTATGATCGTACGTATGGCTCTGGTGTTATTTCTCCCTTCCCTGGCCTTGTCGGCTGTTACAGGTATTGATATCTATCTCTGTATTTCACTGATGGGGCTCATCACGATCGCTTATTGTACCATGGGAGGGGTGGAAGCTGTAGTATGGGGAGATGTGATTCAGGGCTTTGTATTGCTTGGGGGAGCAATTCTCACCATCGTTTTCCTGATCTCTGACATTCAGGGAGGTCTTAAGACGGTGGTACAGATCACACTGGATGAACATAAAATGAAAATGTTTGATATGGCATTCGACTTCCGGCGTGCAACATTTTGGGTAATGCTGCTGGGCGGTTTTGTCCTTAACCTGATCCCGTACAGCAGTGACCAGTCGGTGATTCAGCGATATATGGCTACGAAGGATGAGAAGACGTCTTCCAAAGGTATCTGGTTCAACGGCTGGCTGAGCATCCCGGTGTCATTTGTTTTTTATTTTATAGGGACGGCACTTTATGTTTTCTTCAAAACCCATCCTGCCGAACTTAACCTGGCTGCCCAGAATACGGATGCTATTTTTCCCCATTTCATTATGGCACGGATACCAGTCGGAGTGGCAGGGTTGATGATCGCTGCGATTTTCTCTGCCAGTATGTCTACGATCTCAGCCAATATCAATTCCATTTCCACTGCCTATACCATGGACTTTTACCAGCATTTTCATCCCGCATCGACGGATCGGCGCCGGTTGAACGTTGCCAGGATAACAGGAATCGTCGCCGGTGGCATAGGTATCTTGCTGGCACTTTTCATGGCTACATGGGATTTGTATTCACTTTTTGATTATTTCAACACTTTTCTCGGTCTGCTTGCTGGTGGTCTGGCCGGCTTGTTTGCCATGGGTATATTTTTCCGAAGAATCAATGCGAAGGCCGCACTATTTGGCTTTCTTTTTGGCTTGGCCCTGTTGATGTATGTCAAGTTCTTTACCATGGTATCTTTCTTATTGTATGGGTTCATAGGCTTTTCCGGAAGTATCCTATTTGCCTGGATTTTTAGTTTTTTTTATAGGGAAAAGAAGCAGAATATAGAGAGCCTTGTTTATCATAGATGAGGATGTTAAGGGGATGATGATATTTATGAGATTTTTACAATAATGTTTATAGCCCCTATAAAGGGTAAAAATGATTTTGATCTTATGAGAACGAAAAGAATGTTTTTTGTATTAGGGGTCCTTCTGGGATCGCTCTACGGATTTTCATCCCGGCCGGCTGGCGATATAGTTGTTTTTCGCTATGGTCTGGGTGGGGAGCAATATGGCTATCGCATTCCTGCGCTGGTCACTACGCACCACGGGACCCTCCTGGCCTTTGCCGAGCGGAGGGTGGGATTGCACGATCATGCGCAGAACGATATCGTCCTGCGGCGTTCGTCAGACGGAGGCACAACGTGGCTGCCCTTGCAGGTGATTGCAGATTTTGGCAAGAGTTCCCTGAACGATCCGCTGGCGGTTATGCTCTCGTCCGGACGTATCCTCCTTCTTTTCCAGGAGTACCCGTATGGCATACACTCCCGCAATATGAGCTGGATACAAATGGCCGATGAGGGGTATGACGGGCCGCGCAATACGCACACCTGGTTGGTGTACAGCGATGATGACGGTGTCTCTTGGAGCGGGCCGCGCGAGATCACCAAAATGATACGGCCGGCAGACAGGATTTCCGTGGGCAGTCCCGGCATCGGTATCCAGCTGACACGGGGGAAATACAAGGGCAGGGTGATCGTCCCGCTTTATCTGACGAAAAAGATTGATGACAATATCCGTGGCTGGACCAATGCTGTAGCCTGGAGCGATGACAACGGGGTATCCTGGCATCTGAGCAATGACATCAAACGCGAGGGGCAGACCGGCTATGGTAATGAGTCGCAGGTGGCCGAACTCTCTGACGGCAGCATCCTCTTCGTGGCCCGCAACCAGGGCGGACGGTACCGGCAGGTGTCGGTGAGTCATAACGGCGGCAGGACCTGGTCACATATGCGGCTTGACTTCGGTCTGCCGGGTATCGCCTGCCAGGGAGCGTTGCTGGGCATGAATGCTCCAGGCGATACGGGTAGGGTAATCCTGCAGGCATCGCCGGCCAACAAATATGCCAGGAATCAGGGGACCATCCGCATGAGCAACGACGGCAGGAGCTGGCAGCATGCCCTGACCGTTACCCCCGCTTTTTTTGCCTATTCCTGCATGACAGAGCTTGTCGGTGGAAAGGTGGGTCTGCTGTACGAGGCGGATCATTACCAGACCATTCGTTTTACGAAATACTCCCTCGAACAGATCCTCCGGGGGGATGAGAAGAAAAAGGCAGAGCCGTATCTCTCCATTCCGATTATCGACCTTGATAAAGAGACAAAAAGGCAGGTGATTGTCGACAGGGAAAAGGGTCAGTACCTGGGCCATCCTACCACCCTGCTCCTTGAAGACGGAAAGACCATGCTGGTGGTCTATCCAAAAGGCCACGGGCGCGGAGCGATCGTTTACAAACGCAGCACCGACGGAGGTTTTACCTGGAGTGAGCGCCTGCCAGTGCCTCCTTCCTGGCAAACCTCCAAAGAGGTACCCACCCTTTTCCGGATGGAGGACAAATTCGGGAAAAAACGGATCATCCTCTGGTCGGGGTTGTATCCTGCCCGTTTTTCCGTGTCGGAAGACGACGGACTCACCTGGAGTGAGCTGAAGCCGGCCGGCATCTGGGGTGGCATCGTGGTGATGGCCTGCATGACTCCCGTAAATACAGGAAAAGGACATTATATGGCGATGTTTCATGATGACATGCGCTTTTTTACCCGTGACGGCCGACAACGTTACGATCGTGACAGGCAAGATTTTAACAGCCGCATGTTCACCCTCTACAAGACTTTTACGGATGACGGTGGTCTTACGTGGTCGTATCCGGAGAAAGTGATGCAGTCGCGGGAGATCAATATCTGTGAGCCGGGGATCATCCGTTCTCCGGACGGTACGCAACTGGCGGTGCTATTGCGGGAAAACAGCCGCAGGGATCATTCGCAGATCATTTTTTCCAATGATGAAGGGACGACCTGGAGCCGCCCCCGGCCCCTGCCCAACGAGCTCACCGGCGACCGCCATGTGTTGAAATATGCCCCCGACGGACGTCTGGTGGTGGTGTTCCGTGACCACAGCCCGCGCGAATACAATGAAGAGCTGGTGAAGATCGCCCGGGAAAAAGGCGAGACCAACTACAGCAGGATCGCACAGGAGACCGGTCTGGGCAATCCCACCGAAGGTGACTGGGTCGCCTGGGTCGGAACCTGGGACGACCTGGTCAAAGGAGGGAAAGGACAATACAGAATACGACTGAAAGATAATAAAGACGGCTGGGATTGTGCTTATCCCGGTTTGGAACTGATGCCCGACGGGACGTTCGTAACCACCACCTACGGACACTGGGAGAAGGGGGAAGAACCTTATATCCTTTCCGTAAGGTTTAAGCTGGAAGAACTGGACAAAAGATTGAATGATGAAATGATAAAATGATAGAAAAGGGTTGAAAAGTTGAAAGGTTGAAGAGTTGATCCCGAAAAACAGCAGATCTGCGATCTGCGTAGTTTTTCGAGGATGCTCGTGAATCTGGGCAAATCAAAGATTTGCAGATTCACGGCAAAAGTTGAAGGGTTGAAATCTGCCTGCCGACAGGCAGGAGTTGAACAGTTGAAGAGTTCAAGACTGCGGAATGGCGTTTGAAAATTTACTTAAAACACAGATAATCCTTATATTTACAACCGATAACGAACTTTAATTGTTATGGAAGATATTCTTGAAAAATTAACGATCGCCGTAAAAAAAGGCAAGGCGGACAAAAACTCTCCTTATCCTCCTGATATGAAGGGGAAGGACGGGGCCGACGAACTGACGGCCGAAGCGCTGAAAATAGGATTTTCTGCAGATGAGGTGCTCCAGAAAGCCCTGGTCAAGGGCATGCATCTGATCGGCGAGGATTTCAGCGCCGGCAGAGCTTTTGTGCCGGAGATGCTGATGGCTGCCAAAGCCATGAAAGCGGCCATGAAACATATTGAACCTTTCTTCAAATCAGGTTCCGTGAAGCAGAAAGGGGCGGTGATCCTCGGGACGGTACAGGGCGATCTGCACGACATCGGTAAGAACCTCTTGGGCATGATGATCGAAGGAGCCGGATGGAAAGTGATTGATCTGGGGGCCGACACACCCTTCGAAAAGTTCAAGACAGCCCTGGAGGAGCATCCCGGTGCCATCGTGGGCATGTCGGCCCTGCTGACCACTACCATGGTCAACATGAAAGGGATCACCGAGAAGATCAAAGCGATGAACCCCGAAACGGTCGTGATGGTGGGCGGCGCACCTCTTTCGCAGGACTACTGCGAGCAGATAGGTGCCGACTTCTACTCTCCCGACCCGCAGGGGGCCACGGCATTCCTGGATCAGCTGGTATCTTAGTTGCCGGTTCACAGTTCATAGTTCACAGTTTACAGTTCTTCGATCATCGATCGTCGATCATCGTTCCATCCCGGTACTGCTAATACGTTTGTATGGAAAAACATTTCACTGTCCGTCTGGAGCCCTTGGGCAAGAAGATCCGGGTACCGGCGGGTACGCCCCTCAAAGACATCCTTTTTTCGTACGGGGTAGAATTTCCATGCGGGAGCAAGGCTTTGTGCGGCGGTTGCCGGATAAAGGTGCTGGAGGGGGAGGTGTCGGTGGATACTTCTCACCGCCGGGCGCTGGAGAAGCTGGGCCTCAGTGATCCCTGGCGGCTGGCCTGTCGTAGTCAGGTGACGGGGGATGTGGTGCTGGAGATCGGGCAGTTCGACACCTTCATCCTGGCCGACAGTACTCCTTTCCGTTTCCGGCCGCGTGCAGGTTATGGCATTGCCTTCGATATAGGCACAACCACGCTGGTGGCGCAGCTGGTCAACCTGCAGAGCGGCGAGGTGGTGGCCGTAGAGACCGGTGTCAACCCGCAGGCCCGTTACGGAGGCGATGTGATCTCCCGTATCGAATATGCAGTGCTGCAGGGAGGTGCAGACGAACTCACTCGTCTTATACGTGAAAAGTTCTCAAAGATGACGAGACGTCTTCTGTGCAAGGTGAAGGAGGTGCCCCCTGAAAAGATCCTGGTGGCAGGTAACACTGTGATGCATCATCTTTTCTGCGGACACGATCTCACCCCCATGGCAGCCTATCCTTTCGAGACCTCTCATGGCGGGGAGTGCTGTTTTACGGCCGGAGAGCTGGGGTTGCCGGCCGATCATACGGAAATCGTCTTTCTGCCCATCCTTGGAAGCTTTGTCGGCAGCGACATCCTGGCCGGGATCCTGGCCACGGGGATGGCGGAGAGTGAACAGCCTGTCGTCCTGGTCGATCTGGGCACCAACGGCGAGATCGTCGTGGGCAATCGGGAGCATATCCTTTGTGCCTCCACTGCCGCCGGCCCCGCTTTCGAAGGGACCAACATCCGCATGGGCATGCGGGCCACCACGGGCGCCATCTCTTCTGTGATGGTGGAGAACGGTACGGTCAGAAACCATATCATCGGCAATGAACAGGCACGTGGCATATGTGGCAGCGGACTTATCGATGCCATCGCCGTTTTCCTGGAAAAAGGTGACATCGACCTGGGCGGCAGGGTGACGACGGAGGATGAAAGACTGCATCTGACGCCGCAGGTCTATCTTACGCAAAAAGATGTACGCGAGCTGCAGCTGGCCAAAAGCGCCATTGCCTCCGGTCTGCAGATCCTCATGGAGGAGATGGGAATCTCAGCCGGGGAGGTAAAAAACGTATTTATCTCGGGGGCCTTCGGTACCTTCATCAACCTGGAGAACACCCGCCGTATCGGTCTGCTGAAATTCCCTGAGGAAAAGATAATCAAGATGGGCAATACAGCCCTCCTCGGCACCAAAATGGCGCTGTTCGAAGAGGAAGAGGTGATCCGTGACATCCTGGAAAAGACCGTTCATCTTTCCCTCGAGTCTAACCCCCGTTTCCAGGATATATTTGCGGAGAATATGATCTTTACATGATCTGCCCCTCCCGGACAGCTTTTGGGAGATAGGCATATTATATGAGAGAAAATATAGAATATCAAATAGATAAACAAAATAAAACAGTGCAGGAGCCTCTCTTGGTGCATGCTCTGACTATCCTTCCTGTTCCATCCGGATCAACAGGTCTGTTTGCCGGAAGATCTTTTTTTGTCGATGATCAACAGGTCCATCCAGGATTCTTTTTTACGGCGATATTTTTTATAACGTTCGGTCATGTACTTAATGTAAGACCACTGAAAAATATTTTTTCACGCAAAACAATGATATTCTTATTGGGAAAGTGTATCTTTAATTCTCTTATATTTAAATGTTATTAGTATGAAACGCAGAAATATGTTGGGTGTATCTGTGTTTGCCACAGGGGCTGCCATAGCTCGACCTCTGCATGCTGCCTCTCTCAAACCGGAAACAATCCGGCAAAAATTAAAGATACTTGTTGCCGGGGCACATCCGGATGATCCTGAAACCGGTTGCGGAGGGACCATCCTGAGATACACCCGGGCCGGACATGAAGTGGTGGCTTATTATCTTACAAGAGGTGAAGCGGGTATCCCTGGAAAAAGGTACGATGAGGCGGCCAGGATCAGGACTGCCGAGCTTACCGAAGCTTGCCGGATCATGGGTGCTCGCCCGGTATTCGGCGGTCAGATGGACGGAGATACGGAAGTCAACAGGCAGCGATACGACGAAGTAAAGCAGATGTTGGACGAGGAAAAACCTGATATCATATTTACGCACTGGCCGATAGATACGCACCGGGACCACCGGGCCTGCTCCGTATTGATTTATGATGCGTGGTTGTCTCAGGGCATGAAAGCGGCGCTTTATTATTTTGAAGTGGATACCGGAGGCCAGACCCAGCATTTCCATCCTACGGATTATTGTGATATTACCCCGGTGATTCAAAAGAAACATGAAGCCTGTTTCGTTCACAAAAGCCAGAAGATCAGAGAAACCACTTATCCGGAGTTTCATGAAAAGATGGAAATATTCAGAGGGCTGGAATATGGAAGTGACTATGCCGAGGCTTTTGTCCGTCATGCCCGCAGCCCGCAGGGCTGGATACCCTGATCACAGTTTCTGTGTATAAAATACGTCTGATCGTTATATGGCATACTTAACCTGACTCGTTATGAAAAAAATCGTTTTCCTGGCAATTTTTCTGTTTGTATTTGCATTTCTGGATGCGCAGTGGCTGCATGTCAGTCCCGATAGCCGGCGCCTGATAAAGGATGACGGTTCGGTTTTCTTTTATATGGCAGACACCGGCTGGGAATTATTTCACCGCTGTGACAAAAAGCAGACCGAGATGTATCTGAAAGACCGGAAGGAGAAAGGGTTTAATGTGATCCAGGCAGTGGTGCTGGCTGAACTGGACGGGCTACATACGCCTAACACGGAAGGAGAAGTTCCTTTGATGGATGATGATCCTCTGCACCCCAATGAAAAATACTTTCAGCATGTGGACTGGGTGATACACAAAGCTGCAAATCTGGGGATATATATGGCTGTCCTTCCTACCTGGGGAGATAAGTGGAATAAACGATGGGGTGTAGGGCCGGTAATATTTGACACTCCCGAAAAAGCACAAAGCTATGGGAAATGGATCGGGAGCCGTTACAAAAACCAGCCTAACATTATCTGGATCCTCGGAGGAGACCGCAATCCGGAAAGGCCCGGACATTTTGAGATTATCCGGGCCATGGCCCGGGGCATCCGGGAAGGAGACGGTGGAAAACATCTGATCTCTTACCATCCTTCCGGAGGCGTTTCTACCTCACGATGGTTCCATAAGGAATCCTGGCTGGACTTCAATATGGCACAGACAGGCCATATGGAGCGGAACAATCCGGTTTATGAAGTTATCGGACATGATTATAAACTGAAGCCGGTGAAACCGTGTCTGGACGGAGAACCGCAATATGAAGATCTTCCGGTTGCTTTTACCGACCGGAACGAACGTTTTGTTGCCTATGATGCCAGGCAGGCAGCATACTGGTCCGTACTGGCCGGAGCTTTGGGTCATACATATGGAAATAACAATGTCTGGCAAATGTATGCTCCCGGAAAGAAACCGGAAGTCTATGCTCGAATTCCCTGGTATTATGCTATCCACCAGCCGGGAGCCAGACAAATGGGATATATGCGCCGGCTCTTTGAGTCAAGACCTTTTATCGAAATGCTACCTGATCAGGATATCCTTGCCGATGTCTATGGTCAGGATAAAAGTACGATCCGTGCTGCCCGGGGTGCTGATCGTTCCTTTGTGATCATTTATTCATCTTTTGGAGCACCTGTTCACCTCAGGATGGAGAAGATGGCTTCGGATTACCTAAACGGCTATTGGTATAATCCCCGCGAAGGCAAAAGTATTCCAATCCCTGCTTTTAAGAACAATCGCAAGGTGCAGGCTTTTGTTCCGCCCTCCAGTGGTTCCCGCACCGACTGGGTACTGGTGTTGGATGATCCGGGAAAGAAATATCCCGATCCGGGGAATTTTTTACTGAAATAAGCCCAGTTTGCGCAATAGAGATTTCGAAAAAAATCTTCTATTACACAAAGGCCGTAGGCCGTACTGGGTAAATTCCTTTGTCGTTCCGCAATAGAAAACATTTTGGGTTTTCTATTGCAAAATTTGAGATAAATTTTCGTTTCTTTCTAAGAATAATAATAGTATAAAGGCTTTATCAGATGAAAACAAAAACAATCGCTTTGGTGGCTCATGATAACCGGAAAGAGGATCTGCTGGAATGGGTTGCCTATAATTACCGGAAGCTGTTGCCGAACAAACTGGTTTGTACCGGAACCACCGGGAAACGGGTTAAGGAGACCATAGAAAAGAATCTGGAAGAAAAAGAGGCCATGGATTTTGATATAACCCTTCTAAAGTCAGGTCCTTTAGGCGGAGATCAGCAATTGGGGGCAATGATTGCCGAAGGGAAAATAGATATGGTCATCTTTCTGTGGGATCCCATGGAACCCCAGCCCCATGATGTAGATGTGAAAGCCCTGCTTCGTATTACGGTACTGTATAATGTCCCTACGGCCAGTAACCGCTCTACGGCTGACTATATGATTTCTTCACCCTTGTTTGAATCGGATTATACTCCTGTGTTAAAAGATTATTCTTCCTATATTAATCGCCATCTGTAATTACATGTTCTATTGGTTCTGTTTAGGTCCCTGATTATTTTTTATTGGCGGGTATCGGTGTAATGTCGGATATGAATAATATAATAATAATGCCCGCATGATGACAGATTACATAAATTTGTTATAAATTAACGCGCAAAAATAAAATATGACTAAGGCAACAACATTGTCCCGGCGTCTCGATGCGTTGTATGAGTTTGACCGTGAGCCGGTAACTGAAAACAAACTTCAAAGTATAGGTAATTTTCTGGGAATGTATGCCGGCGAGCATGTGGCCGGCACCGAGTTTGTCATCGGCATGTTGTTCGTAGCCCACGGGGTGTCGGTGACCGATATGTTCCTGGGGGGGCTCATCGGGAATATTCTGGCGGTGCTGAGTTGGGCTTTCCTGACGGCACCCATTGCCGTAAAAAAACGCCTCTCCCTTTACTGGCAGCTGAAGAAGGTCGCCGGGCCGGTGCTGGTCTTCATATACAATATCGTCAATGCCCTGATGTTCTGTTTTCTTGCCGGCGCCATGGTGGCGGTTTCGGCCACGGCCGTGGGCATCCCTTTCCATATCACCATGCCCACCCTTTCTGATATGCTTCCTAACAGTGTGGGATGGGTAGTTACAGTTTTTGTTGTAGGGGCCGTGATCACAACCATGGCCATTCTCGGGTTTGATGCACTGGCTCGTTTTGCCAAAGTCTCGGCTCCCTGGATGTTTCTGATTTTTATAGCGGCAGCTATTGCCGTGATGCCCAAACTGGGTGTGGCGCCCGGAACGCATAACTTCTGGGAGGTGGCCCGTACAAAGATATGGACCGGTGTGGCGCTGGAAGGCCAGTCTCAGTTTACTATCTGGCATGTGATCTTCTTCACCTGGCTGGCCAATGCAGCCATGCATCTGGGGATGTCCGACCTGACCATACTGCGCTATGCCAGAAAATGGACCTACGGCTTTGCTTCGGCTGTGGGTATGTTTCTGGGACATTATGTGGCCTGGATTGCTTCCGGTATCCTCTATGCTGCCGCCCACAGCGATGCCCCCGGCATGGTGGCTTATGAGGCCCTGGGTATCTCCGGCGCTATTGCTGTGATCATCGCCGGATGGACCACCGCCAACCCCACCCTCTACCGCGCCGGCATGGCCCTGCAAGTGGCCTCAGGCTGGAGCCGCTGGAAGGTGACCCTCGTGGCCGGCCTGGTGACCACCACGGCAGCCCTCTTCCCGGCACTGGTGATGAAACTGCTCGACTTTGTGGCACTCTACGGACTCGTACTGGTGCCCATGGGCGCTGTGATCTTTGTTGATTATTACATCCTCCCGAAAATGGGCCTGCAGGATGATTATGCAGAGAAAAAAGGGATCCTTTTCAACCAGGCTGCCGGCTGGACCTGGTTCCTGATGCTTGCGGCGGCACTGGCTGCAAACCTCTACCTGCATATCGATCTTTTCTTCCTGCCTTTTCCGGTATGGCTTATAGCAGGATTTATCTATATTCTATTTAGTAAGTTTTATCAAAAACCAAAAACCGTTGCAGCATGATAAAGATTGTTTTTAAAATCACGGCTATGGCAGGTTTGCTGCTGACACTTGTTCCTCCGATATTACGTTATATGGGAACCATGAATGAAGAGGCAATGAAATCGTGGGTGCTGGTGGGGGCTGTGATCTGGTTTATCGGGGCAATCCCCTGGCTGGGGAGGAAGAAGCCGGAAGGAAGGATGATCGATGAATGATGAACGATGAACGAAACAAAAGTTGAAAAGTTGAAAAGTTGAAAAGTTGAAAAGTTGAAAAGTTGAATGGTTGAAAAGTTAACCAGCAACCAGCAACCAGTACCTAGTAACTATGAACACAAAATTAAAATCCCTTGTTGACATCTCCCGGCATTACGGCAGTGATCCGGATTATGTCATTGCCGGCGGGGGCAACACCTCTTACAAAGAGGGCCATTACTTATGGGTCAAGGCAAGCGGCATGGCCCTGGCAACGATCGACGAGACGGGTTTTGTACAACTGGATCGCCGGAAACTGAAGGTGATCGGGGAGAAGCGTTACAGTGAAGATGTGCAGATACGGGAAGCCGAAGTGAAAGAAGACCTGCTGGCGGCGCGTGTCAACCCGGAGAAAGGTCTGCGTCCTTCGGTGGAGACCTCCCTGCACGACCTGATCGAATATCCTTTTGTGGTGCATACTCATCCTACGCTGATCAATGCGCTGATGTGCTCGCAGCAGGCAGAAGAAAAGACAAAGGAGTTGTTTGGTGAAGAGGTGCTCTTTGTGGAGCCTGCTGCCGGTTATTCTCTCTTTAAGATCGTTAAAGAGATGTTGCCTGCGTACCGGCAGCGATACGGCCATGATCCGCAGGTCATTTTTCTGCAGAACCACGGGGTATTCGTCAGCGGGATGACGACCGGGGAGATCATGCAGCACTATGAGACGATCACAGAGACGCTCCGTAAGATCATCGGCCCGGAAGAGATCCGTTACCTGCCCATCGGAGAGGAGACGGAGCAGCTGCGTCAGGAGTTCTCACGGAATACCGGTGGTAAACATGTCGTGGTGCGCCACAATAATTTGCACCGGCATTTTTACGATAGCGTACAGGCTTTCCGGGCGGTCTCCGTGCCTTTTACCCCCGACATAGTAGTATATTGCGGTGCCGAATATATCTATTCGGAAAAGAATAGAATACCGGAGATATTGGGGGATGTGATGCAAAGGATCACGCAGTACAAGCAAAGATACGGTAATGCCCCCCGCATCGTGCTGGTGAAGGATTACGGACTTTTCGGTATTGCAGAAAAGGAGCAAGTGGCCGTAACCGCCCTGGATGTTTTCGAAGATTTTATGAAGGTAAGCTACTATACGAAAACTTTTGGCGGGCCCCATCCCCTCACGCAGGAGACGATCGACTTTATCCTGGGATGGGAGGTGGAGAGTTATCGCCGGAAGATGTACGGCTGATCTTCAGAAAGAGAAAGAAAATAAATAAATATCTCAATAATAGATCATCCTGAAACACTGGAACACATTAGGTTTGTCGGTGTCAGCCCTTGGATACAATTCGCTACTACCGGGCCTGGTCACCCCTGATCTATGATGTCTGGCTGGTACAAGAGAAAAAGCGGCCCTTTACGGGGTGATAACCGGACTTCTACTTTTTTAAAATCTCCCATGTTTATGGGATTGTATTCAATCCTCGTAACATTTATTTTGTAACTGATTTTATGCTTCGGCGATGGTGCGCGAAAGATCTGTGTGTACACTGCTGATGTTTGATTGTTTGATCCGTTTTTCTTTCTGGTAAGTAATGATCAATATATATATGAGATTTATTTTTTTTCAATTAATCATTTTATGATAAAACGAACATGATTTTTTTTATCAAAAATTCACAAATAAAAATGATTAAAAAAACTCATGGGAGAGCGAAACGAGCACGGCAAGTTCACGAACAGTTTTACTGTGAGTAACCGGTTACGTCGGTGAAGAAAATTTTTATTTTCTTCATTATTAATAAAATAAAATAAAAATATTTAAACACATGAAAACTATTTTTACTTTCAGGATGAAAAAAGGGAGAGCCGGATATATGATAATTATACTTATTCTTCTTTTTGGTTTTTCTTCCGGCCTGTTTGCCCAATTAAACGGATCCTATACCATTGGTCCGGGTGAAACATACACTTCTTTTCAGGCAGCAGCAGATGACCTGCATAACCTTGGTGTGAGCGGTCCGGTGGTATTCAACATTAAACCGGGTACATACAGTGAGCAATTCACACTGGATTATATACCAAATGCAGGTGAGAATAATCCGATAACTTTTCAGTCTCAGACAGGAGACTCTACGGATGTGGTGATAAAGTATGATGCCGGGGGAGATGCTGATAATTTTCTGGTTACATTAAAAAGGATCAGCTATGTTACGCTAAAAGGGATGACTTTTTGGGCGCTGGATAAGACCTATAACCGCATCATTACCATTGAGGATTATGCAGAATATCTTACCATAGAAAATTGCGTTTTTAAAGGTACTTACAATACCAATGCTATTATCCGCGGGGCACATATTCAATCAGAGAATGCGTTGTTGACTCATCTGAAGATCCTTCATAATTGGTTTAGCCGGGCCAGTTTCGGGATATTCTGTAACAGTTACAGCAAAAACAACCTGTATCCGGTGATTAAGTACAACCGCTTTGACAGTACCGGATATTGTGCTGTATCCCTGAATATCGCAGAAGCCCCTGAGATATCCCGGAATAGGATCAAATATGCAACCTACGGGATCATTGTTAACACATCAACCAATGCAACAATCATTCAATCGAACCAACTGACGAATATCCTTTGGGTCGGGATGCAGTTCTCCAATCTTAAATCCGCCTCCGGATTTGAGTCATATATCAGTAATAACCTGATAGCCGGGAATCAAAATGGCCACTATGGAATATCATTATCCGGTTCCTATTATTTGAACATTTACCACAATACCGTCATGGTCAATCAGGATTATTTTCAGGCCAGAGCACTTTCTCTGGAAAATTGTACGGGAAGCACGATCAATATTTTGAACAATAACCTGGTGACCCTGAATGACGGTTATGCTATTTATGTGGCTAATACCGGAGATTTTAACAGTTGCGATTATAACAATTACTATACTCCCGGGAGAATATTTGCCTATTGGAATGATGCCAAAAATTGTGAGGATTTTCGTTCATTGAAAATTGCCAGTGGTGATAATGCTCATTCGGTATTTGCCTGGCCCTGTTTTGTGAGCGAAACAGACCTTCATGCCCGGTCTGCCTGGCTGGATGGTGCAGGGATACAGATTACTGAAATACCGGAGGATCTTGAAGGGAATAACAGAAATAATCCTCCGGACATCGGATGTTATGAATATTCGGCCCTGGCAGATGTAAAACCTCCGTTAAGCGGGATAAAAACCATTGGCGCCGGCGGAGATTATACCACACTGAATGATGCGATACTTGATACAAGGATAAAAGGCGTATCCGACACGCTGAAGTTGCGGTTTTTACCCGGGACCTATGAGGAACAGTGTATCATTGCCCCCATACCCGGGGCTTCTTCTGTACATCCCGTGATTCTGGAGTCAGCATCTGGTAACCGGGACGATGTACATATTCGTTACCAGGCAAGTAGTGGTGATGATAATTATGTCCTCAAACTTGCAGGCAGTTCATTTTTACGTATCCGGAATCTGGCCCTTGAAGCTTTGGGATCACAATATTCTTTGGTTTTCAGACTGAAAGGGATGGTGGATAGCCTGGAGGTTGACTCCTGTATAATTTCCGGCACACCCCAGGGGGATGCCAATCCTTCAGCAAGGCTTGTTTTCTCGAATTATCTGAATTTTCACTACATGGCTTTTAAGGAGAATTCTATACTGAACGGCAGCACATCCATAATTTTGAATCTTTCCCAGCACACTACCTTACCGGGAGAGCTGGAAGTGTCGGGGAATATTTTCCCGGATAACAATTATCAACCCGTCTATCTTTCCGGTGTCGAATCGCCGGTTATTTCAAATAACAATATACCCGGGGGAATGTACGGTATATTTATCGGCAATGTTTCTCAGAAACTGCAGATTGATAATAACTATATCAGGTCGAAATATGGTGGCGGATTGGTGTTAAATTCCTGTTCCCTGCCATATGACCAGTATGGACGGATCTATAACAATTTTATTGTTTGTGACGGGACAAGTCCTAACAAGGATGCCATGGAACTTATGAATTGTGAACAGATAGATGTTTATTACAATAGTGTATCTTCTTTTTCCAATAGTTACAAATCCCGTCCTTTGAGTATTTATCAGGCCCATGAGGTGCGGGTTAGAAATAATATTTTCAGCAACCAGGGGACTGAATATGCCATTTATGTTAAGAACTCGGCTTTTAATACATTTGATTATAATTGTTTTTATTCCGAAGGGACCAACCTGGGGTATTGGGATCAGGACTGTGCCGGCCTGGATGCGATCAAAACAGCCAGTGGCATGAATGGACACTCTGTGGATGCAAACCCCGGTTTTGTTTCGGACACGAACCTTCATGTTACGGCGGCGGCCCTTGACAGCGCCGGCGTACCCGTTGCCGGTATTACAGAGGATATTGACGGCGACCTGCGTAATCCGCAATACCCCGACATCGGAGCAGATGAGTTCGATTGGATGCCGGAAAACCATCCACCGGTGGCGGAAAATGATACGACGGAAGTTTTTAGAGGTTATAGTGTAAGGATCAGTGTTCTGGACAATGACAGCGATCCGGATCAGGATACGATCCATGTGACGGGTACAGGGATACCGGCTCACGGGAATATCACAGAAGTGGCCTTCGATACGGTACGGTATTTGACCCCCCAGAGTGATTTCACGGGAATGGACTCCGTAATATATTATATTGAGGATGAAAGAGGAATGAAGAATTCTGCCTGGATATTTATTAAGGTGAAGAAGAGTGAGTTTAATATCGGATTTGAGTTTTATGACCAGCAACAGTCCCCCCTGACCCGTGGGAGACTGATCGTGGCACATAAAAAGGAGAATGAACAATATTGTGACCATACGGAAGGAAGGGATGTTATTGATACTCATCTGACCATCGTGGAGAATTTCCCGATGGGAGCTGTGACAGCTTCTTACGAGCCCGACCGGGATGATTATCCCGATCTGATAAGGACCTATCTGGGAGGGGTGGCCTTTTTCAGGGAGGCTTCCTGGCTGGATCTGCAAAAAGACACCAGCGGGGTGCAGATACATGCACTGAAGGCAAACAGGATCAGCGGAACCAACACCATTACCGGTACGATGATCAATTCATCCGACAGCAGTGCCCTGGATCATCAGTGGGTGTTTCTGGTTGATCAAAACGGAGCAATCGTTAAATTTGATGTGACAGATGACGCAGGGAAATTTGCGTTCGATAGTGTTCCTGCCGGGCATTATTATTTCGATGCCGATTTCTGGTACTGGCCCATGGATGAAAACAATGACAGTGTGGTCATCGGGCAGGAAAATCAAGTGTTTTCCATCCTGGGAGTACTGCAGAGTCTGAAAATCTCCATTGTCATCTCAAATGTCACGGGGCACCGTGACCTCACGGATTTTTCTCATGTGACCGTCTGGCCCAACCCTGTACGGGAAGCGCTCTTCGTGCGGTTTGACCGGACGGACGACCGGAAGCTGACAGTGCGCATTACCAGTATGGACGGGAGATTGCGCAAGACACTGCATTACGGCTTCGTACCTACAGGTGCGGTCAGGAGCATCCGGGTCGGCGATCTGTCGCCCGGGGTCTATATCCTCTCGGTGGAAGGAGAGCGGACGGTTTACCGTACCAGGATCATCAAGGTAAGATAAGAGATAGCAGGAGCAGTAGTAGTTGTGCAGGAACTCCCTCGTCCCGGAATGGGGCGGGGGAGTTTTGCTAAGTCACTAAAATGACTAAAGTTATGAGTAGCTAAAGTTTTTTAGTTTCCCGTTTTTCATCTGTTCTTCATTAATCCTTTCTCACAGTTCTTCCAGATACCCGTCAATCATATTTAATTCTTCTCCGGAAAAGCCGGTGTTTTCCATACACTTCATCGAGTCGAGCAGTTGTTCCTTGTTACGGGCCCCGATAAGCACGGAGGTGACCCGCGGGTCTTTTAGCACCCAGGAGAGTGCCATCTGGGCCAGGCTCTGACCTCGTTTCGCTGCCAGGTTATTCAGCTTGTTTAATACTTTTACCAGTTTAGGAGTGATGGCTGATTTCTGCAGGAAACCGTAGGGGCTGGCAGCCCTCGAGTTTTCCGGGATCTCTTTCAGGTATTTGTTGGTAAGCAGTCCCTGGGCCAGGGGGGAGAAAGCGATGCATCCGATACCTTTTTCATCCAGCGTGTTGAGCAATCCTTTTTCCACCCAACGATCGAGCATGGAGTAACGTGCCTGGTGGATCACACAGGGGGTGCCTAATGATTGCAGTATTTCGGCGGCCCGCACGGTGCTGTCCGGATCATAATTGGAAATGCCGGCATAGAGGGCTTTGCCCTGCCTGACAGCATGTGCCAGTGCTCCCATGGTTTCTTCCAGAGGGGTATCCGGATCAAAACGGTGGGAGTAAAAAATATCCACGTATTCCAGTCCCAGACGTTTCAGGCTCTGGTCGAGACTGGCCAGCAGATACTTCCTGGAACCCCACTCCCCGTAAGGGCCGTCCCACATCAAATAACCGGCTTTGGTAGAAATGATCAACTCATCACGGTACGGGGCCAGATCGTTTTTCAGAATCTTGCCGAAGTTTTCCTCGGCACTGCCCGGAGGAGGACCGTAGTTGTTAGCCAGGTCGAAATGAATGATCCCCCGGTCGAATGCGGTCAGAAGAGTTTCCCTGCCGGTCTCCAGGTCATCTACATGGCCGAAGTTATGCCACAATCCCAAAGAAACAGGGGGTAGCAGCAACCCGCTGTTGCCGCTGCGGTTGTATTCGGTATTTTTGTATCTGTCAGGATTCGGATTGTATGTCATGTTTGTATATTTTAGGGTTCGTGTTACAAAAATAATAATTTCAAATGAATTATTGCAGGGACGTACTATGCAATTCCATCCTATTCCCTACCTTTACCCAGCAAACCAAAATGCCATGCTGAAAGTCTATCATGCATCTGCCGGTACCGGAAAAACATTTACGCTGGTGCTGAACTACCTGACACTGCTGCTGCGTGATCCGGACAAGTACCGCCATATCCTCTCCGTTACGTTTACTAATAAAGCGACAGCCGAGATGAAAGAGCGAATCATACGGGTCTTGTACGGACTGAGTCACCTGGAGACTGACCGTCCGGATAACCGGGAAGAAGCAGCGGAGGCCTGGCTTTATCTGCTGAACATGCCGGAGGAGTTGAGGAATGAGGACAGGGAAGTGATCCGCAAAAAGGCTTCCCGTGCTTTGCGGTGGATACTTTATGATTATTCCTATTTCTCTGTTCAGACCATCGATAGCTTTTTTCAGCGGGTGTTACGGGGGTTTGCCCGTGAGCTGAACCTGCGGTTCGGCTATAACATCGAACTTGATACAGGGATTACACTCGAAAGGGTGGTGGATCTGCTGCTGAAAGATGTCGGCGACAACCCGGTGTTGCTTGACTGGCTGGTGCGGTTTATGGATGATGTGAGTGAAGAAACCGGTAAATGGGATATACGGAAACTGATCCTTGAACAGGGACAACTAATATTTTCGGAACAGTTTAAGATGATTCCTTCAACGGTCTTGAAACATATTACCGGTAAAGAAGATGACTACCTGAAAAAATACCTGGACCGTCTTTATACCATTATCCGGAATTTTGAGAAGAAAATGAAAGATTATGGAGAGAGAGGGCTGGAGATTATATATGGAAATGATTTTTCGGTGGATGAGTTCTCTTCGGGCCACAACGGAGCTGCAGGGATCTTTCAGAAAATAATCGAGCGGAAATATGTTTTCGGGATCCGTTTTCTGACAGCTCTGGACGATCCGGCCAAATGGCTGACCAAGGTCCGGCAACAAGATACGGAGCTGATGAGCCTGGTACGGGAACATCTGCATCCGTTGGCCCGGGAAATGTATGCATATTTCAAAGCCCATTATGAAGATTATTATACCGCCCGTGCCATCCGTTCCCAGATTTACATCCTGGGAATCCTGGCTGATCTGAAAAACGGTTTGTTGCAGTGGATGAAAAAAGAAAACCGTTTTCTCATCACCGAGGTAGGACCTCTTATCCGTCAGATCATAGGCAACAATGAGACCCCTTTTATTTATGAAAAGATAGGACAGTACTTTGAGCATTATATGATCGATGAATTCCAGGATACCTCGAAGATCCAGTATGAAAACCTGAAGCCGCTACTGATGAACAGTTTGTCAGCCGGGTATTTCTCATTGATCGTTGGCGATATTAAACAATCCATCTACCGCTGGCGCAACGGCGACTGGAAAATCATGGGAAAACAGTTGTACGGGGACTTTCAACGGGGAAATCTGGAAAAAAAAGTCTTGCGCGAGAACAACCGGAGCCATGCGTCGATTGTACGGTTTAACAATGCCTTTTTCAGGACCGCCCCGGATCATTTGTGGAACCTCTATGTGGATAGTTTTGGGAATTTTCTGAAAAAAAACCGGTATCTCGACTGGCCGGATCATTCTTTTCTTGAGGATGCGGGGCTGCAGGATCAGAAAGAAAATCTGTTTGGGATATACAATGAAGAAGAGGTAGTGCAGAAACTTCGTTCGGACATGCAGAACGGTTATGTGTATATGAGTTTTCCGGAGAAAGACAGGAAAGAGGTGTGGATGGAGAAGGTGATGGAGCAAGTGGCCGATAGGATCGGGAGCCTGCTGACAGAGGAAGGCTACCGTCCGGAGCAGATCGTATTGCTGGTGCGCACCAACGCAGAGGGAAGGGATATGATTCGTTATCTGCTGACGCGGCAACAGGAAGATAGGACGATAAGTTATCCTCTGGTATCGGAAGATTCCCTCTTTTTGAACAGCTCGGAGACGGTACGTTTTATCGTAGCTTTTCTGAGGTATCTGTCCGACCCGGAAGATGATCTGAATTTTGCCGTGTTGTGGTATCTGCACGACCGGCTGACCGGAAACACGGAAAATCAGGAAACATTGCCGGAATTTCACCGGAAGCAGATCGCCGGGATAAGAGGGGAAGATCGTTTTTCTCTGGTATCAGGCGTAACACGCGAGTGGCTGATTCATCTGAACACCCTTCCCCTGACCGAAGTGGTTCAGGAAATCATCCGTTTTTTCGCTTTGGAAAAGACAAAAGAGGAAGTCCCTTTTATCTATACCTTTCAGAATTATTTTCTGGATTTCATAAACAACCGGAGTGCCACGCTGGCAGATTTTTTGAAGTGGTGGGATGAACGGGGAAGTACACAGTCGGTACAGATGCCGGAGGAGGTGGATGCTGTGCGGGTGATGTCTATCCACAAAGCGAAAGGGCTGGGAGCGGAGGTGGTGATGATCCCTTTTGCCGACTGGAGTTTTGAACAGGTTAATAAACGGACGATCGTATGGTGCCGCCCCCGCAAAGATACGTTTGCTGCTCTGCCTGTGGTTCCTCTGGTGTACAGTCCGGGGCTGATGAAAAGTGTCTTCCGGGAAGATTACCTGGAAGAGCACTTTGCCAATTACCTGGATAACCTGAACCTGCTGTATGTAGCATTTACAAGGGCAAAGGAACGGCTTTATATCTGGTCGGCCGGATTCAGGGCCGACGATGCCGGCCGTCTGCTCAACATGACGATGCAAAATATACTGGAGAAAAAAGAAAAAGGAGAGCTGCAGGAGTTGACCATCCGTTGGGATCATGAGAAAAGAGTCTTTGAGGTGGGTACCCCCCGTAAAAACCGCGAAGAAAAAAGACCTTGCGGCGTGCGTGTTGACACTTATCCTGTCTATACGGCATTTGATCGTCTGCGTATTACCCGCAAGGGACAAAGGTTCTTTGTCCTGCAGACTGCCGGAGCACAGGAAAAAATAGACAGGGGGACCCTGTATCATAATATTTTGTCGGGAATAAAAACAAAGGCGGATGTAGAGCCGGTATTGCTCCGTAACGTGGCAGAGGGGGTAATTAAAAAAACGGAACAGGCAGCCATGCTCAAGGAGATAGAGTCATTTCTGGAACAGCCGGGTGTGGGAGATTGGTTCTCGGGAGACTGGGAAGTTCGCAATGAAGCGACCATCATTCATCCCGGCGGACAGATGCTGCGACCCGACAGAGTGATGATACGCCAGCATGAAGTGGTGGTGGTGGATTATAAGTTCGGGGAGACGGAAAAGCCCGCCTACATGATGCAGGTGCGGCGTTATATGGATAGCCTCCGGGCCATGGGGTATGCCTCTGTTACCGGATGGATATGGTATGTTACATTGAATAAAAGGGTAAAAGTGGATGGCTGAAGTAGTGAAACAGAATCAGAGAATCTTTTCCTGGGGTACCGGACAACGGTACTATCAGGCTGCGGTGTATTATCGTTCGGTGTTCGGTGAGCGGGTGCAGAAACTCTCGCTGGATGCCGGGTTCACCTGTCCCAACCGTGACGGTAAATTGGGCCGCGGCGGATGTACCTATTGCAATAACAGTGCTTTTAATCCTTCTTATTGTCATCCTGCCAAACCGGTGGTACAGCAGCTGCGGGAAGGAATGGAGTTTCACCGGAAACGCTATCGCCGGGCCGGAAAGTACCTGGCCTATTTTCAGGCTTATACCAATACGTATGCTCCGCTGGAAGTGCTGCGGGAAAAATATGAAGAAGCCTTGTCGGTGGAAGGGATAACAGGGCTGATTATCTCTACACGACCCGACTGTGTGGATGAGGAAACCCTGGATTACCTGGGAAAAATGTCCCGTAAAGTGTTTGTGGGGTTGGAGTTTGGGATAGAGTCCTGTTATGACCGTTCGCTGGAACGTGTAAACAGGGGGCATACTTTTGACAGGAGTGTCCGGGCCATTCAGGCGACAGCCGAACGTGGCCTGCCCGTGGGTGCACACCTGATCCTGGGATTGCCCGGTGAAAGTGAAGAGGAAATGCTGAAGGAAGCCTATCTCCTTTCCGGGTTGCCCCTTAATATGATCAAAATACATCAGTTACAAATCATTGTGCAGACAGCTATGGCGAAGGAATATCACAAGCATCCGGAACATTTCCATCTGTTTGTATGGGAAGAATACCGGGAACTGGTTATTGATTTCCTCGAACGGTTACGCCCGGATATAGCCGTCGAACGGCTGGTCAGCGAAGCCCCGCCACGGTATCTGGCAGCTCCCGGTTTCGGCAGAAAAAGACCGGATGTGTTGATGCAGGATATCCTGCAAAGGATGGAAGAAAGGGATACGTGGCAGGGAAAATTGTGGAAAGTTTAAAGTTGGGATTTTGTAGGCAAGGTCTGCCAGACCATACAAAAATTATGGAACGAAAAAATATATGGAAGAAATAAAGGGTTGCAGAATCCTGCGCCCGGAAAGAGATGAAAAATACATTTATATATAAAGTTGCAGAGTATGTGTTCGCGGCACACCGGGATAATCCGGGCCGGGTGAAGGTCATCTTTCCCAACCGGCGGGCAGGACTGTTTTTTAATCATGCGCTGGCCGGCCTGACCGCGCATCCCGTGTGGGCTCCGGAGGTACTTACCATCCGCGGGTTTGTGGAGGAGCAAACCGGAAAGAAGGTGACGGATACCCTGTATCTGGTGATGGAGCTTTATGGTGTGTACAAAGAGATAATAGGCAGCATAGAGCTTTTTGAGGATTTCTATCCCTGGGGGGAGATGCTGCTGGGCGATTTTGATGACCTGGATAAATACCTGGTAGATGCACGGGACCTCTTCCGCAATCTGAAAGCCGAAAGAGAGCTGACACAGGATCTTTCTTACCTGTCGGAAGAACAGGTTGCCCTGCTCAAACATTTCTGGGATCATTTCCCGGAAGCACCGGGAAAAGGGGAGGCGGGAAGGTTCCTGCATGTGTGGGAAAAACTGTATGCTGTGTATAAAAAACTGAGGGGAGTGCTGGCGACGCAGGAGATGGCTTATGAAGGCATGCTCTACCGCGAGCTGGCAGAAAAGATCGCCCGGAGGGAATGGACCCTGCCGGATACGTCGCCGGTTTATCTGATCGGTTTCAACGCGTTGACACCGGCCGAAGAGAAGTTGTTTGAGGCCCTGAAAAACAGCGGACAGGCATTTTTCTTCTGGGATTATGACGAAGCTTATGTTACTGCCCGCGCCGGGGCCAGTCTGCCTGGACATGATGCCGGACGTTTCATCCGTAAATATATACGTCGTTTTCCCCCGCCTGCCGGGCTGAACATATTTGATAATTTGCTGGATAAGGAAAAAGAGATCAGGGTTTATTCCTCGCCCAACAGGACCGTGCAGGCGTGGGTGGTACATACCCTGCTGGAACAGTGGACAAAAGAAGAAGATGTGCAAAAGGAGAGAATTGCGGTGGTGCTGGCAGACGAATTATTGTTATTGCCCGTGTTGCATGCCATGCCGGAGGAAGCAGGCGACATTAATGTGACCATGGGGTATCCTCTGCAGGATTCACCCGTATTTTCCTTCTTCGGGTCGGCCCTGGCCATGCTGAAAAATAAGACGGAAGATAAAGATGGAAAAACCCTCTTTTACTATAAGGATGTGCTGAATATTCTGCATAACCCGCTGCTGGCGGCGCATAGAAAAACCGGCTGGCACGAATGGGAGGAAAATCTTATCAGGCAAAACAAGATCTATCTTTCTTCCGAAGAAATATCGGCGGAAGAGGGAGTGGTACGGGTATTTGAAATACCGGAAAATCCCATACAATACGGTCAGGTATTGTTAGATGTTCTTCATAAGGTGCTGTCTTTTTCTTCCGGGGAGGAAGAGCGGAAAGATGGCGGGCTGAACATAGAGGTGTATTATCAGCTTTATCTGCTCGTGAACAGGCTGAATGATTTTCTGGAAGAGAAAGATCTGCAACTGCCGCTGACAGGCTATCTGAATCTGCTGTTGTACCTGGCAGGGCAGTCAACCGTTACTTTTTACGGGGAACCTCTTACCGGTATACAGGTGATGGGGGTGTTGGAGACCCGCCTTCTCGACTTCGACAGGGTGATCGTTCTCTCTGTGAATGAAGGGACCCTGCCTAAACCTTCTGCAGTGGCCTCTTATATCCCTCATTCGTTGCGGAAAGGGTTTGGCCTTCCTACCTATGAACACAGGGATGCCGTGTATGCTTATTATTTCTACCGATTGATACAACGGGCCCGTCATGTGGCGTTGGTATGGCATACCGAATCGGATGCCGGACAAAAAGGAGAGAAAAGCCGTTTTATCAGCCAGCTGCTGTACCTGACACAAAAAAAACCGGAGATCACAAACCTTTATTTTAGTCCGGGAATGGGGGTGACCGGAGCACTCAGCGTGCGGAAGGATGATGCGGTCTTGTCACGCCTGCAGGTGTTGACGTCTGGCGAGGATAACTATCTATCACCCAGTGCGATGAATACGTATCTTACGTGCCGGTTGCGGTTTTATTTCAAATATGTGGCAGGCATCAGCGAGCCGGAGGAGATGGAGGAAGATATGGATGCAGCCTTCTTCGGCAGTCTGCTGCATAAAGCCATGGAAAAGGTTTATACCCCCTGGAAAGGAAAAGAAGTAACGGTTGAGGCTCTGGATGAAATACTGCAGAAGAAACTGTATCGTAAAGCCGTGGATGAGAGCTTCCGGGATGAGCTGTATGACGGGCACGAGGCACCGCCGGCAGGAACGGTAAACGGGGTGCAAATGATCATCCGCTCGTCATTGGAGAAATATGTCCGGAAAATCCTGGAGTATGACCGGCAATATGTAGTACCGTTTGTTGTGAAAGGACTGGAAGAGAAAGTGACCCGTGAACGGGAGATTATGATGAACGGCCGGAGGATACCGGTGCGATTGGGAGGGAAGATAGACCGCAGGGATGAGTCCCATGGCAGGATACGTCTGGTGGATTATAAAACAGGTCAGAAAAAAACGGATTTTGAATGTATCGGGCAGTTGTTTGACCCGGAAGATAAGAACCGCAATGCTGCAGCTTTTCAGATACTGACGTATGTCTGGATTACAGGCGGAGAGGTGCCTGTACAGCCGGAGTTGTACTTCGTGCGGGAGATGTTCAAAAGCGATGTGCGGCAGGGGTTACGCATGGGGCCGGCAAGGCAGAAAGTTACTTTTGTGCCGGACAGGGAAGAGATGTTGGGCTTTGAAGATCAACTAAACAGCTTGCTGACAGAGTTGTTCGACCCGCAAGTGCCTTTTGACCAGACCCCCCATGTCGATTTTTGTACCCATTGCCCATACAATGCAATATGTCAGAGGGACAGGAATGCCGAGAATTAATTTTTTTCTTTATTTTTGAGGACAACCTGTCAAACTTCCCGGCATGCGTTTCGACTATTTTCAATACAAGATAGAAATTAAGAACCTGAAGTTTACCACTGACGAAGGAGTGGTGCATCCCAAAACAGCCCTCATCACGCTCTTGGGCGAGAAAGGGGAGATGCTGGGGGTGGAGATCTTCGGATACCGGGAGATTAGTGATTGGTACAGGCAGATAGAGGCAGGGAAACCTCTCAATATGAACCAGTGCTATGTCCGGGATTTCTCGCTGGCAGCCTACCGGAACGCCCGGAAAATGGAAAAGAAAGAATATGTTAAGATCCCCGGCATTACGGCCCGGAATGCTTTTTTCGAATCCCGTATGATCACGGACTTTTCGTTTGCCGAATTTTCCGACGGCAATACAGACTTTGAATTTTCACATTTTACCGGCGGACCGGTTTCTTTCGGTTCAGCCCGTTTCGGAGACGGGAACCCGGTGTTCAACAATGTGCTGTTCCGTAACGGCAATGTGGATTTCGGCAATGCGGTTTTCGGTGCCGGGATCAAAGGATTTAAAAACTCTGTTTTCCGGGACGGTAAAAAGGATTTTCAGTATTGCGATTTCGGTCCCGGGGAGGTGAGCTTTAACAATACGGAATTTTATTCGGGGGAGGTGTCTTTTATCAATGCTGTTTTCGGAGAGGGGAATGTGAGTTTTAAGATTGCCCGCGTTACCGGAGGGAAGGTGGATTTTCACTATGCCAAGTTCGGAAAAGGAAACATTAGCTTCGAGCGGGTGGAATTCGGAGATTCTCGGGTCGATTTCCGGGCGGTGGAGTTTAACGAAGGACGGGTGAACTTCAACCGTTCGCTTTTCGGGGAAGGAGACATAATGTTTGAAGGCAGCGAACTGCCTGCGGGCCGGTTTAGCTTCAAACGGGCCGACATGGGAAAAGGAATGGTCAGCTTTGAGTGGGTTAACTATGCCGGTGCTGAGTTGTTTTTTGAGAAAACCAGTTTCGGGAAAGGAAATGTTTCTTTTCTGGGTGGACAGTTCGACTTGTTGTCGTTGCAATCGTGCCATCTGGATCACTATTTCGATCTGCGTGTAGCATCCTGTCGTTACCTGGACCTGTCCGACACCATTGCACGGGATATCATCGATCTGAAACCCTATGACCAGGATGTGAAGGTCTATGTGCTTAACCTTTCCGGCATGCGTCTGCTGGGACGTATGTACATCGATTGGGAGGAGAACCATGTGAGGGATATCATCCGGAACCAGGACTCCGGCAATAAGCTAAAATCCGAACAGTTCAGGATCCTGAAGGAAAATTACAGTATTACCGGTCAGTATGCCGACGAGGACAAAGCCTATGTGTGGTTTAAACGCTTTGAAGCCCTGGATGAAC
>JAGGWN010000107.1 GCA_021157415.1 Bacteroidales bacterium | reverse complement strand
GGGACTGACCAAAAAAACCGGTAACGAACGTTTTGCCTGGGACTCCTACCGCCGCTTCGTACAAATGTACGGCGATGTAGTTCTGGGAATGAAACCCACTTCCAAAGAGGAGATTGATCCTTTTGAAGAGATCATTGATGAGGTGAAGGAAAAGAAGGGAGTTGATCTGGATACTGAACTGGAAGTGGAAGATCTGAAAGAGCTCGTTACAAAATTTAAAGAGGCCGTAAAAAAACAAACCGGAAAGTCTTTCCCGGATGACCCCTGGGAACAGCTTTGGGGAGCCATTATGGCTGTCTTCGACAGCTGGAACAACGAACGTGCCATTTACTACCGGAAACTGAACAAGATACCCGATGAATGGGGTACCGCCGTCAATGTGCAGGCTATGGTGTTCGGAAACATGGGCAATAACTCTGCCACCGGGGTGGCTTTCACTCGTGACGCAGCCACCGGAGAAAAAATATTTAACGGAGAATATCTGATCAATGCCCAAGGTGAGGATGTGGTGGCCGGTATCCGTACCCCGCAGCAGATTACCAAAGAAGGATCGATTCGTTGGGCCAAACTAGCCGGTATTTCTGAAGAAGAAAGACGCACACAGTATCCTTCACTGGAAGAAACCATGCCTGAGATCTATAAGGAACTATATGAAATCCAGGATAAACTGGAAAGACATGCCAAAGACATGCAGGATATGGAATTCACCATCCAGGAAGGGAAACTGTGGTTGCTGCAAACACGTAACGGCAAACGTACCGGACAAGCCATGGTAAAAATCGCCATGGATATGCTGCGCGAAGGAATGATCGATGAAAAAACAGCCCTGCTCCGTGTAGAGCCCAATAAGCTGGATGAACTGTTGCACCCTGTATTTGACCAAAATGCCATCAGCAAAGCCAATGTTATCACCAAGGGACTTCCCGCATCGCCAGGTGCCGCCACCGGACGGATTGTCTTCTTCGCCGACGAAGCCGAGGAATGGGCAGAAAAAGGGGAAGATGTGGTCCTGGTCAGGATAGAAACCTCCCCGGAAGACCTGCGGGGCATGCATGTAGCACAGGGCATCCTGACCGCCCGCGGAGGCATGACCTCTCACGCAGCTGTGGTAGCCCGGGGTATGGGAAAATGCTGTGTCTCCGGTGCCGGTAGCATACAGATCGATTACAAACAACGTGTGATGAAAGCCGGTGACAAAATCTGGAAAGAAGGCGACTGGATCTCCCTGAACGGCACTACCGGTGAAGTATATGAAGGAAAAACAGATACCATCGAGCCCAAGCTTAGCGGTGATTTCGGTGAACTCATGAACCTCGCGGACAAACACAGCCGTATGGAGGTACGCACCAACGCTGACACTCCCCATGATTCTGAAGTCGCCCGCAATTTCGGAGCCCGTGGGATCGGCCTTACCCGTACCGAACATATGTTCTTCGAAGGCGACCGGATTGTAGCCATGCGGGAGATGATCCTGGCCGACGATGAAGCAGGACGCAGAAAAGCCCTGGAGAAACTGCTCCCCATACAACGGAGTGACTTCGAAGGGATCTTTGAGGTAATGCACGATCTGCCGGTTACCGTACGACTGCTCGATCCGCCACTGCATGAGTTTGTGCCGCATGAAGAAGAAAACCAGAAAGAGATGGCCAAAGAAATGGGGGTCAGCCTGGAAAAAATCAGGGAAAAAGTTGAATCCTTGAGAGAGTTCAACCCCATGCTGGGACACCGGGGCTGCCGCCTCGGGAACACCTATCCCGAGATCACAGAAATGCAGGCAAGAGCTATCATAGAGGCTGCTCTCAACCTGAAAGCCAAAGACATCAACACAAAACCGGAGATTATGGTCCCTTTGACAGGAACACTCGCCGAAATGAAAATGCAGGAAGAAATCATCAGAACTACTGCTGAGAAGGTGTTCGAAGAAAGAGGCGAAAAAATCGACTATATGGTAGGCACCATGATAGAAATCCCACGTGCTGCCCTGGTCGCCGACCAGATTGCACAGTCGGCTGAATTCTTCTCCTTCGGAACCAATGACCTGACACAAATGGGATTCGGGTATTCCCGCGACGATGCCGGAAAATTCCTGCCTGTTTACCTTGAAAAAGGCATCCTGAAAAATGACCCTTTCCAGGTACTGGACCAGGAAGGTATCGGCCAACTGATCGAAATCGGCATCAAAAAAGGAAGAACTACACGTCCAAACCTGAAAGTCGGAATCTGTGGCGAACATGGAGGAGAGCCTTCTTCCGTGGAATTCTGCCACCGCGTGGGGATGAACTATGTAAGCTGTTCTCCTTACAGGGTGCCTATTGCACGACTGGCTGCAGCACAGGCCGCCGTAAAGGAAGAATCAGAGTAATAAACCCCGATTCGATACCACAAAAAAATCCGCAGATTTGCTCTGCGGATTTTTTTTGTCCGGACATTTGAAGGTCGGGGGGGATTTTGATGGGATTGCCTGTTTATTACAGGATACCCCCCCATCCACGCCCCGTCAGGGGCAGAATGATAAATTCCAATATACAAACTCCAAATCACAAATAAATTCCAAATCACAATATTCAAATCGCAAACGAATTGCTCCTTCTTAAATCGTAAATCGTTAATCCTTGTTCTTTAATTCGTTCCTCCTTTAGCCTTTTGCCTTTTTACTTTTGCTTTCGGCCCCTTCCCGCAACGCTGTCAGGTCCCCAGGGACGCTGACAGGTTTTCCCTCCCTGCGCTCCGAGCCACTTTTCAACCCTTCAACCTTTCAAAAAAAAGAAAACCGGATTTCTCCGGCTTTCTTTTTTGCGCTTCAAGCTTCTTCTTACTTGATCCCTGCCACCTCTTCGAGCATGGCGGTGGTAACCGACTTAGGTCTTTCGATAGGATAACCCAAACCACGGTCCCAG
>JAGGWN010000100.1 GCA_021157415.1 Bacteroidales bacterium | reverse complement strand
TATCTGCATAGTTTTCAAAAAAAATGGCTATTTTTTTAAATTAATTTTATAACAGTTTATAATAAAAATTTATTTTACAAAAAGGAATTTGCTGATGAAAAGGAACCCTCTTTTTTTCTGATCCCTACAAAAATATTCACAGATGACGGGTGAAGATATATGTTGCAAAACAATTGTTTTTGATCTTATTGATATAAGTGTTATTTTTACTCTTTTAAAACAAAAAAATTTTCATTCATTATGTTGAAAGAATTAAAACAGCGGGTATATGATGTTAATATTGCCTTGGTCAGGTATGGTCTCGTGATTTTTACCTGGGGGAATGCCAGTGGGATAGACAGGAAAAGAGGTCTGGTGGTAATCAAACCGAGTGGAGTTCCTTATGAGCAGATGAAAGCTGATCAGATGGTGGTGGTGGACGTGAACGGAAAGATTGTGGAGGGATCCTTGCGGCCCTCTTCGGATTTGGCAACCCATTTGGTTCTTTATAAGGCATTTGAAAATATTGGAGGGGTTGTCCATACACATTCAACCTGGGCTACGATATGGGCTCAGTCGGGGAGGGGAGTTCCTGCCCTGGGAACAACCCATGCTGATTATTTTCATGGGGCTGTCCCTTGTACACGATCCCTCACAGAAGAGGAAGCCGGACATGATTATGAAGAAAATACGGGTCATGTCATTGTTGAGACTTTTCGCGGGAAGGATACACAAGAGATTCCCGGGGTATTGATAAATAATCATGGTCCCTTTACCTGGGGTATTCATCCGGAACAAGCCATGCAGCATGCTGTTATTCTTGAGGAGATATCAAAAATGGCTTATTATACTTTGTCTTTATCCCCTGATGTGGCATTGCCACCCCATATCCTGGATAAGCATTTTTACAGAAAACATGGTCCGGATGCCTATTATGGTCAGAAATAAATATTTTTTATAAATCTTTTAAAGACGAAAAAATTTTAGCGAATGAAGAAAAAACTTGTATTTGGCATAGATTACGGAACCGATTCGGTTCGTTCGGTTTTAATAGACACTGCTGATGGTCATGAATTAGGCTCAGCGGTTTTTGAATATCCCCGGTGGAAAAAAGGATTGTATTGTGACCCGGCTATGAATCAGTATCGTCAACACCCTTTGGATTATATTGAAGGGCTGGAGCATACGGTAAAAGAAGTCCTGAGAGAAGCCCGGGATGTGAAGCCGGAAGAAGTGGTAGGAATAACGATCGACACGACCGGGTCAACACCGGTTGCGGTAAACCGAGAGGGGATTCCGCTTTCGCTAACGGAAAGTTTTAAGGATCATCCGAATGCCATGTTTGTGTTATGGAAAGATCATACGGCAGTAAAAGAGGCAGGGGAGATCAATCATCTCGCTCATACATGGGAAGGTGAAGATTATACAAGGTATGAAGGGGGTGTCTATTCCTCCGAATGGTTCTGGGCAAAGATTCTGCATATCCTGAGAGAGGATAAGGCGATTCGTGAAAAAGCCTTTTCCTGGGTAGAACATTGTGACTGGATGCCGGCTTTACTGACAGGAAATACCGATCCCCTCTCGCTGAAAAGAAGCCGTTGTGCGGCCGGGCATAAGGCCATGTGGCATGAGACCTTTGGAGGGTTGCCAAAGGAAGCCTTCCTGGTACGGGTTGATCCGTTACTGAAAGGTTTGCGTGAGCGGTTATATAGGCAGACCTATACCAGTGATAAGGCTGCTGGCAGGTTGTCAGAGGAATGGGCTCAGCGTTTAGGATTAACAACCGGTACCCTTGTTGGGGTAGGAGCTTTTGATGCCCATCTGGGAGCGGTTGGCGGAGAAATAAAACCGGGCTATCTCAGTAAAGTGATAGGTACTTCTACTTGTGATATGATGGTAGCGTCCATGGATAGATACGGAGATGAACTGGTGAAAGGAATCAGCGGGCAGGTAGATGGTTCGATTATTCCCGGAATGTTGGGTCTGGAAGCGGGACAGTCTGCTTTTGGAGATGTTTATGCATGGTTCAGGAACCTGTTACTATGGCCGGTAAATAAGCTGATGCAACCTGCCGGACAGATAAACACGGAGGCATTAGAAGGGTTGAAGGAAGAGATCTCAGAAGCAATGATTCCTGCACTAACAACAGAAGCTGAAGAAATCCCCATAGAGATTTCAGGGGTACTGGCGCTGGATTGGTTAAACGGACGGCGGACACCCGATGCCAATCAGAATCTGAAGGGAGCTTTGACTGGCTTAACTTTGGGAACAGATGCTCCACGTATTTTTCGTGTGTTGGTAGAAGCTACCGCTTTCGGGTCGAAAAAGATAGCGGATCGTTTTGTTGAAAATGGGATAGAGATTGAAGGGGTCATCGCCCTGGGGGGTGTTGCCAAAAAATCGCCTTTCGTCATGCAGATATTGGCTGATGTAATGAATATCCCCATTAAAGTAGCCTGTTCAAAACAAACGGTAGCCCTGGGGTCAGCCATGGCCGCAGCAGTAGTTGCTGGTATATACACAACTTTTGAAGAAGCCCAGGAAGCGATGGGTAGCGGCTTTGAAAGAGAATACAACCCAATTAAGGAACATGTCATAAAATATACCAGATTATTTGAGAAATATTTACTTCTGGGAGAATTTATTGAACAAAGAATGACAGGACAACTCAAATAATGGTTTATTTCCAGAAATAAATATAAAAGAGAACAATCACCCCGATGATAATGGCCGAATGGATGACATCCCATTTATTCCAACTGGCACGAGTTTCTGCAATCTGGGCATGGGTAGCCGATCCATATGTGTAGCCCGCAAGATTTTGTGCCGTTGGTTTTTTGGTAAAGAGACTAACCGCTACAATGATCAGCATAGAGAAAAAGAAGAGGGCAATACTATAATGTAGCCAGTTAGGTGCGACAAAAGTATGATATATATAACTTTCATGATTGATGCTTCCCTGGAAAATTTCAAGGGCGAGCCGGAACATGCCGAGTGTAAACCCTGTCACCAATCCCCAGAAACCTGCCGCCGGAGTGGCTTTCTTCCAGAAAATCCCCATCAGAAACACAGCTGCAATTCCCGGAGCCAAAAGAGACTGAACATCCTGTAGATATTGATAAAGAAACTGCCCCAGGCTTTTCATAACGGGAATCCACAATATTCCCAGGACAACAATGACTGCTGTGGCGACCCGGCCCACAAAGACCAGATGTTTTTCACTGGACCGGGGCTTGAATTTTTTATAAAAATCGACGGTAAATAAAGTAGCCGAAGAGTTAAATAGTGATGCCAGGGAACTCATTAAGGCCGCCAATAATCCGCCGACAACAATGCCTTTAACACCATATGGCAGCAAAGTAGAAACCAGTGTAGGAAAGGCTGCATCCGCACTGGTAAGATGGATGATCCCTTTTTCATTCAGGCCAAAAGCAATCATACCGGGAATAAGGAAAAAAAATACGGGAGTTAATTTAAGATAAGCTCCGAAAATAGCTCCGCGGCGTGATTGTGTCTGATCACGTCCGGAAAGTACCCGCTGAACAATATACTGATCCGTACACCAGTACCAGAAACCAATGATAGCAGAACCCAGAATCACCCCTGTCCACGGAAACTCAGGGTCTTTGGTTGAGCGGATCAGACTGGCCATTGTGTCTCCGTACGGCGTAGTATGACTATGGGCAATCGACATTAACTCACCCCATCCCCCCAGTTTTGATAATCCGATAATCAAAATTACAATCGAGCCTAATAATAAAACAGGTGTCTGCAGAACCGACGTATATAATATCGCTTTCATTCCGCCAATAATAGTATAGAGACCGGTCAGTATTACCAGTCCTACCGCTGCAATCCAGAAAAAATCAATGCCCCACATGGATTCAATCCCGAGTATTTGTTTAAACACAATGCCGCCGGCGTAAACGGTTACGGCTACTTTGGTAAGTACATAGCTTACCAAAGACATGAGGGATAAAAGGGTCCTGGATTCGGGATTGAACCGGCGCTCCAGAAACTCCGGCATGGTAAATACTTTGCTGCGGGCGTAAAAAGGTACAAACAGCCAACCCAGAATAAGGATAATCCAGCCCTGCATTTCCCAGGGAGCCATGGCCATCCCGCTGGAAGCCCCGGCACCTGCCAACCCGACGAGATGCTCCGAACCAATGTTTGAAGCAAAAATGGATGCTCCGATAACCAGCCAGGTAGCACCCCTCCCGGCCAGAAAATAATCCGCCGAAGTATTTTCTTTCATCCGGCTTACCCAGACAATTATTCCTACCAGCCCCAACAGGAAAATACCCAGTGCAATCCAATCCAGATAATTAAAAGCTGCCATCTCTTACATCTTTTAACAATACAATAATAAGGTTATTTAAAGTGTCAAATATACACCAAATATCCAATTTGAAAAAATATTTTAAAATTTTGTTTCAAATATTATACCCTTGCAAAGTAATAATAACCAACCGGTGTGCCTTTTGCCGTATAGCGTAAGTTCATTTTTTGTGGGCAGTTACTTAGGAACGTTTCTTCAGTTGTAGCATAATCACTGATTTGGACGGAACCATAATATGTAAAACCCCTTCCTTTAAGGTTGCTTCATTAAACTTTCGCGGCAGCACTTTCTCTTCCTGTCCAAGATGGTTGAAGTCATTTATGTTTTCAGAAGTCAGTATTTCACCATTTACATCTGAAATTCTTAATCCACGTATTTCACAAATTACATCAACTGCTTTGTTTGGATTTAGATTTACAATTGAGATATGTATCATCCCGGTACTATCCATGGAGGCAGAGGCACTGATAGAAGGAACTTTTTCATTTCCGTATGAATAATTTTCACATGTAATATGCAAAGGAAGTAAAGTTGCGTTCTGATGGACTTTATACATTTTATATACATAATAGCTAGGAGTTCGCACCATTTGATCTCCTTTGGTAAGGATCATAGCCTGCAGTACATTCACCATCTGTGCAATATTAGCCATTTTAACACGGTCACAATGATTATTGAAGATATTCAGATTGATGGCAGCCACTACTGCATCACGAAGTGTGTTTTGCTGATATAAAAAGCCTGGATTAGTTCCCGGCTCAACATTAAACCAATCACCCCATTCATCCACGTACAGGCCGATTCTTTTTTCAGGGTCATATTTATCCATAATGGTTGAATGGCGTGAAATAATTTCATTCATTTTCAGGGTGGCTTTTAGTGTTTTGAACCATTCTTTTTCACCGAAATCCGTTGCCGACCCTTTATGGCCCCAGTCATCCATAAGTGTATAGTAATGCAGCGAAAGACCCTGCATCATCCATCTGTTTTTCGGATTTCTCATTAGTGTCTCAGTCCAGTTGTAGTCTTCATCAGAAGGGCCGGAGGCAATCTTAACCAGTTTATTTTCCCCAAAGTTCTTACAATAGGTTGCATAGCGCCGCATGACATCAGCATAGTATTCGGGAGTCATATTTCCCCCACAGCCCCAGCTTTCATTACCCAGACCCCAGAATTTTACTTTCCACGGATGCTCACGGCCGTTTTTCTTTCTTAACTCTGTCATGGGACTTTTGGCATCCGACGTTAGATATTCGATCCATTCTGCCATTTCCCGGACAGTGCCGCTTCCCAGGTTCCCCGTAATATATGCATCGCAGCCCAACTGTGTACATAAATCCATAAATTCATGTGTTCCAAAGCTATTATCTTCGGTAACTCCACCCCAATTTATATTGATGATTGAGGGCCTTTTTGAAGGTTTTCCTATACCATCCTTCCAGTGATAGGTATCAGCAAAACACCCTCCCGGCCATCTCAATACCGGAATATTTAATGCCTGAAGCGCTTGAAGTACATCATTTCTAATCCCCCGCGTATTGGGAATCGGGGAATCAGGCCCCACCCATATCCCTCCATAAATACAGTGTCCCAGATCTTCGGCGAATTGTCCGTAAATATCTTTACTGATAATATTCCTTCCCATATCCGCATTAATAATAATTTTGTTTTTACTGATGCCTCTTGTCTGGGAATATCCTTGCATAAAGAGAAATGGCACAAAAGGCAGAAGCAACATTACTCTGAAGTGTCCCTTCATAATTTTGAATTTTAACATAGCATAATTTTTAATGATTGTTTATTAATTAAATTTAGGAATACTTTTTTACTTTCAAATATTTCCTCTAAAAATAATATGTTTCTGTTTTAAAATCGTTAAGTAAAAAGAACAATAAATCAAAATATAAATTTCCTCTACGCTATAAAATAGCAAGCCTGGTTTCTAAAAAAATAATTCAGGCAACTTGGGTTCCAGATTTTTGTGATTCTAAAAATAAGTCGTCCTTTTGTTCATTGGACATTTTTTGTTGCATTTGTTTTTTTAAGAAACGTGCTTGGGCCCGGGCCCTGTTTTCGAGTTGGATCTTTGTAAACAATTCGACACCCCCTTCTTCATAAATAATACCTTCATTGAGCGTTTTATAAACCACTTTTAATAGCCTTCTGGCAATAACAACTATAGCTTTCTGTGGTTTCATTCTCTTTTTCAGGTGTTCAAACAAACACCCCCAGTATGAGTTTTTCGTTCTTACAGCACCCCATGCTATTGCTACCATTGCTGTGCGCAGATACTTGTTTCTCTTTTTGGTAGATACACTTTTACGTTTGCCTGCACTTTCATGGTTGCCCGGAGCAAGTCCTGTCCAGGAAGTCAAATGGTCTGCCGTTGGGAACTTCTTCATTTCGGTGCCGATTTCACTTACAATCACTTGTGCTGACTGTTTCCCTACTCCACTTATGTGTTGCAACAGCTCCACAGCTTGAGCATAATGGTTACTTACGATCTCTTCAATTTTTTCTTCCAACAGCTTCAGGTTAGCTTCAATATGCTCGATATCTCCTAACAAAAACTTCAGCATGTCGCGATCAGCATTAGTTAATTGCCCTTGTAATGCCTCCCTCATTTCAGCTATTTTCTTTTTTAACCGGCCTTTGCAACTTGCAATATATTTGTTTATGTCCTGCTCCCCTTCTGCCAATAGTCTTATGATCTCCATACTACTTTTGATCCTGATATTAGATACTACACTTCGTATTTTAATATTTGCCCTCTCCAGAATACGTACGATCCTGTTCAAAAGCTGGCTTCTTAGATAAATATAATGCTGACGGGCTCGACAATATTCCCGCAGCTCATACTGTTGTGATTCTGGTATGAAACTTGGACGTACAAGTCCGTTCAATAATAACATACATAACCAACGGGCATCCTTCTTGTCAGTTTTCCTTTTAGGAATCTGCTTGATGTGCATTGGATTGGCTACCATTACCGATATACCGGCTTCTGTTAATAAATGATAGAGCGTTATCCAATAAACTCCGGTACTCTCCATTAAACAATACTTCACGTTATTGTCTAACATCCATTGAACCAACTCTTTCAAGGAAGAAGTAAATGTCTTGAACTTTTTCATGACTTGATTCCTTCCTTTATTGTCTGAAATAAATCCAATTATTGTATCTTTGTGTATGCCAAGGCCACAAGCCTTGTCCAATTGAGGCAGGATACTGACCTCGTACTTTGGCTTTTTAATTTTTTTAATTTTTTTTTAGCCAAAGTTATTAAATGGGGAGGAAATTCCCTCCCCATTATTTTTATTCGCCTGGTTGAATTTTTTAATTCATAAAACTTGGGATTATTTAGTTTCAATAGCAATTGTTGCTGGTTTTAAACCTTCGGAGGAAGCTTTAAGAATGATTTTTCCGCGTTTATTAAGAGATTTAACAATAACAAGACACTTACCCTGATAAGCTTTGCGTTTAGGGTTCTGAAAGCTTTCAGTACTCCTCGGATTTGAATTTCCGACAGCAATAATTAATCCCGGACCTTCAATGGCAAAACGGACAAGATTGTCAGCTTTTGGATTTACAATTCCATTATTATCAGTAAGTTCAACAGTAATATAACTTAAATCCTCTCCGTTGGCTTTGATTTGCTTTCTGTCCGACGAAAGATTTATTTTTTCCGGTTTACCGGCAGTAGTCAATTGTGCTGAGTTTACTTTTTCCTTTTTGTTATAGCCAATGGCTGTAAGTGTTCCTGATTGATAGGGGACTTCCCAGACAGCTACAAACCGTGTGGTGCGGTTGGTAGGTTTTCTGCCAAGCGACCTTCCGTTCAGGAAAAGTTCTGCTTCCTCACAGGAAGAATAAACGGTAACTTTAAAAGGCTTATTATCAAATCCTTTCCAATTCCAGTCTGATACAACATCGTCCCAGTTCCATTTGCTCCAGGCGGATTTGTCAGGATTGATGGGAAAGGAGGGTTTCGGGGGTGTTACAAATAGGGAGATCTGATCTTTTTTCCATATTGCATCCCGGTAATATGATTGAGGCCTCTTCCATCCACAGATATCAATATCCCCACAGAAAGCATGATTCCAGGGATAAAAGGTTCCTTTGTGAGGATACCCCAACCATCCGATACTGGCTTCTCCCAGATAATCATAACCTGTCCAGACAAAATCTCCGACGACCCAGGGATGATCAAGAACGCCCATCCAGTAATCAAAAGCTTCCAGCGGAAACGACTCGGTGGCGACCATAATCCGGTGCGGCACACGCTGATGATCTTTTACATAGTGATCTTTGGCGTAATTATATCCGCAGACATCCAGGGCAGCGAAGAACGGGTCTTTATCTTCCTGTAAGCCGTTAACAGCAGAAGTAACCGGTCGCGTAGGATCCAGTGAACGTACATAATCTCCCAGTGTCCTCGCCAGTCTTACTCCTTCCGGCTTCCCCCGTTCCGGGATTTCGTTTCCAATGCTCCATAAAATAATGGAGGGATGATTGCGGTCGCGCACGACCATGCTTTCAATATCCCTCTGCCACCAATTATCGAAATAAAGATGATAATCTTGTGGGTTTTTACCTATTTCCCAGCAATCAAATGCTTCGTCGATAACCAGCATACCGAGGCTGTCACAGGCATTTAGGAATGCACGGGACGGAGGATTGTGGGCACAGCGTACCGCATTGAAGCCACTGGCTTTCATCAGTTCAACACGGCGTACCTCTGCGCGGTCATAGGCGGCAGCACCCAAAGGCCCGTTGTCATGATGCATACATCCGCCTTTCAGTAAGGTCGGTTTCCCATTTAGCAAAAAGCCCTGTTTGACATTAAAGGTCAGTGTACGAATGCCAAACTTTGTTTCTACACTGTCAAGTACATATCCTTTGCCTGAGATCACGGTGGTTACGGCACGGTATAAAAAAGGGGATTCCGGTGACCATAGTACAGGTGATGGAATACGGATATCCTCTACCACTTCTGACTGACTATTCCTGATGATATCCTTTGTCGTTCCTCGAGCCACTTCATTGTTGCGATTATCCAGGATACGTGTTATTACCGAGATGCTTGCAGGCTTATCGGTTTCATTAACTATTTGGTTTTTAATCCGTACTTTAGCAAAGGATTCAGTAATATCGGGCGTAGTAATATACGTACCCCAGTGAGTTATATGTACGGGTCCGGTTATGATCATCCAGACGTGCCGGTATATACCGGAGCCTGAATACCACCGGCTGTTTTTTCCTTCGTTCCTTACCCGCACGGCAAGAAGATTTTTCTCTCCGTATTTCAGAAATTTAGAGATGTCATATCCGAAAGAAGTATATCCGTAAGGATGATAGCCAAGATGCCTCCCATTCAGCCACACATCAGCATTCATATAAACTCCCTCGAATTCAAGAAAAAAATGTTTCCCTTTTAGATCAGTAGGAACAGTAAAAGTTTTTCGATACCAGGATGTTCCTCCTGTAAGATATCCCGTATTTATTTCGCCCACGGCATTTGAATCAAACGGTGTGTCCCTACCCGGCAGATTTTCAATGCTCCAGTCATGTGGAAGGTTTAACTTACGCCAATACGAATCATCAAAAGTCATGCTTTGGGCACTATCAATATCCCCACGATGAAAATCCCACCCCTGATCAAAATTTTCAGTTATCCTTGCTGGTTTAATAATTTTAGAACATTGACTCAACAAAAACGATACAGCAACAAGAAAAAGACTTGTTCTTAATAAGTTTTTCATAGTTATTTCTACTTTGACACATTAAATATTTTTCTTTTGAGTATGCTCTATTGATATCCATTTGTCTCAATAAATGCCTAATATACATTCTCTCAATCATATCCTCATCGGTTACATGTTTGTATAACTTATAACAAATCCATTCTTTTATGTCCCAGGCAGATAATAGTGGCAAATCATCAAAACAGAATAATTTTTCTTCCAGAACGAAACATGCAATCATTAAATTCAATGCCACCTGATGTTGCCATGCCTGCCACTTTCTTGTCTGAAATTGAGACAACCCCAATACCTGTTTGCTTTCCTTTATGCTGTGTTCCACAAAAAACCGTTGGGCCTGCATATAAGCTATTGCCTTTTTTTCATATTGTTCCAAGCTGGCATTGGTGAATGAATATTTTAGTTCAACTCACTTTTTAGTCCTGTGTTTCCTGATTACCAAGAGTCGTTTTTCAATCCTTCCCCGAGCCTTGTTCCAGATGAAAACCCGGACAAAATAAAACTTTGCTTTCAGATACCCTTTTGCCGTAGTACGTATCTTTATCTCTACCCATTGATCGGGGGGATAAGTGTTTCTGATAGTTATCTACCCGAATACTTTCTTTGTCCGGTTTCGGTAGAAATGGTTTTCTCCCTCGTATTCCTTTCTTTTCCGGTATCTTTAAATCCGGTTCCTCCAGATATACGACCTGATCCTTATGGATATCCATCATATACAAATACCCCAATCCTTCTATCTTATTGGCCAGTTCAATATCATTCCCATATAATCCGTCTCCTCCGACAAAATCAAATTTAACCCCAAGCTCATGTTGATGTCTTATGATCTCATAGGCTAACTCCGGCTTTGTCTTTAATCCGGTTTCCTTTTCCGGTATGCCTGCCTCTTCACACCGATCCTTGTTTTCTGTCCAGTCCTTCGGAAGATATAATCTGGCATCTACCAACGAAGAAAAATCTCCATTACTCAAACTCCCTACAACTGTTACCTGACTATTGGCTGTTTTCCCAACATTCCCGCAATATTGCCATCCTACTCCAACACTTTTCTCTCCTTTCTTTTCTATCCCTGTCTCGTCAATAAGAAGGCCTGTTATTTCCCTTTTGGGTAACATCTGACTTGTCCTAAGAGCTGCTTTATCCATTACTCCCCTTGCATCCCATCGGGAATCCGATATAAAATGCTGCATCTGATAATAATCCACATCTCCTTGTTGCTCGCAGATTCTTTCTATATTCCGTCGTTCACTCAGGAAGATCCCTTTCGTATATTTTTCTGCTTTGTCAAAGAACTTTTTCGTTCTGTTTTTGAAATACTCCTCATAATCAGACATATAACTATCCAGCCGCTTCAGAGAAGCAGCTAGTGTTTTTCCATAATTTTTGTTATTTTTACGTTGTGTTAAACATTGCGAAGAACGATAAATATGTTTTTCGATTATGCCTTGAAGATACTAATTTTCAAGGCATTTTCGTAATCTTTTTCACTCTTTTTTTAATCTGTCAAAGTAGAATTAATAAGAAAAACAATTTTTCCATAAATGATACATAAAAAATAGAGCTAACATAATCACATTTAAGACATTCCTATTAGGATACTAATATTACTTAGGGTACTAATATTACATCGGATTGTTTCATAGGCAATGGTTTTTAGATTAATATACTTATAGCGTCATATATACACTTATTAATTAATGACAAGTTTACACTTATTTTTTAACAATTCCAAAAAAAGTCCAAAAAATATTTATGAATGCCCTGGATACATCCTTAACCGTCATATAGTTGAGCAAACTCAATACATATCTGCGGAATCCATGGGTGTAACTTTTTTTTTATCTGCTATACGTATCTCTTCTTGCCTGGTAATCCCGCATTC
>JAGGWN010000073.1 GCA_021157415.1 Bacteroidales bacterium | reverse complement strand
TGTCTGATCCTGATTGCAGGCAAAGATGCAAGTGGGGGGTAAGTTTAGGATGTGCAAAGAGATCAAACAGCTTTTCCCCGAAGCCTTCCGGTTCAATGGAAGAAATACGCAAGCGGAAATCTCCAGGCAGACCGGTAATCTTTTCAACCAGGTCTTCAAAGTTATCGTTTTCATACTGATACCGTCCGATATTTACGCCGGTCAGAACGACTTCTTTAAAACCTGCGTTGGTTACCCGGCGTATGTTTTCAAGGATTTCCCTGACAGGCCGGCTCACAGCCCTGCCGCGTACTTTCGGTATGATACAATAGGAGCAGTAATTGTCACAGCCATCCTGTATCTTGATCAGGCTTCGGGTATGGAAAGATTTGTCTGTTACCGGGAAGTGGAACTTATCTTCCGGAAAGAGATCCGGAGAGGTGATCTCTCCTTTAAAATGGGCCTCTACCAGGTCTGTGATAGAACTTTTCCTGTCGTTCTGCACAGCATAGGTTATTCCGGGCTGTTGCTCCAGAATTTTTTTGTAATGGTTAACCATGCATCCCGCAGCGATCACAACAGAATTTCCGGTTCGCCGGATAGCCTGACTGATCATATTTCTGGATTTATGATCGCTCTGGTTTGTAACCGTACAGGTATTCACTACATATACATCCGCGGGCTGATTGAACGGAACCACATCATATCCCTTGTGGCGGAATGCGGAGACCAATGCATCCGTTTCGTACTGATTCAACCGGCATCCCAGTGTCTTAAAAGCTATTTTAAGGGGTTTGTCCATACTTTTTCCTTTGCCTCAATAAGTTTACCTTCTATTGAAAAAGGGGTGACGGATGTAATCCGGACCCTGACAAACTGCCCGATCAAAGACATATCAGGTGAATGAAAACGTACGTTGATCCTTCCTTCTGTATGTCCTGACAGATATTCTGCCTTTCTGTCTTTTCCTGTAACAAGGATTGTAACTTCCTGTTCCAGTACTTCTTTGTTCCACCGTAAAGCGTTTATTTCCAAATCACCGGTCAGTGTATGTAAACGTTCTTTTTTTACAGACATGGGGATGTTATCCATCCAGCGGGCACTTACGGTGCCCGGCCGTGGAGAATAAACTGCTATGTAAGCCATATTGAATTGTACAGTTGTCAGGGCTTTCCTGGTATTCTCAAACTGTTTGTCCGTTTCTCCGGGAAACCCGACGATAATGTCGGTGAAAAGCGTAGCTGACGGGAGCTTTTGTCGAATATACTCTACGATCCCATAATAATCTTCTACCGTGTGCTTCCGGTTCATTCTCCTTAATATATCGTTATCCCCCGACTGGAGTGGCAGGTGGATCTGTTTGGCCAGGCAACGATACCGGCTGACAACATCTATTACTTCCGGTTTCATATCCCGCGGATGCGGAGATGTAAAATAGACCCAGCACTTATTTCCATATAGTTCTCCAAGCTTGCCAATTTCTTCCAGCAATCCGGCAAAGGAAAGCTCTGTGTCCGGCTTGTCTTTCCCATAAGAATTGACATTTTGCCCCAGCAGGGTGATCGATTTGTACCCTTGCTGCATAAGCGTGCGTACCTCATCCAGAATTTCGCCGGAAGCCCTGGATACTTCACGACCGCGGGTGTAGGGCACAGCACAAAAAGTACAGAATTTGTCACAACCGTTCTGTATGGGAACAAAAGCTTCGAATTCGGAGTGATAGGTGGGGTGGATTTCCCATAAACGATCCATAATGGTTCGTCCGTCCTGCCTGTTTCCAGGGGTTTGTTTATCACGGGCAATCTCTGTCAGGGGAGGGAAAGCCTCATGATGATAATGCTTCGTACTGCCAGTCCGGGGGGAGGTGGTAAAAGAGGTGACGACACCGTATTGTCGGAGCATATCGGGCAGACCCGGTAGCTCATTGGTGGTAAAAATTAAATCAAATAGTTTGTTGAATTTCTTTTTATCTGCCGGGAGCACACAGCCGGTTAAAAAGGTGACCAGGTTCCGGCTTGATTTTATCCGGTTCCATCTGTAAATTTTGGTATATACCTTGTCTATGGCTTTCTGACGTACCGAACAGGCAACCACACCGATCAGATCAGCTTCTTCTTCGCTGCCAGGATGATACCCCATGTTTTCCAGTACCGTGATAATCCTCTCGCTGTCTGATTTATTCATCTGACAACCCAATGTAAGCAGGAAATACTTCATTATATATCTACTTCAAATACAATCTGTTTTTACTTATTATCAATACTAAGCCTTCAAGTGCAAAAAATATCCAATATTCCACGATCTCTCAGGATAGGTTTTGGAAAAAGCGAATAAAAAGCCGCCTTAATTCTCTGCAAAAATAAAGGAAAGATTTGATTATGAAAGATAAAACGGTCGGATAAAAGTCAGGTCTTAAGCTTTTTTTCTATTTCTTCAATCTGCAGTCTGAATTGCTTATCCGTTTCAATCAGGTTATTTACGGTTTTGCAGGCATGGAGAACGGTGGCATGGTCTTTCCCTCCGATTCGTGAACCGATGGTAGTGAGGGACGATTTGGTGAGGCTTTTTGAGAAGAACATGGCCACCTGACGGGCCTGCACAATTTCCCGTTTACGGGTTTTGGACAGTACCAGATCAATAGGAATCCCAAAATAATCACATACCACCTTCTGGATGTAATCGATGGAAAGTTCCTTATGTGTGTTTTTGATAAGCTTGTCGATCATTTTGCGTGCCAAATCCAGGGTGATCTCTTTCTTATTCAGTGTTGACTGGGCCAGCAAAGAGATCAGAGCTCCTTCCAACTCCCGGATATTGGTGGAGATGTAAGTTGCGATATATTCCAGTATCTCATCGCTCATTTCGATACCGTCATTATAAACTTTCTTTTTAAGAATGGCCATCCTGGTTTCAAATTCGGGTGACTGAAGGTCTGTTGACAGGCCCCATTTAAAACGCGACAACAGCCGTTGCTCCAGTCCCTGCAACTCTACAGGTGCCTTGTCAGATGTCAGAATCAGTTGTTTCCCGCTTTGATGCAAATGATTGAAGACGTGGAAAAAAATGTCCTGGGTCTTTTCTTTGCCGGCAAATTCATGGACATCATCCACAATAAGCACATCGATCATCTGGTAGAAATGAAGAAAGTCATTTCTCGTATTGTTCCGGATGGATTCGATAAACTGTGTCTGAAAACGATTGGCCGTTACATAGAGTACCGTCAGTTCCGGGAACTTCTCCTTTACCTCGATCCCAATGGCCTGGGCGAGATGGGTTTTTCCCAGCCCCGAATCCCCATATACAAAAAGAGGATTGAAAGCTGTTTTCCCGGGTTTCTGGCTGACAGCATAACCTGCCGAACGGGCCAGACGGTTACAGTTACCTTCTACAAAATTTGCAAAAGAATATTCAGGATTCAACTGAGGGTCAACGTGCAGTTTTTTTAATCCCGGTATAATAAACGGATTCCGTACGGATATTTCATCCTTATCCATGGGCACAGCAAGGGGCTTATTCTTCAGATCAGTTTTACTGCGCGTGGGAAAGCGTACTGTATAGGGTTGACTTGAAAACGCATTATTCTCAATAACCACGTTGTATTCCAGCTTGGCATCCTGGCCCAGTTCTTTTCTAAGGATCTTCTTCAATAGATCAATATATTGTTCCTCAAGGTATTCATAGAAAAAAGGGCTGGGTACCTGTATGGTCAATATGTTATCTTTGAGCTTTACCGGTATAATGGGTTCAAACCATGTCCTGAAACTAACGGAAGGTACATTGTCTTTGATAATCTGCAAACATTTATTCCAAATAATTTCATGATCTTTGGTTTCTTTATTCATGGTTTTAAGCATGGTTTTTTGTCGGGTTAAAATATTTTACCGGTTATTGAAAAGGGATAGCAATTTTGTTAAAAAAAATGTAAAAAAAAAATCAAATTTTACTTGATTATCTAATAAAAATTATATTGTCTTTACTACCAGTCAATTTGGTATGCAAAAAAAAAATAAAAAATACAATATATTGAAAAACAGTTAATTGAGTGTTGTGTAGGTTAAATTAATGTTACTTAAAGCTTTATTATGAATCAATTAAAGCCTCAACGATGGTCCGGGATCCGGATAAATATTTTTTCGTCAAAAAATCAACACTTTTAATCAAATCATTTTTTCGGAAAAAGACATAAAACGTCAGAAAAGTTTAAGCCGGATGTATTTCTTTGGGTTTTCGGTAATTTTGTTGACCAGGGTATCCAACCGGTGGGTCAGTTGTATGATGGCCTGATAGAGGCTGTCATTGGTGGTCAATTTTCCCAGAGAACCTTCTCCATTGTTTATTTTAGCCATAAGCACCGAAGTTCCGGCAAGGGTTTCATTCAGATTGTTTATGGTTGATTTGATCTCCGACCGGGTGAGGGAATCCGAAATTTCCGAGATGTTATCAAGAACATAATCCAGCTTGATCAGATCTTTTTTTAACAGGAATGATATCTGTTCCATATTACTCATGGTCGCTGAGAACTGTCCGTTTTCATTGGTCAGCAAAGTATCAACCGTATAGGATGAGTTTTTCAGGTGTCTCACAGATAAACGGATATCTTCGAAACTTTTATTAAAGTTGTTTCTGAAATTCTCATTAAAAGTAACCTGGATCACAGCCAGCACCGAATCAAAAGAAGCCATTAACTCCTCTGCTTTGACCTTGATCGGTAATACCTGAGCACTGACCTGTTCCTGCAGGCTTCCTTCAACACTCCCGGGCAGGGTGTCTCCCGAATGTAAATATTCATTGGATTTTCCCAGTAATATACGCAGAGCCTGGGTGCCCATAATGTCTGCACTATAAATCTGGGCAACCGATCCTTTGGGTAGCTTAAATGGTTGTTCCATGGTGAATTTTACAACAATCCGCCCCGATTCATCCGGAGCAAAATCGATATTATCCACCAATCCGGTTTTATACCCATTGATATATACCGGATTGGATTCATGTAATCCGTTTATTTGATTATAAACGACATAGTAGGAACTGATAGGCTTGAGCAGGTTCAAACCTTTCATGTAGTTGTACAGCCAAATAAAGAGAGCTATGCTCACTGTCATAATGATCCCGATTTTTAATTCTGTTGAGTGTTTCATTTCTTATGACTTTTTTTAACGGGTTATTATTATGCTATATGGAAATTAAAGGTACCGTTTTGTTTACCAAAGATATCAAATCACAGGTTTTTCTTTGACCGGAACAGTCATTCTTTCTTTTTTAGTACTGCCTGCGGAGATATGATTTTATGGTTTTTCACCCCTACGACAAACGCATCCGGAAAGTCGGACAGGATTTTTTTTCGGAGGTTTTTGATTTCTTCATAGGAAGTAGAACGACCTACGGTGTATTTGTACCTGTTTCCTTCCTGAAATTCCAGGACCGGTTTATATTTTTTTAAGGTTTGATTATCCGGAGCGATCTTTTTCCGGGAAGTGAGTATCTGGACGCTAAAAAATGCCTGGTCTGTGGTTTCAGGAGCTACGGTAAAATTACTTTGGCTTTCTATCATGGTTTTGTAATTTTTAAAAGCCCTGTAGATAGCCGAGGCGATAATAGACTGGCCATTGTCTGACATCAGGAACTTTTCTTCATTTGGGTTAGAAAGATAACCTGTTTCGACCAGCACACTGGGCATGGATGTCTTCCAGAGTACCAGAAAACCAGCCTGTCTGACCCCATGATCGCGGCGACCGGCCCTTTCCTTGAATTGTTTTTGAACCAGGGTGGCAAATTTAAGGCTCTGTTCCAGATAGGTATTCTGCATCAGGTTAAAAACAATATAGGATTCCGGCGAGTTGGGATCAAATCCTTCATAATGTTGTGAATAATCATTTTCCAAAGTGATTACGGCATTTTCCTTACGTGCTACTTCCATATTCCTTTCCCCTACTTTTAAGCCCATTACATAGGTTTCTGCACCGTATATCTTTTTATTCGGACTGGAATTACAATGGATAGAAATAAACAGATTCGCATGATTTGTGTTGGCAATGTTGCCTCGCTCGTGAAGCTCAATAAAAACATCTGTTTTTCTTGTATAGATTACCTGAACATCCCTGACATTGTCCTCTATATATTTTCCCAGCTTCAGCGCAATGTTCAGTGCAATATCCTTCTCCTGTGAATGTCTTCCCAGGGTCCCCGGATCTTTACCTCCGTGACCGGCATCAATGACAACTTTTCTTATCTTGTAGCTATGAGTATCAATGTTCTGGGCCATAGCCGGCAGGGAAAAAAATAAAAATGCAAAAACAAGCGAAAATATTTTCCGTTGTCTGATAGGATACCTGGATAGAATATTTGAAGCGGACACCTTCATCTCAATGAATTTCGTTAGTTTTGCCGTGGTTGTAAAATTATCATAAACGCCTTGTCATTTAAACATTCGACATACAAAAATAGTATAATCCTTTGGCATAAAAAGATTTTTCTTTTTTGTCTGGCTATAATTTCAGTTTCCGTTGCATTTTCGCAAAAAGAAATTCCTGTTCTCCAATCTATCAGACCTGACACCGGCATGATTTACATGCCGGATTCCATCGTCATGCAACAGGATACCACAATCATGCCCGATTCGCTGAATTTTAAGGCAGATACGGTAAATAAGGTCTCATCCGAGCGTATTGATTCCAGAATTACTTACCAGGCTACGGATTCAATGATCATTGATCTGGTAACACGAAAGACCTACCTGTTTGGTAAGGCTGATGTTACCTATAAGGATATTGAGTTGAAAGCCGATTACATTGAAATTGATTTCAGTACGAACGAAATTTTCGCCAAAGGTCTGCCGGACAGTACCGGTCAGATCGCCGGAAAACCTAACTTTAAGCAAGGATCGGAAAGTTTTGATGCAAATACGTTACGATATAATTTCAAGTCGGGAAAAGGATTTATTCAGGGTGTAGTGACTAAGCAGGAGGGAGGCTTTCTACATAGCGGGATTACGAAAAAACAGAAAAGTGGAGTTTTTGATATTAAAAACGGGAAGTACACCACCTGTGATGCTCCGCACCCTCATTATTATGTTGCACTGACCAAAGCCAAGGTGGTTCCCGGCAAAGAGATTGTCTCGGGTCCTGCCTATTTGGTTATTGCAGACATACCATTGCCCGTTGCCGTTCCGTTTGGTTTTTTTCCGATAAAACAAACCCATGCTTCCGGCATCTTAATCCCTTCATACGGAGAAGAAAGGAACAGAGGCTTTTATCTCAGGAACGGAGGTTATTATTTTGCCCTGAATGATTACTTCGACCTAAGTGTTACCGGAGATATATTTACCAACGGGACCTGGGGGTTCCGGATTGGCTCCAATTATAAAAAAAGATACAAGTATGGTGGTAATTTCGGTGTAAATTTTTATAAAAACGTAACCGGTAGTCTGGATCTGGGTAATTATGTAGCCCGGAATGATTATTCCGTCAGATGGTCTCACAATCAGGACTCCAAAGCCAACCCTACCAGTACTTTCCGGGCCTCTGTCAATCTTAGCTCCAGCTCTTATGACAAGAATCATAGCTATGACGCTGCAGATTATTTGACCAATACAAAACAATCAAGTATTTCCTTTTCCAAAATGTGGCCGGGATCCCCCTTCAACTTTTCCGGCAGCTTTTCTCATTCTCAAAACTCCCAGACCAAAGCAGTGGATCTCAACCTGCCGAAACTGGCTTTTACCATGAACAGAATTTATCCATTTAAAAGAAAAAATGCACCGGGTCGACACTGGTATGATAATATTGATCTGACATACAACGCGTTATTGGAAAACAGAATCCGAACGGTGGATACCCTTCTGTTTACCCCGGAAGTGTTTAACAATATGTCAAACGGCTTTAGGCATACCATACCCCTGGGCGTAAATTTTAAGCCTTTCAACCATTTTAACATCTCTCCACGCATTCAGTATACCGGGATGCTTTATACCAAATACATTGAAAAGTATTTTAATTACAATTACGATTCAACCAACGCGGGTTATGTATCCCAACTGGTGACGGATACTATTCACCGGGTTACCTATGCACAGTCGATAAGCCCCACCATCAGTATGTCGTTTAACCCGAAGATATACGGAATGTTTATCTTTAAGAATCCGGATGCCAGGGTGGAAGCAATCCGTCACGTAATCACCCCGTCGGTTAGTTTTTCCTTTATTCCGGATCTGGAAGGATTCATGCCTGATTATTACAGGGAAATCATAGATACGACCAATGAAAACAGAGTTACCCAATACTCTATTTATGAAAAGGAAATCTATGGTACGCCCTCTTTACCGGGGAAATCGGGGGTGGTGAATTTTTCCCTGAACAACAACCTTGAAATGAAAGTGAGAACCAACGGTGATTCAACGGCCAATACGAAAAAAGTAAAATTGCTTGAAAGTCTGAGTTTCTCGACCAATTATAATGTCTTCAAAGATTCTCTTCGTTGGGCTCCGGTGTCTTTCAACGGACGCACAAGCTTATGGAAAAACAATATACAGCTGACTTTCGGGGGAGTGTTTAATCCTTATGCCCTGAATGATAAAGGTCATATTATTAATACCCCCAATATTGCCGTTTCAAATTCCCTTTTCCGGGTGACCCAACTCAACTTCGCTATGAACCTCCATCTTATGGGAGGTAATGCAAAGTCAGCAGGGGGTGTTTCTCAGAAGCCTCAGGGAGGCCCCGGGGAGATGATAGGCATGGAACCTGGCATCGGTCCTGCCGAAACAAATCTCGCACAACAAAATCAGGAGGTATTGGATTATGATTATTTTAATATTCCCTGGGATCTGCGAATCCGCTACAATGTGCGTTACTCCAAGGAAGCTTTTACTCCGTCTGTCGTTCAGACCCTTAATCTTTCAGGCAGTTTCAGCCTGACTTCCAAATGGAAAATAAGCGGGAATACGGGTTGGGACTTTAAAATGAAAAAACTTACCTACACCTCCATCAATATCCACCGCGATCTGCATTGCTGGGAGATGAGCTTTTCCTGGATCCCAATAGGTTATCACCAAAGTTACAGTTTTACCATCAACGTAAAATCCTCGATTCTCCGAGATCTGAAGTATGAGAAGAAGAAAAGCTGGTATGACCGGTAAGGTATGTCGAATTGAAACCGGCGGACCTCGCCTATCCGAACAGAGTCATCCGGGCAGGTCCGCGAAATTAGCAGCCTGCAGTTGCGAAATTTATGAAAATTAATTGGCTTTGCATGGCTCCACATTCGAAATGCATGGGTGTGAAAACAATTTCGTCACGAAGTGACTCATTTCGATCTGAACGAAGGGAAGATCTAATTGCGTTAGCAAAGCAAACTCAGGTTAATAACCATTGTATGACGGCTTACCTGGCGAAAAGATCCTGAAGCGTTAGCTGCTAATTACGGTTTGTTAAATCATATTCAAAAAAATAAATACCTTTGGGTACGTAACCGTAATATTATAAGCCATGAAGAAAATTATACATACTTTGAAAGCTCCGCAGGCTATCGGGCCATACAGTCAGGCTGTTGAAGTGAACGGGATTTTATATGTTTCTGGTCAAATCGGAGTGGATACTGAGACGGGAGAATTTGTTCCCGGAGGTATCAGAGAACAGACCCTCCGCATATTGCAAAATATTGAAATCATTCTGATGTCTGCCGGATATACCAGAAATGATGTGGTAAAATCAACCGTTTATCTGAAAGATATGAATGATTTCTCGGAAATGAATGAAGTATATGCTTCTTTTTATAAAGACAAACACCCTGCCCGGGCTGCCATGCAGGTAGCCAGGTTGCCTAAGGATGCCTTGATTGAGATAGATACAATAGCTGTCAGATGATTTTAAATTTTAAATGAGAAAAAGCCATTCCGAAGAACAGCTTTCTTTTATTAAATTAATATAAAATGCTTATTCAGAGATGACTTCAAAGTCTATCTCAATCTTTACTTCACGATGAAGGTGAATGGTTGCGGTATATTTTCCAACTTCTTTCACAACCTCTCCTTTGATGGAAATATTCTTCCGGTCGATTTCAAAGCCTTTTTCTGCAAGTGCTTCAGCAATCTGTATCGTATTTACCGATCCAAATATCTTTCCCGTAGAACTAGTCTTGGCGCCGATCGTAAGAGAGAGTCCTTCCAGTTTTTTTGCCAGCTCCTGGGCTTCATTTTTGATTTTCTCCTCCTTGTGTGCACGTTGTCTCATGTTCTCTTCATGCATCTTTCTGGCAGAAGGGGTGGCAGCAATGGCATAACCTTTCGGAATAAGATAGTTTCTGGCATAGCCGTCTTTTACCTTGATAATGTCATTTCTGTGGCCCAGTCTGGGCATATCTTCTTTTAAAATAATCTTCATTTTATTTCCTCCTTTATTTTAAAAGATCCGTAACATAAGGTAACAGGGCAAGATGTCTGGCTCTCTTGATGGCCTGGGCTACTTTCCGTTGATATTTCAATGAAGTTCCCGTAATCCGGCGGGGAAGAATTTTCCCCTGCTCGTTTAAAAACTTTTTCAGGAACTCAGGATCTTTGTAATCAACATACTTGATCCGGTTTTTCTTGAACCGGCAATACTTTTTCTTTTTGATCTCAACTGACGGTGGGGTCAGGTATCTGATTTCTGAATCGTTTTGTGCCATGCTTTATTCCTCCACTTTTTTTTCGGTTTTTTTATCATTACTGCTTTTCTTCTGCCTTCTTTTCTTTTCGGCATATTCAATGGCATATCTATCCATCCTGAAAGTCAGGAAACGGATAAAACGTTCATCGCGCCTGTACTCGATCTCGAGTTTTTCGATCAGGCTTCCTTCGCCCTGAAATTCAATAAGATAATAAAACCCAGTGGATTTTTTATGAATCGGATAAGCCAGCTTTCGCAGGCCCCAATTCTCTTCATGGACGATCTCTCCTCCATGCTCGGTAATCACCGACTTAACTTTTTTTACCGTTTCCTTCATCTGCGATTCAGACAAAACGGGAGTGGCAATGAAAACGGTTTCGTAATGATTTAACATACTTAATTAATTTTTTTAAATGAATCATTAATTTAATGGGGTGCAAAAATAGAATATTTTTTATCTACTGCAAAATATCTCAAGCTTTTTACTTTCAAAACCTGAAAAATTCCGGCAGTTTGGTTATCTTTGTGACATAAGCCGGAGTATTAGATAAGTCATCCGGACCTGTTAGAGTATAACTCTGTTGCACAATTATATGGAGAATTTTGTTGTATCAGCAAGGAAATACCGGCCCGTTCTTTTCCGGGAGGTGGTTGGTCAGGGGACCATTACCCAGACCCTGAAAAATGCCATCGTATCTCAACATTTGGCACAATCCTACCTTTTTTGTGGACCACGGGGCATTGGAAAAACAACCGTTGCACGCATCCTGGCCAAAACAATTAACTGTGAACATCCTACTCCGGAGGGAGAGCCTTGTAATGAATGTGAATCATGCAAGGCATTCATGGAAAACCGTTCCTTTAATATCCATGAACTGGATGCCGCTTCCAACAATACAGTGGATGATATACGTAACCTTATCGATCAGGTAAGGATCCCTCCACAGGTGGGTAAGTACAGTGTCTATATCATTGATGAGGTCCATATGCTTTCTCAGCAGGCTTTCAATGCTTTTCTGAAAACCCTGGAAGAACCTCCTTCTTACGCCATTTTTATTTTGGCTACCACGGAAAAACAAAAGATCCTTCCTACCATTCTATCAAGGTGTCAGGTGTTTGATTTCAATCGCATCGGGGTGGAGGATATTGTACTGCATCTGCAATTTGTATCTGAAAAAGAAAAAATCCAGGCTGAACCGGAAGCGCTGAATGTGATTGCCCAAAAAGCCGACGGGGCTTTGCGGGACGCACTGAGCATCTTTGATCAGTTAGTAAGTTTCTCAGGGAAAAAACTGACTTATCAGATGGTCATTAAAAGTCTGAATGTGCTGGATTATGATTACTATTTCAAAATTACCGGAAACCTGCTGGAAGGAAATGCTACCGATAGCCTCCTTATCTTTGACGAGATATTGGGCAAGGGTTTTGATGCACAACATTTTCTCTCCGGGCTGAGTAGTCATTTCCGGGATTTGCTCGTAGCTCATGATAAAGTTACTTTACCTTTGCTGGAGGTTGGAACCGTAGTCCGGGAGCAATACCTGAAACAAGCCAGGGAATGTTCGGTGGATTTCCTGTATAAAGCTCTGGATATATGTTATCAGGCGGATATAACTTACCGTTCAAGCAAGAATCAGCGTTTGCATGTTGAGTTGGCTTTGCTGAAAATAAGTGCGTTAAAAAAAAAACCTGATCATTCCGACCAGGTAGAGCAAACCCCCAAAGAAGAAAAAAAACGGGTCCCTTTATCTGCTGAAAAGAAGATCGGGAAGCACCAACCTGTTGCCCGGGAGGAAAAGACGGTTTCTCTTCCCGGAGATAAAGAAACAAGGCAGAATCCTGTAAACAAAAAGAGGCCCGTACGCAGGGATGAGACAGATATTGCTCAACCGGTTGCCGGTGAAATCCATACAGAGAGTTCCAGGAATCCGCCTTCCACCATTTCCATTAAGAATGCCCTGAACGGAAATATTACCAAACAACCTGTGGAAAATAAAACAGGAGATGAAAAAGAGGCTGTCAGGGAACCTCTCTCTGAGCAACCGTTTACTCTTGAGAAGCTGACTCAGAAATGGATGGATTATGCCGAGAAGATGAGTCATGAAAAACCACGTTTTGCGGCAGCTCTCCGAATCCATATGCCGGATATGATGAATGAAAAAACCATACGGATCATGCTGGAAAATAAAAACCTGAAAGAAGATTTCGAGCAAAATCTTAAAACGGATCTGATGGATTATCTGAAGAAAGAACTGAATAATTATGGAATACGACTGCAAATAGAAGTGGAAAAGAATACGGGAAGTGCCACCTCCAGAAAACCTTATACTCCGGAAGAACGTTTCGTTTATCTGGCAAAGAAAAATCCGGAGTTACAGAATCTGAAACGTCAGTTTGATCTGGATTTTGAGTAGCTGCCCTAAAACATGAACTGTATATTTTGGGGAAGCTCTATGATTTGGATATTTTTGCCGGCACAAGAAGGCGTGAGAAAAAGAAAAGGTATGTCTTAATTATTTTACTATAAAATTTAAATGATTATGGAAGGTGAAAAGATTACAATTCAGGGGGGGCAACTGAAAGTCCCCGATCAACCGATTATCCCGTTTATTGAAGGTGACGGCACAGGGCCGGATATCTGGCGTGCTTCGGTAAGAGTGTTTGATGCCGCTGTCGGGAAAGCCTATGGCGGTAAAAGAAAGATTGTTTGGAAAGAAGTGCTGGCCGGAGAAAAAGCTTTCAATAAAGTGGGGGAGTGGCTTCCCCAGGAGACACTGGATACCATTCATGAATATCTGGTAGCTATCAAAGGCCCTCTAACTACACCTGTTGGCGGAGGAATACGTTCCCTTAACGTGGCACTCAGGCAGATCCTTGATCTTTACGTATGCCTCCGTCCGGTAAAATATTACCCGGGGGTTCCTTCGCCGGTAAAAGATCCTACAAAAACAGATATGGTGATTTTCCGGGAAAATTCCGAAGATATCTATGCAGGGATTGAATGGCTGACCGGCACACCGGAGAATGATAAAATTCTCAATTTCCTGATTCATGAGATGGGGGTGAAGAAGATCCGTTTTCCGGAAACAACGTCCATAGGGATTAAACCTGTTTCCAAACAGGGAACAGAACGCCTGGTAAGAGCTGCTATCAATTATGCTCTGAAGGCCAACCGTCCTTCAGTGACTATCGTGCATAAAGGGAATATCATGAAGTTTACGGAAGGTCAGTTTAAGTTATGGGGGTACGAGCTGGCTGAAAGAGAATTCGGAGACAAGGTCTTTACCTGGATGCAATATGACCGGATCAAATCAGACAAAGGATCTGCCGCTGCCGACGAAGCCCAGGAAAAAGCGATGAGGGAAGGAAAGCTCCTGATCAAGGATGTGATCGCTGATGCATTTTTGCAGCAGATATTGACCCGTCCGGCCGAATATTCCGTCATCACGACGCTCAACCTGAATGGAGACTATATCTCTGATGCCCTGGCTGCTACGGTGGGTGGCATTGGCATTGCTCCGGGAGCCAATATCAACTATGATACGGGTCACGCCATTTTCGAAGCTACCCATGGAACGGCTCCGAAATATGCCAACCAGGACAAGGTGAACCCGGGATCGTTGATCCTTTCCGGGGTGCTGATGTTCGAATATATGGGTTGGGACGAAGCCGGCGAATTGATCGTGAAAGGAATCAGGGAAGCCATTACCAAAAAACGCGTTACCTATGATTTCGAACGGCAAATGACCGGTGCTACCAAGCTGAAAACTTCCGAATTCGGTGATGAGATCATTAAAAATATGTAGCATGGTTTAGGGTTTGGCGTATTGAGTTTAGGATTGAGTTTACATTTTCTTGTGCGATGACAAAGCCTCTGGAGAAACCGGACTATGCCATAACTACTATGCTTTGAATAAAATACTTGCCTTTAGAAACATTAAATAATTTAAAGTTTACCGAATGTTAAAAGATAAGATCGAGAAAATACTGAACCGGCAGGTAGAACGGGAAGGATATTCCTCCCTGTTATACCTTTCCATGGCCTCCTGGGCCGAACACTCCGGATATCCCGGCATTGCCGAATGGCTGTATGCTCAGTCCAATGAAGAATTGGATCATATGCTCCAGTTTATCCATTATATCAATGACAGGGGCGGAAAAGCCGTAATACCCGGCCTGGAAATTCCTCCAAATGAATTTGAAGGTATTCGGCCTCTTTTTGAAGCGGTACTGAAACACGAACAGTTTATCAGTGCTTCCATTAATGAAATCGTTACGGCCTGCATTGAAGAACAGGACCATACCACCAACAATTGGATACAAAAATTTGTTTCGGAACAGATAGAAGAAGAATCTAATGTTCAGGAGATACTGGACAAATTGTCTCTGGTCGGCTCCCAAAATCTTTATATGTTCGACCGGGATATCATGGATATGCGGAGCCAGGGAGAATCTTCCGGCGCAGCTGAATAGTTATTAAAAAACTTTTGTAAAAATAGCAAAGGCTCTCAACGGAGAGACTTTGTTATTTAATAATGGAGTTCTAATAAATATTACCTGGGGTTTGCTGAAACTGATACTCATGATGTTCTCTGGCTCCGCAATACTCTGTACCACGATCCGTTAATATCCTCAATAGAGGAATACCCTGTTTCAAAGAAAGGAATCACCATCACCCTGTCATTTAACAGATCTGCTGCTACCAATGTATTTTTCCGGTCATATAACTTTGCGTGTACCCCCTTGGTATAGGTGTCTATAAAAATTTGTTGGTAGATCCTTCCAACACCTCTAATACTTCCTACATAGTATGTGTCCTGTGCTCCAAGATATCCGGGATAATGGGTCTCTATTTCTCCTTTTGATATCTCTTCCTCTTTCTTTCGTTCCAGGGCAGCAAGCTGTTCTTCGCTCAATATGATCCCTTCCTGGGTCACTTTCGCCCCTAACGCTTTCAGCCGTTTACGAAAGGTCTCCAGATCATGTCTTATCCATACACATCTCACTCAAGAGGGGGAGATGAATATCCCTTGCTTACGAAGTTCGTTGGATACCCGGAACTGTCCCAGTGCCGGATTATCTGTTGCTATTTTTACTACCGCTTCCTCTATATGAGGTTCCACTCGATTCTTTATGATGGGTCTCTTTCGGTTTATTTCCTGCAAGGCCATTTCACCTCCCATCTCATATAGCTCTTTGTAGCGATAAAAGGTATCACGGCTAAATCCCATAATTTTACACGCTTGCGATACGTTCCCTAATTCTTTTGCTAAGTTTAGCAATCCTATTGTTTTTAACTTTCAAATATAATCCAAAACTGTCAGATTAAGTCGTGACTAGTACATATTAAGCATAGAACCAATCTTTAACTTTTTTACTTTTCAACCCTTCAACCCTTCAACCTTTCAACTCTTCAACTCTTCAACTCTTCAACTCTTCAACCCTTCAACTCTTCAACCCTTCAACTCTTCAACCCTTCAACTCTTCAACTCTTCAACTCTTCAACCCTTCAACCCTTCAACTCTTCAACTCTTTTACCCTGTTTCCGGCCAATACGCCCACAGGCGGAGTTTCGTGAAAATTTTTTAACACCGAATATTTTTTCATTTTTTTTAAGAAACATTTCAGAATTTGTTGCATATTTATAAATTTGTAAATTAATTATCTGAGTATGCAATAAACTATAATTATAAGCCCACCTTAAAAATAATTAAATGAAAAAAAATCTTTTACTATCAGGTCTTTTTTTGTTTTTTATTTTCTCATCATCCATGTCACAGACTGCTACTCCACCTACCTCCGGAGACGGCAGTGAGCACAACCCTTACCAAATAGCCACGCTGGATAACCTTTACTGGCTGAGCCAAAACAGCGGCGAATGGAACAAATATTTTGTTCAGACCGCAGACATTGATGCGAGTGCCACTTCCGGCTGGGACGGCGGCAAAGGATTTCAGCCCATCGGGAATGATGCCAGTACAAAATTTACCGGCACTTATCACGGACACGGTCATATCATATCATCCCTAACCATTCACAGGTCATCAAATAAATACATCGGTCTGTTCGGTTACACCGAAGGAGCAATCATTGACAGTCTTGGCGTCACAAACATTGATCTGGAAGGAGACGAATATATTGGGGGTATTGTCGGATTTAACCGCACATCCACTGTCTCTTATTGTTTTTCCACAGGCACCATCAATGGATCAAAGATCATAGGAGGCCTTGTCGGTAACAATTCCGGTTCTACCATCTCCAACTGTTATGCAAGAGTGGATGTAAGCAGTTCTTCCACCTATACGGATATAGGCGGACTGGCCGGCATTAACATCTATTCTTCAACCATAGACAAATGTTACAGTACGGGAAAAGTAACCGGTATCGACAACATGGGAGGTTTAACAGGTCGTTCCGGCAATTCGGTCACCACCAATTCTTTCTGGGACACTTTGACTTCCGGACAAAATACCAGCGCCGGCGGGACGGGTGTAGCTACGATCGACCTGAAAAACTGCAGGACTTTTACCGACACGCAGACGGAGGGGGTGAACAATGCTTGGGACTTCCCGGGGAAGATCCTGGATGATCAGGAGAACAATGATCTGTGGGGGATCAGTGACAAGAACGATCGATATCCCATATTGACATGGGAAGCCGGCGGAAACAGTCTGTATGCTTTGGTTCTGTCGGAGAAAATCAACAACATCACCTCTACCACTGCCACCGGCGTAGGGAATGTGGTTTTTCTGGGATCCTCCGACCCCACCGGTTATGGTCTTTGCTGGAACACTTCCGGCAATCCAACCCTGGCAGACAACAGCACTGATAAAGGGGCTTTACATGCCACAGGCTCTTTTTCTTCCCAGATGACCGGGCTGACCGTCAATACGACCTATTATGTACGCACCTATGTGACCAATACATATGGAACCTATTACGGAAAGATACTGACTTTTACGGCAGGACAGGCGCTGGTTACCAGCGACTCTGTTTTGGTGACAGATGAGAACACGGCCACAGGATACGGTAACATCATCTCCCTGGGAGCACCTGATGCCACGGCCTATGGTTTCTGCTGGAATACCACCGGCGATCCCACTATCTCGGACCAGAAAAGTGATGAAGGAAGCATATCAGCCACAGGCACTTTCAGCACAACATTGACAGGGTTAAAGCCGGGACTGATCTATTATGCCAGAGCATATGTAACCAATGCCAACGGAACATCCTACGGAGAAGTAATAGAGTTCAGGATGGCACTTCCGCCTGAAGGGAAAGGGACGGAGAGCAACCCTTATCGCATTGCCTCACTCGGCAACCTTTACTGGCTCTCCATGAACCCTTCAGCGTGGGATAAACATTATATTCAAACCGCTGACATTAATGCCGGCGCCACCTCCGGCTGGGACGGAGGGAAGGGGTTCTCACCTATTGGCAATGCACATCGTTTCACCGGCTCATACAACGGACAGGGACATATCATTGATTCGCTTTATATTAACCGGCCTTTGGGAGATAAAACGGGCCTTTTCAGTTGGATAGAAAATGCATCAATCAAAAACTTGGGCATTACCAATGCTTCGGTTACCGCGAAATATTATACCGGGATCCTTGCCGGTGGAACGAATCTTACGGAAATATCCAATTGTTTCACAACAGGGATCGTATCAGGTCTTTCTTATCAGACAGGAGGACTTATCGGGGGAACCTCCGGTTCGACTCTCACAAACTGTTACAGTCAGGCTACAGTTATTGGTCATGGATACAAGACCGGAGGTCTGTTGGGAAGCGATGAAAACAGTTCCTATCTGCGCAACTGTTACAGCACAGGCCCTGTGACAGGTGACACGGTTTTCACCGGCGGTTTGACAGGTAACAACAAATCCCATTCCGTCATTGAAAACTGTTTCAGCACAAGTAATGTTACCGGTAAATACAGATACACAGGAGGACTGGCCGGATGTAACGACAGATCAAATATATTCAACTCGTACAGTACCGGAGATGTTACAGGTGATGCATCCACTGCGGGTTTTATCGGTGAGGTTATTTACAACACTTCAGAGATAAGCAATTGTTACAGTACAGGTCATGTAACCGCCACAGGGACCGCCGGCGGTTTCATTGCCGTGAGTGCATCCACACACATCACCAACTCTTTCTGGGATACTCAGACTTCGGGAATGACGACCAGCGGTGGCGGCGGCACAGGGCTGACTACATATGAGATGACCCTGTATTACACCTATACTGATACGACCACGCAGGGTTTGGAGAATGCCTGGGATTTTGTCGGCACACAGGATAATGACACCGCCACAGCAGATCTCTGGTGTCTGGGCCATGGGCACGGCTATCCTGTTTTCACGTGGCAGGACAGTCTATATGCCCTGGCTTCGACCGATAGTCTCAGCGAAATAGAAGCCACCCGTGCCACAGTCCACGGTACGATCTTCTATGCCGGTTCTGTTTCTCCCACCGCCCATGGTTTCTGCTGGAATACCACCGGCGAGCCGGATCTCTCGGATCAGAAGCTTGACCTGGGCAGCGCCGGCCAGACAGGACCTTTCTCGGCCTCTGTTACCGGTCTGACAACAGGCACCACCTACTATGTACGCAGCTTTGTCACCAATGCTTACGGCACTTCGTACGGAAAGGTACTTACCTTTGTGCCGGGCAAGCCTTATGTAAAAAGCCTCCGCGTTACCCATATCACCGATAGCAGTGCTATCGCCGTGGGGAGCATCACTACGCTGGGTGCTTCTTCCGTCACAGCGCACGGTTTTTGCTGGAACACCACAGGCAACCCCACCCTCAGCGACAATAAAACGGATGAAGGTGCTACCTCGCAGACCGGGGAATTCACCACCGTCCTGAAAGGTCTGCAGTCCAATGTAGTTTATTATGCACGGGCATACGTCACCAACAGCTACGGCACCTCGTACGGCAAGGTCATCCGCTTCCAGAAATTGCCACCTCCTGCCGGCAGCGGCACCGAAACCGACCCTTATCGCATTGCCACCCTGGGTAACCTGCGGTGGCTGTCGGAGACCTCTTCGGCATGGGATAAATGCTTTGTCCAGACAGCCGACATTGATGCTTCCGAAACGGTTACCTGGAATGGCAGTACAGGCTTCTCACCCATCGGGAATGATCTCAACTATTTCACCGGTTGTTATCATGGAAAAGGCCATTATATTCGCGGATTATACATAAACCGTCCTGACGACAAATATATCGGACTGTTCGGATACACCAGTAACAATGCAACCATAGACAGTCTTATGCTCGATAATGTCAACATTACCGGCAAGACGTTTGTCGGAGGACTGGTTGGAGATAAATGGAGCAACACAACGGTAAGCTACTGCAGCAGCAGCGGCCGGGTCACCGGTGAGAAATATGTAGGAGGACTGATCGGATACAATGCCGGAAAACTAAATAACTCTTACAGCCGGGGGGTTGTCATCGTGACCGATTCTTACGGTGGAGGTCTTGTGGGAAGCCATTATCAGCAAGCTGTCATGGAGAACTGTTATAGTCGCGCTACCGTTGACGGAGCCACAGCCAATACGGTAGGAGGTCTGGCAGGATATTCTAACTGGCAATCAGTCATCAACAACTGTTACAGCACCGGAAAGGTGACAGGAACATACCGCACAGGAGGTCTGGTAGGATATCATAACAACCCTTATATCATCACCAATTCATTCTGGGACACAGAGAATTCGGAACAAACCTCCAGTGTTGGAGGCACAGGCCTGACCACCGCCGAGATGAAAGATTTCAATACTTTCACCTGTCTGCAGACAAAAGGGCTGGACCAGGCATGGGATTTCACGGGACGTTTTTATGATGATACGGCTACTGCCGACCTCTGGAGCCTGGGTGCCGGCAATGACGGCTATCTCTCCCTGGCCTGGGAAGATAGCCTGTTTACGATCACCTCCACCGACAGTATCAGAGATGTCAGGCTTACCGCAGCCACAGGTCATGCAACTCTGATCTCCCTGGGCTCGGCTGATCCTACCGACCATGGTTTCTGTTGGAACACTACAGGGGATCCCACACTGGCAGATCAGAAAGCCAGCCGGGGCCCCGCACAGGATACCGGAGCCTATGCCGCAGAGATCACAAACCTGACCACCGGCACACTTTACTACACAAGAGCTTTTGCCACTAACCAGTTCGGTACTTTCTACGGCGAAGTCCGGAAATTTACCGCCGGAGTTGCACTGGTATTCACCGACAGCATAGGAGAGATCACGGCCACTACAGCCAAAGGATACGGGTATATTCCGGAACTTAGTGATTCTCATCCGACCCATTACGGATTTTGCTGGAACACTTCAGGAGATCCGGATATTAACGATTATAAAACGGACGAAGGACACCGGGATGTCCCCGGATCCTTCACCACTACGATGACCGGTCTGTTCCCGGGAACGGTCTATTATGCCAGGGCTTATATTACCAACGCAGCAGGAACCTTTTACGGCGATGAAATATCCTTTGTGTACGCACCTCAGCCACAGGGTGGCGGAACCGCATCAGATCCTTATCTTATTCAAAACCTGGGTAACCTGCGATGGATGACTATGCATCCGGAAGAATGGGATAAAGAATATCGTCAGATCGCTGACATTCAGGCTGCCACTACCGCCGGCTGGGAAGCTGACAGTGGCTTCATCCCCCTGGGAAACGAAACACAATTTTTCAGTGGCAAATATCATGGCGGAGGTCATCTTATTGACTCTCTCGTTATACAACGTCCGGACACAGACTATGTAGGCATGTTCGGATACCTCGGCGGGGCAACTATTGACAGCCTCCACCTCTCACACGCCGTCATCACAGGCAGGCAACATGTGGGAATCCTTGCCGGACGTACTGACAATACAGTTATGACACACTGTTCCGTTAACGGAATTGTTTACGGAACAAATCACACAGGAGGTCTGGTCGGGTGGAACAGTAACTCCTCCGTGATCGCATACTGCTCCAGCAAGGGGGTGGTACATGCCGGCGCCAACGGCGGCGGCCTTGTAGGTTATAATTATAATAACGCTGTGATCCATGATTGTTTCAGCACGGCAAACATCTTTGACGGAACCTGGTACATCGGCGGACTGGCAGGATACAACAGAAAAAATGCCACTATTTCCAATTGTTACAGCAGAGGAAACATTATCGGCAAATTTTACACAGGAGGATTTGTCGGATGGAACATTGAATCCTCGGTCATCAGCAACAGTTATAGTACCGGACATATCACCGGTGAGACGAATGTGGGAGGATTTGTCGGGGCCAACAGTGCCACCATCAGCAACTCTTTCTGGGACCTCAACACCTCGGGAATATCAAAAGATATGGCAGCCACCGGCAAGACTACGGCAGAGATGAAAGATTTTTACACATTCACCGACACGCTCACGGCAGGTCTCGACAGTGCCTGGGACTTCACGGGCATTGTCAACAACGACATCCACACAGAAGATCGTTGGGGCATATCCTCCGGCAACGACGGTTATCTCTCGTTAAGCTGGCAGGACAGCCTGCTGGCCATTCTTACAAACGACAGTATCACCGACATCACCACCACCTCAGCCACAGGTCACGGAACCATCATCTTCCTGGGAGATCATAATCCCTCAGCACACGGATTCTGCTGGAACACTACCGGCGATCCGGTGGTTACCGACTCCAGGAATGATCTGGGAACGGCCACAAATACAGGATCGTTCTCCGGCAGTATCACAGGATTAACAGAAGGTACGACCTATTATATCAGGCCTTTTATTACCAATGCCTACGGCACTTTTTACGGAAGAGAAAAAAGACTCGTGGCCGGTGCAGGCCGTATTTCCTTCGATAGTACCGGTAACATTACTGATACGACCGTAACTCTATACGGCACATTACTCTCGCTGGGAGCAGACAATCCCTCCTCCTATGGTTTCTGTTGGAACACCACCGGTGAGCCATCCCTTTCGGACCATTATACTGATAACGGGCCTGCCAACAAGACAGGATCTTTCACTGATACTATTTCCGGTTCCTTCTCGGGAATGACCATTTATATCAGGGCTTACGTCACCAACTCTTCAGGTATTTATTACGGGAATGAGTTTTCTCTGGACGTAGTCACACACCCTGCCGGCACCGGCACCAATGCCGATCCTTACCGCATCGCTTCCCTGGGTAACCTGCGCTGGGTAACAGATCACCCCGGCGAATGGGGAAAGATCTTCCTGCAAACGAAAGATATCGACGCTTCCTATACCCGCAACTGGAACGACGGACAGGGATATTCTCCCATAGGGAATGAGAGCAGCCCCTTCACCGGACAATACAAAGGACATGGTCATACCATCCGGAACCTTTATATCAACCGGCCCCAGAGTGATAACACAGGATTGTTCGGATTTGTCAAGAATGCACTCATTGACTCCCTGGGATTGATCAACTTCCAGGTCACAGCAAACAACAGCACAGGAGGTCTGACAGGATACTGTAACAACACAACGATAAATTCCTGTTTCATTACCGGTAAGATTACGGGGGGTAATCATACAGGAGGCCTTACCGGACATACAGATAATCATTCCACCATTGGCAACTGCTACAATATGGCAGAAGTGTCCGGAACAGACAATGTCGGGGGACTGATTGGATGGAACAGTAATTATTTAACCGTGAATAACTGTTACAGTACCGGCAAAGTGAAAGCTTCCGGCCAGACAGGTGGATTGATCGGTAATGACACCTATCGTGCTACTGTTCAAAATTCTTTCTGGGATATTCAGTCTTCCGAAGTAACCAGCAGTGAAGGTGGCACAGGAAAGCTGACGGCCGAGATGAAAGATCCTGCTACCTTCACCCTCACATCAACAGAAGGACTGGATCAACCCTGGGATCTGACAGGGACACTCTATGACGATGCCTCCGGTGAGGATATCTGGGGTTATCGTCCGGGTAACGACGGTTATCTCTCGCTCACCTGGCAGGATAGCCTTTATGCCCTGGTAACCTTAGACGGCATAACCCGTGTCAGCGATGTCTCCGTCACGGTCGAAGGCAATGTCGTTTATATGGGAGATTCACAGCCCGCCGCTCACGGTTTCTGCTGGAACACTACCGGACAACCAACACTGTCAGACCAATATGCCGATCTGGGAAGCGTCAGCAGTACAGGCAGTTTCTCAGCGGAGATCTCCGGGCTCTCTCCTCACGAGGTCTATTACTTCCGGAGTTTTATCACCAATGAGTATGGTACCTACTACGGCAACACCCTGATTTTCTCCACCTCCGTTCCTGATGGTTCCGGCACATCAGATGATCCTTATCGCATTGCTACGCTGGGAGATCTTTTCTGGCTGTCAACCCATCCGCAATTCTGGAATAACTACTTTATCCAGACGAATGATATCAATGCTGCTGTAACTTCCCTCTGGAACATGGGTAAAGGTTTTGAACCGATCGGAAATCATGATAATTACTTCTCCGGCTTCTATCATGGGGGCGGACATATCATCGACTCTCTTTTCATCGGGCGTTCCCAGGATTATGTCGGATTCTTCGGTTGGATGGACCATGCCCATGTGGACAGCTTGGGACTCACCCATGTAAGGATCACCGGGAAACAACAAACAGGTGCTTTGGCAGGTTACACGGCTTTTTCAAAGATATATTATTGTTTCTCAAAAGGAACCGTTCAGGGTACAAAATATGTAGGAGGCCTTACCGGGGATATGAGTAACTGGTCCTTGATCAATAATTGTTATAGTCGTGCAAAGGTCATCGTTTCCAGTTATGCGGGCGGAGGATTACTGGGATTTAATGGGAATTCCACCATTGTCAATTCATACAGCACCGGCGTTGTTCAGGGTGCCGCCGGAGAAGCAACAAATCTTGGCGGACTTGTTGGCGGCGGAAACACAAATGTAACCCAGTCTTTCTGGGATACAATCTCTTCCGGGATATCTACAAGCATGGGTGGCATTGGGAAATCCACATCAGACATGACCAATCTCTGCACCTATGTTAACGGTATCGAAGCTTCGTGGGATTTCATGGAAGAAACAGTTAATGGAACAAAAGACTTCTGGGGAATGAACGATACCGTGAACAACGGTTATCCATTCCTCTCATGGGAAGGTTATGAACATACGGCTTTCTGCTGTTCCATAGACACTTCCGTCACACAAAACGGCATTACCCTGACGGCAAATGCCTCAGAGAATGTTACCTACCAGTGGGTGGACTGTAATAATGGTTATGCAATCATCCCCGGAGAGACAGGACAAAGCTTCACGGCTCAGACCAACGGAAGTTATGCAGTCATCATAACAAGTACTACCTGTAGCCTCAGCGACACTTCTTTCTGCCATGCAGTGACGACCGTCGGGATAGAGAAGAACGATTACCAGAGTATCATCCTGGTGTATCCCAACCCGGCAAAAGACAAGATCTATATCGCAAGCAAGGATCTGGATATCAAAAATATTGCGATACTGGATCTCACCGGAAAAGTAGTAAAAACAGCAACCGTAAATGAATATCAGACCGTCCTGGACATGAGCGGTTGTACCAAAGGATTATATTTGATCAGGATAATCACAAACAAAGGAACGGTATTCAAACGAATAATGATCAAATAACACAAAAGAACGAAGCCCGGCAAATTCGCCGGGCTTCGTTTTCGAACTGATAGTATTAACGTCTGATTACACATTGCAGACTCAGACTTCCCCACAAAACTGGACTAAGCAATGGAATTTTTCTATTGCTTAATTTGGGGCTTGTTTATTGGAATTTATTTGTCTGCCTGCCACAGGGATGATTAGTACCTTGGCAGGCAGGTATTTGGTGCTTGGCATTTGGAATTATTTCTGAGAAAGAAATCCTTTTTATACCATTTTATTATGGTTGTCTCTATGATTTTTATATTAGAACATAGCCAGGTGCCTACGTTGATATTGTTTTGGTTCCGGAGCATGTTCCATCCCAGGAAAGGAAGAACGACAACTCCCTGAATGACATCTCCCGTTGTGTAATTGTATTGTGATCCGAACATACTGTGGGGAATGGAATAGATCAGGATCAGGACGATGGCAGCAAGCACCACGGTCCAGTATCTGTCTTTTTTCCGGATGGAAAGGCAAGCAAAAAGCCAAAAAACAATAGCAATCAGAGTCTTATTGTCGGTCAGGTCCCACCCGAAAGGAATCCCCATCCAGTAGGCGCCGAAAGCATGCAGTTGAATCAGCGGTCCCAGTATCCCTCCGCCAATGAGCAGGAGGATCAAAGTAGTCCAGGCATATTTTTTATAAGCCCCTATTTTCCAGATAGCCATCAGACCGGCCAGGGTGGATAACAGCATCGCGGTAAACATAAAGAGAATGTGAGGGATCAGAATCCCGGCAGGTACACTTCCTTTAAAGCGTGCAACCACAGGATCCCCGGCAGGGATTGCTATTTCTTCATTTGGGGTCTTGAGAAGGATGCGGTAGGCCAGTTTTCCGGCGGGCGGCTGATGTGGCAACAAAGCCGAAAGTGTATCTCCCTGCCTGGTCATTGGGGTGGTATCCCAGGGTTCTGCAGTGGGGAATCTTTTGTACACCACATATCCCGTAGCCCTGTTGTCCGGTATTATCAGGGTTACGGGCATATCATCACTCCCGCCATGACTGCGTAACAAATGAAAGATATATGCTTTGCCGTCAAGCGTTACATTTACCTCCTTGGGGTAGGTGGGGCCTGTTTTCCGCTGATAGTATGCCGCCCCGAGGGTAATGACAGTAGCCAGACTCCAGAGTAGTACTTTTTTCATTTAAGCAGTTATTAGGTTTGTTTTCATTCAAACTTCACCATATTAAACTTCAATTTTTTCTAAAGCTGTACCAACAACACCTTTTTCTCCCCGTTTCGTATAATTTCCACGGTGATTGTTTCCCCATGATGAAGTTTAGCCAGCCTATACATATAATCATAGATGTTTTTAACTTTCTGTCCGTTGACAGCCGTGATGATATCCCCGTTTTTCATACCTGCCAGAGCTGCCGGACGGCCGGGAATAACCAGATCAACGCGGAGTCCGCTTTTTTCTTCACCGGCATAATCAGGCATAATCCCTAATGTTACCTTGAATCCTCTGCGGCTCATACCGGAGCCTTCCTTGGGACCGGCCATCCTGAAAGTAAGTTTCTGCTTTATGTTTGCAAGCTCATAGGCCAGATTAAAGATATAATCATCCACTTTTTTCAGGCCTTCGTAATTAATTTTATCGGGAGTGTCAAAAGGCGTGTGATAATCCAGGTGTGATCCGGTAGAGAAAAAGAAGACGGGGATTTCCTTCCCGTAAAAAGAGGCATGGTCGGAAGGTCCGTATCCTTCGGGAGACATGGCCAGCTTGAACAGGTCTGCTCCCGGAGTGGCTTTTAGCAGACTGTCACTGATGGGGGAAGTGCCGGTGCCTCCGATTTCCAGTTTACCATTTGGCTTCAACCGTCCTACCATATCAATGTTGATCATGGCATCTACTTTTTTCAGATCGATCATATTGCTGTTCACAAGATGTTTTGATCCGAGCAGGCCCATTTCTTCAGCTCCGAAAGCCACGAAAATAATACTCCGTCGTATGGAATCGCGGAGGGAGGCAAACTTTTCCGCCAGTTCGATCACGGAAGCTGTGCCGGAAGCATTGTCATCGGCTCCGTAATGAATGGCAATCGTATCCGGTCTTCTCGAACCGGTATTGGGGCCGCCCATACCCAGGTGGTCATAGTGGCCTCCGATGACGATATATTGGTCTTTGAGGACCGGGTCGGTTCCTTCCAGTTTGGCAATTACATTACAGGTGCTGACTTTTTCTTCCAGAATTTCGGCCCTTCCGGTAACACGGGTTCCCGGAAGGGCAAAACTGGCCGGCTTCCTTGATTTCATCAAAGTATGCTCCAGCTGTGCTGTCTTTTTTCCGGAACCTTTCAGCATAGCATCGGCGGTTTTCCTTGTGATCTGAAAAGCGGGGATAGAAACGGGAAGTACATTTTTCCTCAGCTTGTCTAATTCATCCCGGGTATCAAAAGAGGAGCCTGAGACAAACAGTATGCCGGAAGCTCCTTTATCCATAGCAGTCATGGCTTTATCGCGGTCTTTGCTATATTTGGCAAAAGGACTCTTAAGGTCATCAGGTTCGGGATCTCCCCGCAATACAAGAACCCACTTTCCTTTCACATTCAATCCGGCATAGTCATTCCATTTCAGACTGCCTTCACTGATCTCAAACCCGTATCCGGCAAAAACCACCTCTCCGGTAGTTGAGTCACTGGCAGAAAAAGACATGGGAGTGAAGTTGGTCCGATCAACAGACTGCCCATTGATCTTCAGGGTGTTATTAGGTCCTGCTTTGACATTTACGGTTACTTCAAAAAAATCGAACCCATGATCTCCCAGCAGAGTGAGGCCGTCTTTTTCGAAATGATCACGGATATAAGCTGCTGCCACATCTGCTTCCGGAGTTCCGGGATATCTTCCTTTCAGGGAATCAGAGGCCAGAAAATAAATATGTTTCGACAGCTCCTGTGTGGTAATCTCAGGTTGGTCGATCTTCGGTCCGTGCTGACATCCTGCCAGCAGAACAAGCAATGCAAAGACAATGTGCAGTAAATAAGGAAGTTTCTTCATAATATTTTATATTTCAGATTCCTGTTTTAAAATGAGGATAAAAATAATAAAAAAAGAGATATAACCGCTAACGTTCATATCATACCGAATGACTACGTTTCCGTCCATACCTGTACGGACAGCGAAGGCTGCTGGTTTCCATTCTTCATTTCCCCGAAAAGTTACCTTCGGCATTCATTAGATATTCATCGTTCATCCTTCCTGAACGGCAATCTGGCCATTTTTTCTACTTCGAGGCTGGGGAAATCGGCTTCTTTGATGACTTTTCCAAGTAGCAGGTAGATCCCGTTTCCTCTGAAAGGATATTTTTTCAGTGCTTTGGGGAAATGTACCGTATCGAAAAAATTTCCTTGTGCATCCAGCCAGGCGGCAAAGTGCATCCATTCATTCCGGAGGGTGTGCACATATTTTATATTTACCAGGAGACCTACCATCCTTATTTTTTTTCCAACATGGCGAAGCATATCGTGTGCTTGTATTTCTCCCCGGAAGCCGGTTCTCAGCATATCGAACCAGGAGAGGGTTACCGGGAAACCCAGTAGTTCCATTTCGTCATACGCTTTTTCCAGGTTGCTGTCATTCAGGGCGGGCAGATGAAAATCCTTGTGGGGCATGGGAAAGAGGGTGCGGAGAGGAGAGATGTTGTCTTTCTTTTTCCCGGAGAGCATGTAGGCTTCCCACAGGAGTTGTTTACGTGATTTTCCGGTAAAACGGAATGCTCCGCTACGGATTAGGATCTGCAGTTGTTCCGGTCCGGGGGTGAGACGTTCATGGAAGTCGGGCAGATGACGGTAAGGTCCGTTTTTTTCGCGTTCCCGGGCAATCCGCCGGGCCAGCTCCGAGGCCAGGTTTTTGATATGGATAAAGCCGAGATAGAGCGTTTTGCCGGAGATGGATGTTTTGTAATGACTGTGGTTAATGCAGGGAAGCTGGATATCCCCGCCATAGCGCCGGGCTTCGTTGACATATACCCACAGAGGATAAAACCCCCCGAAGTTATTGATTACCCCCACCATAAACTCCAGGGGGTAATGGGCTTTCAGATAGAGGCTCTGGAAACTTTCTACAGCATAGGAGGCCGAGTGTGCCTTGGAGAAGGAGTATCCGGCAAAAGACTCGATCTGCCGCCATACTTCTCTGGTCAGGTCGTCGGGATACCCGCGGGTTCGGCAGTTGGTAAAGAACTTATCCACGATTTTGTTCATCTCCTCCCGCGAGCGGAATTTCCCGCTCATAGCCCGCCGCAGCACGTCGGCATCGGCCAGGTCGAGACCGGCAAAGTGATGACATACCTTCAGCACATCCTCCTGATACACCATAATCCCATAGGTTTCCTTCAATTGTTCTTTCATCACGGGATGCAGGTATTTGAATCCGTGGGGATTATGAAAACGCCGGATATATTCCCGCATCATGCCGGAGCGGGCAACCCCCGGACGTATGATCGAGCTGGCCGCTACCAGGGCAGGGTAGGTATCGCATTGGATCTTTTTTAACAGTCCCCGCATCGCCGGACTTTCGATATAAAAGCATCCGAGGGTTTCACCCTTTCGCAGGAAACTCCGTACTAGCGGGTCTTTCTTGAAACGGCTGACAGCATGGATATCCTCGGTTATCCCCCGGTTGCTGCGTATGATCTCTGCACATTCCCTGATGTGCCCGATGCCCCGCTGGCTGAGGATATCCAGTTTCTCAAAGCCGATATTTTCGGCTGTATACATGTCCCATTGTGTGGTTGGGAACCCTTTGGGGGGCAGATCCAGAGCGGCATAGGAGGTAACAGGCTCTTCTGAGATCAACACCCCGCCGGCATGGATGGTACACAGGTTGGGAAAGTCCTTGATCCTGCTGCCTACAGCAAAAATGGCCCGGGTGATTTCATCCCGCTCCCGGAAAGCAGCAGGATCACGAATCAGACGGTCTGTTTCTGATTTGGGCAAACCATATACTTTTCCCAGCTCACGCAGTACCGATTTCCCTTTAAATGTGGAAACAGCTCCCAGCAAGGCCGTATGCTTCCGGCCATGCCGTTTGAAAATGTAATCCAACACCTCGTTCCGCTCCTTCCATGAAAAATCAATATCAAAATCCGGCGGACTGGTGCGCTTCGGGTTGATAAAACGCTCAAAGTAAAGGTTTAACTCAATAGGATCAACATCTGTAATTCTCAGGCAGTAAGCTATGACAGAATTAGCACCGCTTCCCCGGCCCACATGATAGAAACCCCGGCTCATAGCGTAGCGGATAATGTCCCAGGTGATCAGGAAATAAGCAGCGAATCCCATTTTGCCGATGATCTCCAGTTCATGAAGGATCCTTTTTTCTGCTTCCCGGCAGTTTTTTCCGTAACGGTATTGCATGCCGTCGTATGCCAGTTTGCGGAGCAGCAGCATATCATCCTGCACGTTGCCGGTAAAGGTTTTTTTGTTTTTGGAGGTCTTAAAATCAAAGTCGAAAGTGCAACTTTCCAGCAAGGCTCTGGTGTTGGCGAGAATACGGGAATGGTCCTGCATGGTTTTGTATATTTTCCGGGGAGGAAGGAATATCTCATCCGGAGAGGCACATTGTCCGGGGCGGAGAGAAGACAACAGGGCATTGTGGTGAATGGCCCGCAGGTGCTTGTGGATCAGGTATTCCTCTTTATCAGCAAACGTGACGGGCTGCAGCAGGACGGTTCTGGAAGATGCCAGGGGCAGGGATAGCTTTTGCCGCATGGAAAGACGGATGCCCAGGTATTCATGAAGTTCCAGAGGACGGTTCGGGATATTGTCCGGAGGGTAGATGATGAACACATGTCTGAATTCGGGAGGATGTACGGGAAAAAGTGTGCCGGAAAGGTTGTGACGGGTGAGGAATTCGTTTAATTCGCGGAAGCCAGTGATGTTCCGGGCCAGGGCCGTGTAGAGATGACGGTCGCCATTGAAAATATCTGCTCCTGCCACCGGTTGAATATGATGCTTCCGGCAGGCCCTGACAAATTCAAAAACTCCCATGGTGGTGTTGATATCGGTGAGGGGTAACACAGGGATGTCATAACCGGCAGCCATTTCTGCAATCTTCTCCACCGGCAGGGTGCCGTAACGGAGACTATAGTATGAGTGAATGTTCAGGTACATGGAGCGTGAGGTTAAAAGGGACTGTTGTTAAAAGTTATTTGCATCTGCGGTGCGTGCAGGATCCTTCGTATGTTCCGCCCGGATGAACATCCGTACCTGCCCGAATGATTTCGTTCCCGTTCATGCCGGCATGGGCAGGCGGGCACAAGCTGCTAATGTCGCGGGTCCACCTATTTTAATTCATCCTTCCCATTGTTTTGCCCACCGCTTTGAATCCATACTTTTTTCTCATGCGGTCTATGGCCAGATAAAGGCGGATCATTTCGGAGGTATCCTCGAACAGATTCAGTTGAGGGACGCCCTGTACCAGATGGTTGAAACGTACTCCGATAAGCCGTACGAGTACCCTGCGCCGGTACAGTTTATGAAACAACTCTTTGGCCGTATCCAGCAGGATATGGTCGAAGGAGGTGTATGGGATTCGTTTCTGCAGGGTGTGTGTCTCAAAATCCGAGTACCGGATCTTCACCGTGACGCAGGAAGTCATCTTTCCTTGTTTCCGTAGTTCCCAGGCCGTTTTTTCGACCATTCCGGCCAGTACCCGCACCAGAAAGCGGGCATCTGTGGTGTCGCGGTCAAAGGTACGATCGGTACCGACGGATTTTTTTCTGTATTCAGCCATTACCGGGCTGTTGTCGATGCCCCGGGCTTTTTTCCAGAGGGTGATCCCGTTTTTCCCCAGCACTTTCTCCAGCATCTCCGAAGGGATCTGCTGCAGCGTGCCGATGGTGGATATACCCATAGAGCGGAGCAGCCGGTAGGTCTTATTGCCGATCATGGGAATTTTCCGGATGGAGAGGGGTGCCAGAAAAGGAGTGACACGCCCGGCCGGGATCATTAGTTCTCCGTTGGGTTTGGCCTCGCCGGTGGCGATCTTTGAGACGGTTTTGTTGACGGAGAGACCGAAAGAGATGGGAAGACCGGTTTCCCGGACGATCTTTTTCTTCAATTCCCGGCTCCATTTCAGGGTGCCAAAAAAACGATCCATGCCTGTCGCATCCAGGTAATGTTCGTCAATGGAACTTTTTTCATATACCGGAGCCTCTTCGGCAATGATCTCCGTGACCATGTGGGAATAGTGACTGTAAAGCTCCATGTCGCCCCGAACGACCACAGCTTCCGGACATAACTGCCGGGCCATCCGTACCGGCATGGCCGAATGGACACCGTAGTGGCGGGCTTCATAGCTGCAACTGGCTACCACCCCTCGCTCGGACATCCCGCCTACAATGACCGGCTTGCCCTGTAACCGGCTGTCACGCAGACGTTCCACCGACACAAAAAACGAGTCCAGATCGAGATGGACAATCTGCCGGCCCTGTTCCAATCGTCCCCGCTTCGTTTCGTGAAATCGTTGATTAAACACCATGATCCCAAAAATCTTTTTAAAAATTTGTTTTTTTCATAAATCTGTTTTATTTTTGATTAGAAATTGATCAAAAATACGATTATAATATAATCATAATTATGAATACAAACAAAAGTCCGGAGAAAAAAATGAAACGAATGAAAAATTATTTTGGTTCAAACATCAAGTTTCTGCGTAAACGAAAAGGTCGTACGCAGGATGACGTAGCTTTTGCTCTGGGGATGAAGCGACCGACGCTGAGCGGGTATGAGAACCGGGTGGCAGAGCCCGGTATGGATATTCTGATGTTTTTTTCCGATTATTACGGGATTGCAGTGGATACCTTGTTGAAAGTGGATTTGCAGGCGTTGTCGGAGAGTCAGCTTTCACAGTTGGAGCGGGGGGCGGATGTTTATATACGCGGGAGCAAACTGCGGGTACTGGCTTCAACGGTTGACCGCAATAATGAGGAGAATATCGAGTTGGTTCCGGAAAAAGCCAAGGCGGGTTACCAGACCGGTTATGCGGATCCTGAATATATCAGCCGGCTTCCCGCATTTAACCTGCCGTTTCTTTCTCCTGAGCGGAAATACCGGACTTTTCAGATTTCGGGGGATTCCATGCTGCCCATCCCGGACGGATCGTGGGTGACCGGTGAATATGTGCAGGACTGGCGAACGATCGTAACAGGTCAGGCCTATATCGTTTTTACCCTGGACGGAGGGATTGTGTTTAAAATCGCGGAGAATCTGCTGGAACAAGAACACAAGCTCCGGCTGTATTCCCTCAATCCTGTGTATGAGCCATATGATATTCGTGTGCAGGATATCAGGGAAGTATGGAAATTTGTGCATTATATCAGCTCCGAATTACCCGAACCGGCGATCCCTGAAAATCATCTTCTTTCCATGGTAGCCCGGCTTAAGAAGGACGTCGATCGCCTTTCCAGACAAATGAATGTTGAAAAAAAATAATAAATTCCAAAGCCCGAAAAAACAGTTATCCGGAAAGAAATCCTTATCTTCATAGCTGAAACATGTTTCCGGAACAAATGGAATATATTGTTTATTGTTATAATGTTCTTGCCCCGGATAAAGAAAGGATTGTACGCTCTTTCGAAAAACATGCCGAGCTGCAACTGATAGATATCCGTTCGCTGGAAGGGTTGAAAAAGATTTATTCGGAAGATGTTTCCGGACAGGTCTTTCTTGCTTTCTCCGGAAATAAGGTAGGAGAGATGCTTCCTGTTCTCAAAGAAATCCGGGATACTTTTCCCGACTTGCCCGTAATCTGTGTAGGGGATGGGTTAAATACGGATGATATTGCCCTTATCAGAGGGTCAGCAGGAACCGTCAACTATATTGAGAGGTCACAATTGGATTCGTTGTATGAAGTGATTTGCAATATATGGGACAAGAAATCCGTGCCCGGGGAGGTTACGGAAAAAGAAGTGATAGAACAATATGAGTTTTTATTGGATGTCTCAGACTCTTATCTGTCCATGATAGGCAGGAATTATACCTATCTGGCTATCAATGATGCCTTTTCCAGGGCTCATAATATAAAGAGGCATCAGCTTATCGGAAGTACGCCGGTAAAACTATGGGGTGAGCAGACCTTTAACAGGGTGATCAAACCTTATCTCGATCAAAGTTTTTCCAAAAAGGATATTCATTACAGGGCCTGGTTTGAAGTTCCGGGCAAGGAAAAACGTTTTTTTGAGGTGTTGTTTCGCCCGCACGTGAACGAAGCAGGAGAGGTGGACTATGTAGTGGTAAGTTCAAAGGATATTACCTCCGAGGAAGAAGCCAAAGAACAGATCAGGAGGCATAACGAAGATATTAATCTGTTGAATGTCATCAACCGGATGAGCAATGATAAGATGCCTCTGGAGCATATTGCAAAAACACTCACGGAAAATCTGCTGGACTTGTTTCAGGCTTTTACCTGGAATATTTACTTCCATGATGATAAAATGCTTTTACTCAGGAAAGTTTGGTTTGGTATCCGGGATAAGGATTATTCCAGGGTAAAGAATGTCCTGGGGCTGGATATAAAGAGATTATCGAAGGGTTTTGATAATAGAAGCTTTCTGTATAATATCCTCAAAAGTTTTAATACCGTTCATGTTACTAAGGAAGAGGACATATGCAAAATTATCTATGAGGTAGAGAACCATTCCCCGCAGGTAAAAAAACATATTCAGGGTTTCAGGGAGAACTTTCCGGTAAAAGCAGTGCTGGTGGTTCCTCTCAGATACCGTTCCGAGAAGCTCGGAATCATGTTGGTATCCCGGTTTGTGCCGTTCAGCACGCAGGAGATTGAGCGGATAAACCGTTTGGCAAATCAGATATCAATGATTCTCAAGCATGATAAGGAAGAGAGACAGTACAAAGAGCAGTCTGAAAAGATTCGTTTACTTTTTGAGACAGCCCAGGATGCCATTCTTATCATGGACCGCTATACTTTGCTGGACTGCAATGCGGCTACCCTGAAGCTGTTTGGAGCCAGGAAAAAGGAGATGTTAGGCAAAACACCTTTGGACTTTTCTCCCCCTATACAGCCTGATGGAACCCCTTCGGCTGAACTGGCAAGTAAATATATCAGGAATGTTTTGAAGGGTAAAGCCCAGACATTTGAGTGGATGCACAGTACCCTGACGGGTAAACCTTTTTATACTCAAGTTAAATTGAATCGTTTGCCGTTAGACGATAAGTTTTTCATTCAGGCTGTTATACGGGATATCGACGAAGAAAAAAAGAACCGGATAAAACTGGAAGAGAGCGAAGAAAGTCTGCTGGAAGCACAACGTATTGCCCGTCTGGGTGACTGGAGCTGGGATGTCTCTTCCGGTAAAATACGCTGGTCTGAGGAATTATTTCATATTCTGGGACTGGATCCTTCCCGTGATGTGCCTTCTTTAAGGCTTCTCCTCCGGTATATTCATCCTGAAGACAGACAAAGAGTGATTCATAAAATTGTGAATGCCACCCGGGAATGCAGGAAATGCGAAGATCAATTCCGGCTGTTATTGACTGATGGTTCTGTGAAATATATTAAATCCAGTGGGGTGCTGAAAGGGAAAAAGGGGAAGTACTCATTCTGGCACGGGGTGATTCAGGATGTTACAGGTTTGGTGGAGGCAGAGAATGCTCTCCGGGTAAGTGAAAACAGATTCAGAACCATCTTCTCTGAAAGTTTCTACGCGATGTCGCTGCTTACCGGTAACGGAAGTTTTATCGATGCCAACAAATCCTGGACCAGACTGTTTGGATACAGCCAAAGAGAGTTAAAAAAATTAAATTGCTTCCAATTGATTCCGGAAGAAGATAAAAAAGAAGTCGGGGAGTTGTTTTTACAATTGCGGGAAGGAAAAAAAGAGAGTTACACGGGTGAAAAAAGGTATTTGCACAAAGACGGTTCCATGGTCTGGACGCAAACAGGGATTACGGCCATTAGGAATGAGGACGGGACATTAAAACATCTTGTGACGACCCTGGTCAATATAACGGACCGAAAAAAAGCGGAAGAGAAAATCCTGATGCAGAGCAGGGAACTGAACCTGATCAACCGGATGAATCTCGCACTGAACAAAGGAAAACCCTTACAGCATATTCTGAAGATGGTGCATAAGTCGTTGAAGACGATTTTTCCTGTCCAGAATATTCTGATATTCCTGAAAGATTCGTCCAATGGAAAAACCGGCGGGGTAAAGCTTGTTTACTGGTCTTTTACTGAAAAACAAATATTGCGTGCACAACCTTATGTCGGAACCCAGGTGGTAAATTTGTTTTTAACAGACAAAAGCAGCCTGTTTCTTCGGGAGATAATAAACAAAATGTCACCCTTTTTGATTTCCGATCCGAAAAGGTTGTATCATGGTATTGAAAAATACTTTGAATATATGGGACGTAAAATCAGTGGGCGTGAGATTGCAAAGATTTTTGATATACGTTCGATGATCTCTTATCCCATCATGAAGAAAAAAACGATGTTTGGTGCCATCCTGCTGTTTAGTAACCATGTTCTGGAGCATGATATCCTGGCCGATATATCCCGTTTGATGGAACAAACCAATATGATCATCCTGAAAAAGATGAACGAAGTTGAAAATCAGCGACTCTATACGGCCATTGAGCATATGAATGAGGTACTGATCATTTCCGATAAAACCGGGAAAATCCTGTACGTGAATGAAGCTTTTTTTAAAATGACAGGAAAAAAACGAAAAGAAGTCATCGGAATAGATACCAGGAGTTTGAGAAATCCGGAGGTGGATGTTTCTGTCTATCAAAATATATGGGACACAGTACTGGCTGGGAAAGTGTGGACAGGGGTGCTTTCGGTCAGAAATAAAGACGGTGAAGTCATTCCTGTACGATACCATATTTCTCCCATTAAGAATGAGCAGGATGAAATCGTGCATTTTGTGACCGTAATGCGTGATGTATCGCAGGAAATAACTCTGGAACGCTATATGCAACGGTCTCAGAAACTTGAAATGATCGGGCGTTTTGCCGGGGGACTGGCACATGACTTTAACAATATTCTGGCTACCATGCTGGGTTATAATGATATGGTGATGGAAGAAGCTGACAAAAGATCCCGGGAATACATGTATCTTAAAAAGATAAAAGCTTCCGGGATGAAAGCTCAGGAAATCATACAACAGCTTCTTACCTTTAACAGGGGGATTGAGCCCAAGAAAGAAAAAATCAACCCTGTCGGCATTCTGCAGGAAAGTCTCAACTTAATGGCTCCCCAGATTCCTAAAAAGGTTACAGTGGATTTTGAACAGGACCGGAACGTGTCGAATGTTCTCGCCGATCCGGTGCAACTGCGTCAGGTATTCCTGAACCTTGTCAGTAATGCTGTGCATGCTTTGGAAAACCAAGAAAAAGACGGACGGTTAAAAATCGAAATGAAGAGCGTAATAGCTGATCAGAAGCTTCGGCAAAAGGTACCTGATCTCATCCCCGGCCGTTATCTGCAAATACTATTTCAGGATAACGGGGTGGGAATGGAGAAGAATGTGCTGGATAAAATTTTCGAACCTTTTTTTACTACCAAGCCGGTAGGCAAAGGATCAGGAATGGGCTTATCGGTGGTTCATGGGATTATTAAGAACCATGACGGAGCGGTTCATATTGAGAGTCAACCGGGCATGGGGACGTCATTTTGGGTATATCTGCCGCTTATCTAGTTTTTCATTCATCTATCAGGGAGGCCCGTTAACCTATCATGGGCGTACTTTCATAAAAAAAAATAAAATACAGCGTAATAGAAGTTGTTTTTTTACGACAAAATGATGACTTTTAATGAAAAGAAAGCTGTGCATGATCGGGATCGCAATGAAGGATATGGAAAAGATTTTACTTATAGAGGACGATAAAGATTTCAGCGAAATGTTATCGCTGATGTTGGAGCGGGAAGGGTATGCCGTGGAAAGAGCCGAAAACGGAATCGAAGGATTGCAGATGATAGAAAAGGATACTTTTGACCTGGTAATCACTGATATTATCATGCCTGAAAAAGAAGGCCTGGAAACCATCATGGAGATTCGTCAGTTAAAACCGGAAAGCAAAATTGTGGCTATTTCAGGAGGAGGCCGTTCTGCCGCAGGCAGTTACCTGAAAACAGCAGAATATTTCGGAGCGATAAAAGCTTTTCAAAAACCTTTTGATAAGACTGACTTTCTGGTTGCGGTAAAGAATATTCTTGGGGCTTGAAGCATACGCTTACACCCTTACCTCCGGTTATTAATCATACTTTTTCAACAGAGAGCGGACATGGTTTCCGATGCTCAAAGCGGCAGTGAGTCCGGGGGATTCAATGCCGATCAGGTTTACCAATCCGGGAAATCCTTTCTTCTCTTCTTCCCGGATGATAAAATCTCTTGCAGGATCGCCCGGTCTTTGTAGTTTGGGTCTGATCCCTGCCTGATCAGGGGCCAGGTCGCCGGGTTCAAGGAAAGGGAGAAAGCGGCTGGCTTTTTGGTAGAATTCTTTAGCATGGGTGGGATCAACAGAATAGTCTATTTTGCCGTCCTCCAGGAAAAGGGCATTGGGTCCCAGTTTCTGTCGTCCTGACAGATCGGGCGTGGTATGGATGCCTAAACCTGTGGTGTTGGGCTCGGGAACGGGATACACCAGCCGGTTTATAAGTTTGTGTTTTCCATTCAGCAAAGCAAAATATTCCCCTTTCCAGAACCATGTTTTATATTGTGGGTCCTCAATGCCTGCCATACGGGCAATCTTTTCAGCCCCCAGGCCGGCCGAGTTTATAACATACCGGGAGGTGAAATCAAAGGATGAACCGTCCGTATCCAGTATGCTGATGATGTATTCATGGTTTCCGGGATCCTGCTTTAGCCCTATTACTTCGCACCCGTACGCAAAATCCACCCCCCGGTTGACTGATTCATTTTCCAGTGACTGCATCAGACCATGAATATCTACGATACCGCTGGAAGGAAAGAACAAGTTCTGTACGGTCCGGATATGAGGTTCCATTTTCTCCGCTTCCCCGGCGGTGATCATCCGTGCATCCGAAACATCGTTTTTATGGGCTGTGGCCAGGATTTCTTTCAGTTTGTCTATGTCATTCTTTTGGGTAGCGACGATCAGCTTTCCGCATTTTCGGTAACCGATGTCATGTCCCCGGCAATACCGGTATAGCATGTCCCTGCCTTCCCTGCACAGGCGTGCTTTCAGGGTTCCTGGTCTGTAGTATATACCTGAATGGATCACTTCACTGTTGCGGCTACTGGTCTCCATGCCGAAATGGTCGTGTCTCTCAATCACAAAAACCCGGGAATAATAGCGGGATAATTCCGACGCTATTGCCAGCCCTACAACTCCGGCCCCAATGATGGTAACTTCTGAATCCACGAAAAAAAATATTGGATGATAATAAGGATGCAAAGTAATTATTTTACGACAATTCTAAAAATAGGTTTTTCTTATCCGAGTTGGATTCAAATTTCTTATCTTTATGCAAAAATTTATTTCCATCATGGAAAAAGCAGGATATATTCTTCTGGGTGTGGTTGCCCTGGTCTGGCTTGGTGTTATCCTTTTTGGAATGATTGAAGCCTGGCCCTGGGGACTCGTTGGCTTTCTTGTGTTGATTGGCCTGGGTTTGTTGTTTGCCCAGGTAGTCAAAGATCGCCTGAAAAACAAAGAAGATGATTATTATTCAAAAAATGTGGATCTCTAAAAACCAATGTTATGATCATAACTACACAGGATGAATTGGCTGATTATGAAATCACAGAAACCTTCGGGCTGGTAAAAGGGAATACCATTCGGGCCAGGCATGTAGGGAAAGACATTATGGCCGGATTGAGGAATCTGGTAGGAGGTGAGATTACCGAGTATACCAAAATGCTGGCCGAATCGCGCGAACAAGCCATCGACCGGATGGTTGCCAGTGCCGAAAGCCTGGGAGCCGATGCCATTGTGGCCATGCGTTTTACGACTTCGGCCGTGATGCAGGGGTCGGCCGAGCTACTGGCTTACGGGACAGCTGTGAAGATCAGGAAAAAAGGCTAAGCAGTCCTTCGATCTATGCCTGTGAAACTGCCTCCGAACTATCTGCGTGTGCTCTCATCACTCACGGAAATCGTTGAACGGGAAGCATGGGAGTTGTTGCAACTGCTGGAAAACCCCGGAAGGCAAGGGGAAGTCCTACAGACTACAGTATCTTTTACCCCGGAAGAACGGAAGGAAAAAATGCTCCGGCTTGAAACACTGCTGGAAGAAAACAGACGTTTTTTCAGGGAACTGAAGGCTGAGCCTGCCATCTATCCCGAGAAACAGATCTTTAATGCAAAAGTGACACAATTGTGGACGATACTGCATGATTCTTATCCGGATAAAATGAAAGGGTACGGTCCCCTGCACAAAGAAGAAAAAGAGTGGATAGAGGAACATGTCAACAGGTTGCTGGATATTATAAATGAGTTGAAACGATAGTCTGTGACAGGGATGATCTCCGGTCCAATCTGAAAATTCATTCCTGATGAATCTTAATAATGAAGAATAAACATTTACATTATAACCATTTACATGATGAAAATAGGAATTGTAGGTACCGGGTTTGTTGGTTCAACGATTGCTTATGCATTGTTGTTCCGCAACGCAGCTTCGGAAATTGTATTAATTGATATTAACAGGGAACGTGCCTTGGCTGAAGCAGAGGATCTCTCGCATGCAATACCCTTCAGCTATCCGATAGTAGTACGGCAGGGGGATTATGCTGATCTCAGTGATGCTGTCGTGGTGGTGATTGCTGCCGGAGTAAATCAGAAACCAGGGGAGACGAGAATTGAACTTCTTGGGAAAAACAGCAGGATATTTAGTCAGATTATACCCCTCATTTTGCAACATGCTCCTGAAGCCATTTTACTTATTGCTACAAATCCCGTGGATATCATGACATATATAGCTGCCCGATATGCTACCCGGGCCGGAGTATCGCAAAGCCAGGTAATTGGAACGGGAACCACACTGGATACGGCACGTTTCCGTCTGTTGTTGGGGCAATACCTGGAGGTCGATCCCCAGCATGTCCATGGTTATGTAATCGGAGAACACGGAGATTCGGAAGTGCTGACTTGGTCTATTGTAGATATTGGCGGATTGCCCCTGGCCGAGTTCTTTGATCTTCGTTCCGTGACCTTTGATAAAGCAACGAAAAATAAGATTGACGAACAGGTTCGTAATGCTGCGTATAAAATTATTCGGGGAAAAGGGGCTACTTATTATGGTATCGGGGCCTCTGCGGCACATATCATCAATGCGATTACCCATAACCAAAAGGCAATTCTGACCATTAGCACTCCGCTGAAAGAAATTTGCGGGGTACAGAACGTATGCCTCTCTATGCCTCATCTGATAAAGGGCACAAAACTGGTGGATACATTACCCCTGCATTTGAATGAAGAGGAAACCAATGCTCTCCGTGCCAGTGCTCAAAAAATTAAATCCCTCCAGGAGAAATATGAACAGGCAATTAAAGATGCTTGACCGAAGCATTCTTTATCAACGTAGGGCAAGTGCAGGCATTCGTAATCCGGTGGGACCGCGCTACGATTAAATAACAGGCTTAAAGTTTTGACATTGCGGCCAATGGAGGAATAGAAAATCTTAAGGGTAAGGATGTACGACATTGCGCTGTTAAACTCGGTCATTTTGATTGCGTAGTTCTTATAACCAATCTTGACAAAGTCTTTTAATGGTTGCAGAAACTGCAATACAGTATAGAATTTTGTGCGTTGGTCAACTTGACCTTCAGTTTGAGGATTGGCAACATTTGCAGGTTTTATCCGCATGTAATCAATCCCTTTCCAGTTTCCACCGATAACGTTTCCGACCTTACCACTGAAACCTCCTAAGATACCTTGACTAATTTTCCCCATTTTTATAAGTTTTAAGTTAAACAATATTCATTTTGTTCGGACTTGGTATGGACTTGGTACGACCATGTCCTTGCATTTGCTCAAATGTAATACAACCATTAAGCAATTAGAACCTTATGGATTTCTATACTCTTAATTGCGTCATTTTGCTATGGTACAAACCCGGTGAAAGGAAAAAGGGACATGAGGAGACTTAATTTACACCCCTGCACAAAGAAGAAAAAGAGTGGATAGAGGAACATGTCAACAGATTGCTGGATATTATAAATGAGTTGAAACGATAGTCTGTGACAGGGATGATCTCCGGTCCAATCTGAAAATTCATGTTCGTTTCATCTGTTTTGTCTTTTCTCCAAAACAGTGAATGCCTAAGTCGGCATCGCTTTCTCGCAGCTTCAGCGGAGCAAAGGATTTACCCGGTACGTCCTACGTTCTGTGCGCAATAGAAGATTTTTTCGAAATCTCTGTGGCTCAAACTGGGTTAAACAATGCCTGAACCGGAATACCGGGAACCGATTCATCAGACCTTTTCCGATTGAATTTCTTTAGATCTCAGCGGGCTTTTTATGACAGACATATCCAGGTACCAGGCGATGATAAATCCCCAGAGGAAACCGGAGGATGCGGTTTCCAGAAGATGAACCATTCTTACCGTTTCAGGCATAACAGGATTGGGCAGTAAAAGCTGGCTACTTCCCAGGAAAGATATTAACAGTCCTATAATAATACCTTTACGTATTCTGGATCTTTCGATTGCAGCCAAAGCAGGGAGTACGATAAGTATCCATAAAAACCCCCGAAAAATCTGAAAGAAGTAAAGTCCCGAAGAAAAATTATTTTTCATGATAGAAAAAAAAGAATCCATCACGGTGGTTCCGGAGTAAAACTTCCTTATTGCTGAAAACTGCCAGGCAATCAGGTAACCGGCCAAGAAATAAATCAGGGGCCAGATGATAAAAGCAAGCAAAAGGATCTTTTTTATCATTGGCACTGTTTCTATTGTCGTTCTCATTTTTACAAATTTCTCTGAAGAACCCAAGTTTCCTGTCAACCAGGTGGCCGTAACAGAAAATAACAAAGTGGAAAAGAAACCGCCGCTGACCACGGCAAAGATGGTATTAAGTGGCATATTGAGACTATCGTTGAACCAAAGGGATTCTATCTGTGACATAAAGTATTGTATTCCAAAAGTAACAAGAAACACCGTGCCGGCCAGTTTCCAACCCCTTATGTGCGAATTGTAAATATAAAATAAAACAACACCGGCATTCAGGCCACAGGATAACAAAAGCATGAGCTGTGACTTACTTTGTGATTCATTTGATAACCCCATCATATCACTGGGAAATAGTTTGTTCCCAATCATTATTCCAATAATCCAGAAGATCATCATCAGGATGCTAAGTCCCAGCCAGATGAGAATTTTTTTCATTTTTTACGAATTTAATTTAAAAAAACACTTGCCTTTAATTCACCTTCGCGTCCGCTATGGTCCCCAATTGCGCCTTACGAAGCCTCTATGGCGAAACAAGGCGCTATTGCTTCCATCGGCGGTCGTAACCTTTGGCGGAAACCTCATTGAAAACGTGCTGACCCGTCTGAACGGGTCCGTGCCGGCGGACTGCCCGGGGTAATGCATTCAGTTAGAGATTTAAGCACTCTCCGTCAAATCCGAAGATAATGATGTCAACACCAATATGAAATTTTTCATGTTCTTTGTAATAGGTTGTCATCTTGTATGTTTGTAAAGTCCAGAACAAATTTACACAAATTTTTAAAAAGAAAATATATTTGGTTCTTTGGATACGGAATAATAAAATCGATAGCCAGGCTCGAAATAATAATGAAACTGAAGATGTTAACAATTTGGGAGCTAAAATCAGAAGGCAGAATGTGGCTGTCCGTGAACTGTCCGGGGGAGGGAGGTGCAGGATAGAACGTTTCCGGGACTCTCAGAGGGTGATTTTCAGAACAGGATAAAAGAAATAAATATTTAAATATGTATTTAATTATTTATTTAAATACATATATTTTCAGGTTGCCTCCGACAAGAAGAGGACATTGGCAGATTGTGCAGGCTATCGTCTCCGGAAGATAAAACAAGGTTTGACCGGTAATCTTCAAGGTTTTCGCTATCCGGTGGGACCGCGCTACGATTAAATAACAGGCTTAAAGTTTTGACATTGCGGCCAATGGAGGAATAGAAAATCTTACGGTACATTGATCCTTTTTATTTACCGATACAGAACCTGGAAAATATATTCCCCAGAATCTCATCGGTGGTGATCTCGCCGGTGATTTCGCCCATGTAGTGTATGGCTTCCCGCAGGTCCTGGGCGACCAGGTCACTGGGCAGACCTTCCTGCAGGCCGTTGAGGACACGCC
>JAGGWN010000099.1 GCA_021157415.1 Bacteroidales bacterium | reverse complement strand
GGTTATTATACCTAATGTTTCAATCATTTTTGATAAAATAATAGCAAACCCTGCATGATTAACACTGTATCCGTAACCTGCTAACTTCTCGGGTGATAATCCAGTATCATACTCCTCAGATATTCTTTATCCAGGTGCGTGTATATCTCGGTCGTCTGTATCGACTCATGTCCCAGCATCTCCTGGATGGCCCGCAGGTCGGCGCCTCCTTCCATCAGGTGGGTGGCGAAAGAATGGCGGAACGTGTGCGGGCTGACTGTTTTTTTGATGCCGGCTTTCCGTACCTGTTCCTTGATCATCTTGAAGATGTACACGCGGGAAAGTTTTTTCCCGAAATGGTTGAGAAAAAGGATATCCGAATGATCGGGATGGATATCGAGTTGGTTGCGGTCATACAGATACATATCTATCTCATTCAGGGCTTTTTGATTGATGGGCACCAGCCTTTCTTTACTGCCTTTCCCCAGTATGCGGATGAATCCTTCTTCCCGGAAAATATTGGATATCCGAAGGTCGGTGACCTCCGACACCCGCAGGCCGCAACTGTACATCACCTCGATGAGCGCCCGGTTGCGATGGCCGTGGGGTTTACTCAGGTCTATCTGTGCTTCGATCAGGTCTATCTCTTCCACGGACAAAACCTCCGGCAGCTTTCGTCCCAGGCGAGGGGTCTCCAGCAGGGTGGCCGGATTGTCCGGAATGACTTTCTCCATTTGTAAAAATCCGAAAAATCCACGCAATCCCGAGATCATACGGAATTGGGTGCGGATGCTGATTCCGGTTTTATTTAATTCCTTAAAAAATAATTCCAGCAATGACAGTGTAATTTCTTCCGGGAGAATCGCGGGATAAGACGATAAAAGATATTGTATGAAACGGGAAACATCATGACGGTATGCTTCTACCGACGCCGGCGAAAGAGATTTTTCCAACATCAGATAAACCAGGTATCGTTCCAACAGCCGGTTCCACAATATTTCTTCGGTATTAGGCATGGGTGTGCTTTACCTATGTAAAAATAGTTATTTTTACCGTAGCTAAAAACAGTATGGCATGTTATCTGTCTTTATCAAAATAAAATAAAAACCTATGAAGATAATCATTGTTAACGGACCTAACTTGAATCTGCTGGGAAAGCGACAACCGGACATATATGGAAAAGCCGGTTTCGACGAATACCTTGACACTTTAAGAGCATTGTATCAGGATATCACCCTTGATTATTTTCAGAGCAATGTGGAGGGAGAGATCGTGACGAAGATTCAGGAAACGGGTTTTATCTATGACGGGATCGTGCTGAACGCTGCCGGCTTTACCCATACGTCTGTCAGTATTGCCGATGCAGTGGCTGCCATACCGGCACCGGTGGTGGAAGTGCATATCTCCAATATCCTGAAACGCGAAGAGTTCCGTCACATCTCATTGCTGGCTCACGTCTGCGTGGGAACCATCACCGGCTTCGGTCTGGATTCCTACCGTTTGGGAATAGAAGCTTTGCGGGTAATCTTTTCTGCGAAAAAAAAATCAGGAATGAAATAAACACAGCGAAACTCACGAACAGTTTTACGGGAAATAACCGGGGACCTTCTTCCTTAGAAACTTTTTTTTTACATTTTACATGGGCCAAGCCTGCCAATACTGTAACCGGAGGTTACTCCTCTCTATGCCCGACAACTGTTAAATTTTGTTAAATGCTCCGCCGGGCTTTAGAACAAATTTTCAAACTTTCTATTTTTGTGTGGCTTTAAAACCAGGGAAAGAAATATTGGCCTTTTAACCTTTGAATGGTTTGTAAAATAGTTTCAGGTTATGAAGAGGTTATGGTTCAAAACATCATGCAGAGGCAGGCAGGGCTACGGACAATGGCTGGTAACCCTCCTGGTATTCTTCTTTTTCCCCTCGCTGCAAGCGCAGCAACCCGATACCCTGAAAGGACCGGATATTCATATAAAAGTACACACCGACAGGGACGATCAGGGCAATATAATACGGTACGACTCTGCTTATTCGTATTCGTGGTCGTCAACAGGAGATTCCATTCCGCGGATCATAGATTCTTTACTGCAGGGACATGATTTGTTTCCGCATCATTTCTGGCCCTTCCGGCCGGGTATGCTGATGCCCGATTCCCTGCCGGGATATATCATTTCTCCTTTTGATTTTAACAGCGACCCGTTCTTCTATGGTTTTACAGATACTACCTTTTATAAATCGATAGAGAGATTCTTTGAGGAGTTCAGAAAAGGATTTTATCACGGACATGCCTTCCCTCAGGATTCCCTGATAACGCCTTACTTCAGGCATATCCCGGCATTTCCTCAATTTCCGCCTGTACCGGATTTCCCGGAAAGCGATAAAAAACACAGGAAAGCGATAAAAATAGATATATAGTCATTCATTAAAAAAACAAATGGTTTATGGATATACAGGTAGAGAATATAACCAAATCGTACGGCCGGCAAAAAGCGGTTGACCGGATCAGTTTTCATGTGAAGACCGGCGAGATCTTAGGGTTTTTGGGACCGAACGGTGCCGGAAAGACTACAACCATGAAGATGATCACCAGTTACCTGGCGCCGGAGGAAGGGAATATTATAATCGGGGGGAAATCCATGCTCGAAGAAGCGGATGAGTTGAAGAGGCATATCGGCTATCTTCCTGAAAACAACCCGCTTTACATGGACATGCCCGTCATTGATTATTTGCAGTTTTCCGCTGAAATACTGGGTATTCCAAAAGACAAAATACCGGAACGTATCCGTGAGATGGTACGGATCACGGGCCTCAATGCAGAGAAACATAAAAAGATCGGAGAATTGTCGAAAGGATACCGGCAGCGTGTGGGTCTGGCACAGGCCATGATTCACGACCCCGACATCCTCATCCTGGATGAACCCACCTCCGGTCTCGACCCGAACCAGATTGTGGAGATACGAAAACTGATACGGGAACTGGGGAAAGAAAAAACCGTCATTCTAAGTACACATATTCTCCAGGAAGTGGAGGCTACCTGCGACCGTATCCTGATTATCAACAAGGGACAAATCGTGGCGGACGGTACGGCCGAAACCCTCTCGCGCCAGGTGCAGGGACAACAGCTATTGCATGTTAAGATCGAAGACGGAGACCCCAATGAGATATTTAAAGCACTCCAGAACTTGCCCGCAATCTCTTTGGTGGACTTTACCGACCGTCAGAAAAATAAATTTGAGGTACAGAGTAAACCGGAGATGACTTCCAACCGGGAAATTTTCAAGCTTTGTGTGGACCGCGGATGGGCCCTCACGGAAATGATCCCCATAGAAACCAAATTGGAGGATATCTTCAGAGAACTGACGATGAATTGAAAAACCCTGAATAAGTAAAAATGTGTGGGGTTGCTACGGCTGTTCATGCCAGATGTCGTAAAGGCCCTTGAATAAGATAAAAGGATGACAATGAAAAAAAGACCTGTGACATGAGCATACATGCTCAGCATCCTGAAACTTCCCGGCAGGAAATGATCAATGCTTTTGCAAAAGCAGAGATATACCGGAGCGGTTCAGTGGATGCGGACATTAATTATTTTTTTAATTATCAGTGAAAAAAGTATAAACAAATGAAAACAACATGGGTTATAACCAGAAGAGAACTGAATTCCTATTTTGATTCGCTGACTGCCTATATTATGTTGATTTTATTTCTGGGCTTCAGTGGGTTGTTTACCTGGATTCTCGGAAATGATATCTTTATGGTCGGACAGGCCAGTCTTCGTTCTTTCTTTGGGGTGAGCTACTGGACGCTGTTCATTTTCATCCCCGCGTTGACCATGCGCCTCATCGCCGAAGAAAACCGCTCTGGAACCATTGAGCTGTTGCTCACCAAACCGGTTACGGACCGTGAACTGGTATGGGGCAAGTTCCTGGCTGCCCTGCTGTTGGTGGTGGTGGCCCTGGCCTTTACTTTTCCCTATGTGATTACGGTGGCCAGTATAGGAAACCTTGACCAGGGGGCGGTCTTTTGTGGTTATCTCGGTCTGATACTCCTCAGCGCCGTATATATCAGTATCGGGATTTATGCCAGCAGCATCACGGGAAACCAGATCGTGGCTTTTCTTGTTGCCATTTTTATTGCCCTTTTCTTTCAGATCGTTTTTGATGTGCTGACACGTACCTTTAGCGGATTTGCAGGGGAAGTATTTAATTTTCTGAGTGTATCCACCCATTTTGAGAGTATGTCCAGAGGGGTTGTGGATACCAAAGACCTTATCTATTTCCTTTCCCTGATCGTGTTGTTCATGAAAATGGCGGAAGATTCCCTGTCCAAAAGAAATTCCTGAGTATGTATGTAGGCAAGATAAAACGAAAATAATCCTTAAAAAAGCATAAATCAATGAAGCGAAAAAATATAGTATTGACAACCACGCTGATTGCGGCCATCCTGGTGGTGGTCAACCTGATATCGGATAAACTGTTTTACCGTCTGGACCTTACGGAAGATCATTCCTATACCCTGAGTAAAGCAACACGGGATATTCTGCAAAACCTGCAGGAACCGGTAACGATTACGGCCTATTTCTCGAAAGAGTTACCACCGGCCATTGCCGAGACCCGCAAAGATTTCAAGGATATGCTGATTGAATATTCCAACAGGGCAAGGGGTATGCTGGTATATCAGTTTGTCAACCCCAATGAGAATGCTGAAAAAGAAAAAGAGGCCATGCAGAACGGGATCCAGCCGGTGATGATCAACGTGAGGGAAAAAGACCAGATGAAACAGCAAAAAGCCTATCTGGGGGCGGTGATTTCTATGGGTGACCGGAAAGAGGTTATTCCTTTTGTACAACCTGGGGGCCCGCTGGAATATGCTCTTTCTTCCGCGATCAAAAAACTTTCTGTGGTTAACAAGCCTAAAATCGGAATCCTGCAGGGGTATGGCTGTGCCACGCTCTCCGATCTGTCGCAGGTGTCTGAAGATCTCAGAGTTTTATATGACGTGCAGCCGTTAACGCTGACAGACACTACGGATATCCCGGCAGATATGCGTACCCTCGCCATCGTCCGGCCCAAAGACAGTATTCCTTCGTTCGTGTTTGATAAACTGAATAAGTTCCTCGGCCGTGGCGGCAATCTTTTTGTAGCCATCAACAGGGTGGACGGACAACTGAGCAATGCCTACGGCAGGGTGCTTAATACGGGCCTGGAATCCTGGTTGCTGAGCAAAGGAATACGTGTGGAGCCGGTCTTTGTCACGGACGTGAAATGTGCACCCGTGACGGTCCAGCAACAACAGGGTATGTTCCGTTTCTCTACCCAGGTGTCTTTTCCGTACATCCCCATTATCAGTTCCTTTGCAGATAACCCGGCGACTAAAGGACTGGAAGCGGTGGTGATGGAGTTTGTGAGCCCGATAGAATATACGGGTGACTCAACCGCCACCTTTACGCCATTAGCATTTACTTCCGAAAAATCAGGTACCGAACCGGCCCCCACTTATTTTAATGTTCAGAAACAATGGACGGAAAAGGATTTTCCCAAAAAACATCTGACGGTGGCCGCACTGGTAAAGGGAAAACTGGGCGGAGATAAAGATGCACGCATGATCGTGGTGGGTGACGGCGATTTCCCGGTCGGCCACGGACAGCAGCAGATTAACAAAGATAATGTAAGTCTGGTGGTGAACAGTATAGATTACTTGTCTGACGATACCGGCCTGATCGAGCTCCGGACACGGGGTATTACCTCACGCCCTCTGAAAGAACTGAGCGACAGCAAGAAAATGGTGCTGAAATATCTGAACTTCCTGCTGCCTATTGTGCTGGTGTTGCTGTACGGATTATACCGCTTCGAACGTAACCGGAAGATAAGAATGCAACGCTTGGAAGAAAATTATTCATAGAAGTCTAACCTTAATGAAGATAAAAATGGCGAAGAAAAATAATACAATAACCCTGATTGTTACACTGGTAGTCCTCGTAGGTGTGTTTTTCCTTCTGCAGGTGCAGAATAAGAAGAAAGAAAGTACCCTGAACATGGATCTGGTAAAAATAGATACCGCAAAGGTGACGGCTGTTTATCTGTACCCACAGGCAGAAAAAGGGAAAGAACTGGTTTTTAGAAAAACGAATAATGGTTGGAGAATCAGCGACGGAAAGATAGATGCACCGGTGGAACCGGGGACTGTGAAGAATCTGTTGGCCGGGGTGATCAATATTAAACCCAAACAACTTGCGGCAAAAGGCGAAGATAAATGGAAGGAGTTTGACGTCACGGACTCTACGGCTACCCGATTGAAAATTATGGAAGGAGACAAAAAAACACTCGATTTGTATATAGGGAAGTTTACGGTGAACAGAAATCCCAATGCCCGGTACGGAGGGTATAACAGGGGCATTACGGGCACCTCTTATGTGCGTGCCGGAGACGGAAAAGAAGTGTATGCCGTAGATGGATTCCTGGCCATGTCCTTCAACCAGGGACTGAATGGTTGGCGGGATCAGCGGTTTCTGAAACTGCATACCTATGACCTTGGGAAGCTCTCTTTTACCTATCCTGCCGACAGCGGGTTTGTGGCAACGAAAGATACTGCCAACCACTGGTTTATCGGGAACCAGCCTGCCGACTCGGCTGCCATGGCATCGTATATCTCCGTTTTGTCATACCGGAGATACTCGGTTTTTGCGGATGGCTTTACTCCTCCGGCACAGGCAGATTACCAGATTGTCATGGAAGGAAAGAATATGTCACCGGTGGTGATCAAGGCTTTCCGGGATGATAAGTATCATTTTGTCATGCATTCCAGTCAGAACCCGGAATCCTATTTTGCCGATAAAGACAGCCTGATCTTTAAGAAATTGTTCGTGCCCCGTACTAAACTGACAGGGGAAAAATAAAGGTTTCCGTTGATGAGTGTTTCCGGGACGAAAACATTCCCCGGACAAGAAGGGGCTCAGAGATTTTGAGCCCCTCTTTTTGTTTACCAATCCCCCGCTTGTTTGCCTGAGACCGATGCAATCTTCAGGTGTAGCAAAACCATACCGTCAAGGTCCTGCTTATTGTATCTCATCAGTTTCATGTTCGCACCGTACTTTTTCATGATCAGGTCCAATCCCTTCTTTTTTGATGTCTGATCACGGTGGATGGTGATCAGTCCCCGTCCACCATCCCCAGTCTGCAGATACCGGAGGTTTTCAGTATTTCCTCAATGATCCTCTGATCTGTGATTTTTTTATCCAGTCTTCTCATTATAATATTTCAGACATTTCATGTTGATATTCATATACATACCGGTATCAGGGTTAGATAGACATGCACAAAAGAGCAGCGACTGGGCCGGGGATGGATTCTTTCCTAACGGGTGTTCCCGGGTGAATACACAGCAACGGCAATTTTCGAATCGGCCGTGCCATAGTAAAGAAACCATTTGTTATGGAAAAACGACAGCCCTTCTACAAAGCATACATTATTCACCTGGCCGGTCATCTCGAACGGCTGATCAGGTGCAATAAACCACTTGTCTGTCCGGGAAAGAACTTTGGTCGGATCATGCTTATCCGTCAATACCTGGCCGGCTGCATAAGTGCCGGCCGCCAACTGGGGATCCCCGTGTGTGGGACTGTTCTTGCTGTTGTATATGAACAAAATGCCTTTATCTGTCAGGATGGCCGGCGGACCGGATTCTACCAGCTCACTGTCAAACATCCCCTGGCGTGGAGAGATCAGAATCTTAAACGCCCGGGTATAGTGCCGCATCGTATCTGTTTTCATCTTCGCCGGATCGGTTTCCAGCAGGGGAGTCCAATGGATAAGATCGTCGGAGGTTGCCATATAAATATTGGATTCTCCCCAATACATCCAGTACTTCCCATGAATCCTGGTTGCAATCAGCCTGCCGTTTTCCAGCCGGCAAACAATAGCACCGGATTTTGACCACATATCTACATATTCGTCCCCGGCTTGCCGGAATACCGAACCGTATTTTTTCCAGTTTCTCAAATCCCCGGAAGTGGCGATGAAAAGCCGGGCTTTGTCCCCGTTATAGGCCGTATAGGTCATGTAGTAGGTGCCCGCATCATCTTCTACAATCCGTGGATCTTCACAGCCGCCTTCCCATTCGTATTTGAAATAGGGATCCCTTGCCGGATAGAGCACCGGCTTTTCATATCTCGTAAACCGGATCCCGTCCAGACTGTAAGCCAGCCCAATACGTGAAGTCCCGTTATACTTCCCGATTGAATCTTCAGCCCGGTAAAGCATAAACACTGTATCACCACAGACTATGCTTGCAGGGTTAAAGACGTCTTTTGCTTCCCATGCCACCGGCTTTTGCCGGACCGGATCGGGAAAGGTGACCCCGTGAAGGGGACCCAGAACCGGATTGTCTGAATGGTCTTTTACAAAGGGCCCCAGTGTCCAGGAAAGATCCTGTGAGGGGTGACGCGGGGTGCATCCGGGACCGATCAGGATCAGTAAAAAAAATAAATAGATGCTGCCTGATAAATGTTTTTTCATGTTTTTGTTGTTTAAGGTAGGTTTTTATGGAAATTCAGCTTTTTGAAAGGTGTTTTCGCGTCTTTTTTTCTCTGATCAAACTTACATAATTTTTTTTGCAAATATAGAATATCATCCATTCGTTATCTGAGGTTTTGAATGAATCAATTCCGGCAAGGGATGAAGGATTAGCCCCTCCCACACGGGGAGAGGGGGTATCGGGTCGGGGTAATGACTGCCGGGGCTGAAGCCGGAGATACTCTGAAAGGTCCCTGAAAAATTTTTAAGACAAATTTTAGTCTTTTTTATGATGCCGAACGGGAATAATCTTTTTCTTTGTATATATGATCGTTGTCCGCTATATGATAAAACATAAATATTTTCTGTCAGGATTTTTCTTTTTTCTTTCACTGGCCGGGTTTTCCCAACAGAATGCTGTTTTTACCCTTGTACAATGCATTGACAGTGTGCAGCAACACAGTTATCTCTACCAGGCCGGAAACTATCGTACAGGGGCAGCAAAGCATGCACTGGCGGTCAGCCATACCTTTATGCTTCCTTATGTTTCCGCGGATGTAGGCATGGAAAGTCGTTTTCTTCGTCCTTATAATTTCGGACAGGAATGGGCCATGGTGCATGGCGACTGGTCGCTGGGCGACTTTATCAAAAAGACCGATCAGGTAGCCCGGCAGCAGGTGGTGACCGCTCAACTGTTGCAGGAGCAGACCCGCCTTGATGCCATCAGCAGGGGAGTGTCTCTCTATATGAGCATTCTCCAGAAACAAAAGGAGTCAGAACTGTTGGATACACGTATCCAACTGCTGCGTAACCACCTGGTAGTAACCCGCTCACTGTGGAAAGCCGGCGTACGTACCCGCATGGATGTGCTGCAGACCGAGTCGCTGATCTCCAACATCCGGGAAGAACAATCCCGGATCTCGCTGACCCTAAGAAACATGGTGCGGGAGCTGATGCATATTACGGGACTTTCACCGGCAGATTCGATCCAACTGGAAGAAATCAACGCACAGGCTTTGATAGACAGTACGCAGATCGCGGAGGTTACCCCTCAACTGTTGCAGAGAAACCCTGTTTACCGGGTTTATCTTTCCCGCATCGAGACACAGAATCTGCAGACCCGGCTGGTGTCAGCCCGGCAATGGCCCCATCTGATTGCCGGCGGAGGTTTTTTTAGCGACGGCGATCCTACCGGTGACGGAAATTACTGGCTGTTGAATGCCGGCGTGGCTGTTCCGCTTTATCAGTGGGGAGTCGTCAGACACAAGAAAAAATATTCGGAGGCGCTTTCTTTTTCCCTGGTCTCCGAACTGGCCGACCTGTCGCGCGAGTTGATGATACATCTGGAGAAAACCGTCAACCGCATGCACGAGTTGAAAGGGGTATTGGATATCCAGCAGGAACGTCTGCAGATGGACGAAGAAGCATATGATCTGGCCCGGATCAATTATAAGGCAGGACTGATCACTAACCTGGAGTACCTGACTGTCCAGCAGCAGGTGACATCCACACAGATAGCCATACAACAAACACAGTTGCAATATATGATGAACCTGATCGAGTTTTATTTGACAACGAATCAGGTGGATATGCTGAAAAAAATGGAAAGTTACGTAAGTAATTAGATGAGTTGATCTTTGAGAATGTTGAGACAAGGCATGCCCTGTCTCAAAAAAAGAATATTATGAACCCCAAAATAATTATACCCATCGTGTCAATGTTTATGCTGGTTGCCTGCACGTCAAAACCGGCACAGGATGCAAAGGGTCGGCAGGAGCCGTTACCGGCGGTTCCGGCGGTGGATATCTCGGTGGCCACCGTAGGAAAGCAGGACATGACCGACACCGTCCATATCTTCGGCGAGGTAGTGCTGCGGCAGGAGGTCCTGCTGGCTTCGCAGTTCGACGGCCGTCTGGAAGGATTTACCCTGTTGATGGGCGACCGGGTCATAAAAGGGCAGAAACTGGGGGTGATCATACCACCCATGCGTGAAGCATTATTGCAGGTGCTGAACCAGATCGAGGAGAAAAAACGTGAACAGATCTCCCGGGCGATCAGGGAAATACCTCTGTATAGCCCGATTGACGGCATGGTATTGGAGGTCTATCAACATACCGGGGATGTGTTGCAGAAAGGGGAAGCTATCGTACATATCGGACAGCTGCAAACGCTGGATGTGCATGGAGATCTGCCAGTGTCGCAACTGGGCAAAGTACGGAAACTGAAACGTATTGAAGTGGATTTTGTGGAATATGCCCATGCTCCCGTGAGATTACCGGTGGTGGCCATCGGCGGAAAAGTGAATGCTTCCAGACAAACCGTGCCCATCCGTCTGCGGCTGGACAATCCTGCCGGCGAGTTCAGACCCGGAATGATGGTGCGGCTGACATTTCCCGGAACATATCATCCGGATGCGCTGGTGATACCACGGTCGGCACTGCTGGAGGAAGAAGGGGTGTTCAGCGTTTTTGTGCTGCAGAAAGACCGGACTGTCGAAAAAAGAAAGATCATCGTGGGAATCAGGCACGATCACTTTGTGGAAGTGCTCGACGGACTGAAAGAAGGGGAGAAGGTGGCTACAAAGAAAACATACTCGCTTACCGACGGAATGAAAGTAAATGTCCACTGATCCATCCGAAACCAGATGACAGCAAAAGAACATAAAGGCAGGCAGGGAAACAGTTTTTCCCGTTTTGCGGTGGAGAATAAAAGGGCGCTTATCTTCACGGCTCTGTTGCTGTCGGCCATCGGGTTCTATCTTATCTACAAGATTCCGGAAGGGGTTTTCCCTGATGCTACTTTCCCGCGTATTGCCGTGGAGGTGGATTACGGGTTGGCGCCGCTGAAAGAAATGGAGATGCAGGTGGTTAAACCCATTGAAGAAGCCGCGATGATGGTCGAGGGAGTGCGTACCGTACGTTCTTCCATAAGCAGGGGTTCTGCCGAGGTGAATATTGATTTTCAGTGGAACCAGGATATGTTCAGGGCCTATCAGTTGGTGCAGGCAGCGGTGGGCGGGGTACAGCATCAGTTGCCACAAGGCGTGCAGCTCGAGGTGCGGCGCTTTACCACCAGCACCTATCCCGTGGCCGGATACAGTCTTACCTCCGACAAACTGAACCTGGAACAACTGCGCGACCTGGGGATCTATACGATACGACCCCAACTGGCCAGTATCCCCGGAGTGTATAATATCGAGGTTATGGGGGGCCATCAACGGGAATTCTGGGTGAACCTCAATCCGCAGAAGCTGGCTGCGCTGCATATGGACTACCGGCAGGTGGAAGAAGCCCTGCGCCGGTCCAATACCCTGCAGTATGTGGGACGACTGAATGAAGCACATAAACTGTATCTGAATATTGCCGACAACCGTTTCCTGAAGATGGAAGATATAGGGAAAACGGTGGTGGCCCGGAACAGTCCTACACCGGTGTTATTATCCGATATTGCGACCATCGAACCGGCGATCAAAGAGACCTTTCTGGCTTGTGAAAGTGACCTGAAACCTGCTGTCCTGGTGACGGTGATCAAACAACCGGGAACCAATGCCGTTTCTATCATGAAAGAGGTGGACCGGCAATGGAAGGACCTGGAGAAAGTGCTGCCTGCCGGGGTTAAGGTGAGCAAGTGGTACGATATGACCGACTTTATCCGGGGTTCCATCAAAAGTGTGCGGGATGCTATCCTGCTGGGAGCGCTCCTGACGATGGTGATCCTCCTGCTTTTTCTGCGACGCTTGCGTATTACCCTGGTTACGGCGGCTATTATTCCGGTGGCATTGTTGATCACTTTTATTTTTATTAAACTATCGGGAATGAATCTGAGCCTGATGAGTCTGGGAGGACTCGCTGCAGCAATCGGAATACTGGTGGATAATGCCATTGTGGTGATAGAAAATATCGAGAGATACCTGGAGGCGGGACATCCCAGAAAAGAGGCTGTGGTGGAGGCTACGAGTGAGATTATTCCGCCCTTGCTGGGGGCCACATTAACCACCCTGGTGGTGTTTATTCCCCTGGTTTTTCTTACCGGCGTGGCAGGTATTTTTTTCAGGGCCCTGGCTTCAACCCTTTCCATTGCCATTCTGGTGTCTATGTTGTTAGCGGTGTTTCTGACGCCTGCCCTGGCGGTGGTATTTATCTCAACTAAAAAGAAAAAACCAGGCAGGGTGATGCCCAAAATCATCGGGCTCCAGCAGACCCTGCTCAAAGGATTGATCCGGTGGCCGGCGATTACCGTTTTTCTGGTGTTGCTGTTTTCCGGGATAGCCGTCTGGTCTTATATGAAGATACCCAGCGGCTTTCTCCCTGAGTGGGATGAGGGGACCATCGTGCATGATTACCTGGCTCCCCCGGGCAGTTCTATCGAAGGGACCAAGAGCATGCTGAAGCCGATAGCCAGATTTATTATGAGTATTCCCGAAGTGAAGACTTACTCCCTGCGTACGGGCCGCAGCCTGGCCCACCCGCGTACCCATGCCAATGACGGCGATTTTGTAATCAGCCTGAAAAGGGGACATAAACGATCTTCTTTTGAAATCATGGATGAGATCAGAAAGTTTGACGAGGTGCATGAGCCGCGTCTTGAGCCTGAGTTGTTCCAGGTGCTGCCTGACCGGCTGAATGACCTGAGCGGCGAGATCGCTCCCATTGTCATAAAAGTGTTCGGAGAGAAACAGGCAATCCTCCAGGAAACAGCTGCCCGTATCGCCGACTCGCTCGAAAAAGTCGGGGGCGCAGTGGATGTTTACAAAGGCTTTGCCCGCAGTGAACCGGAACTGACCATTCGTGTGGATCGCGAGGCTGCCAGCCGTTACGGCCTGACGGTAGGGGAGGTGAGCAATGCCGTGCATATGGCCCTTTGGGGGGATGATGTGACCAGTATGATGCAGGGACTGAAGATGATACCGGTGCGGGTGCGTTATCCTAAACAGGATTTTAACCATATGGAAAAGATCCGCCGCATGCCCCTTTACCTGCCTTCCATTGACAGAGTGCTGCGTCTGGATGAGGTGGCACAGATAAAGAAAGTGCCGGGAAAGACCGATATGGAACATGAGAATATGAGCCAGGTGGTGAACGTAAAAGCCCACATCTCAGGGCGTGATCTTGGGAGTATTATCAAAGATGTGAAGGTGATGTTACAGCAGATACCCCTGCCTCCGGGCGTGACAGTGGAGATCGGCGGACAATACAAAAGCCAGCAACAGGCTTTCCGCGAGCTGATCCTGATCCTTGCCTTCGGGGTGCTGATGGTATTCTCCATCCTGCTTTTTGAGTTCAGGTCGTTCCGGACCGCTACGGTCATCCTTCTCGGGACGGTGCTGTCGGTGAGCGGTGTTTTCCTGCTGCTGTGGATCACCCGTATCCCGTTGGATATATCTGCTTTCATGGGGATGATTATGATTGTCGGGGTGGTGGTCAACAACGGAATCCTGCTGATCGATTATACGGAGAAATTCCTGAAAGAAAAACCCGATGTGCGGGAGGCATTGCTGATGGCCGGAAGGGTGCGTATGCGACCTATCCTCATGACCATGCTGGCTACCATCTTCGGATTTTTGCCTCTGGCCCTGGCAATGGGTGAAGGTTCGGAGATGCTCCAGCCTCTTGCCGTCTCCATGATCGGCGGTATGAGCCTGGCTATGTTCCTTTCGCTGCTGGTGATTCCTGGATTGTATTGGATCGTGAATAAAAAAGTGATGCACCATCGCTACTACCTTTGCTGAAGTTTCGGAGGACAAAGAAAGCAGGTACTTACCGTCTATTTTTTAATTGCAAAAAAAGGCATTTCCTTGCCGGGGATAATATGCGATTCGGCAACGAATGAGGTGACCAGCCGCGTGGGAACGGATTCGAAATAATAATTGACCGGCGTAATGCCTTCCGGCGGGTTCTTCCATACTTCGTCCGGCGGTTTTTCTTCTTCCGACAGCGGATTATATCCGTTTTCGGCAGGAGTGAACTTGCGGCTGTCTGCCAAAACATATACGGGAATATCCTGCTTACGACTCAGGGTCGTGATCGCATGAGACCCGCATTTGTTGATGAAAAGGTCCGGATAGACCCGGTCGGCACCCAGGATGACCAAATCCGTTACCCCCAGCAACGGAGAGAAACCGGTATCCGTGACAATCTTGACAGGGTATCCCAGTTTTGCCAGATATCTGGCCTGTTCCCTTCCTTCCATCATCGGCCTTGATTCGGTCTGGATAATATTGATGTTGAGCTTACGGTTGGTCAGTTGACGAAAAAGATGACGGACAACCGAACTCTGGCTGTGTAACAAAATCTGTTTGTTCCTGAGTGTTACCTTAGCCAGAAATTTTTCTGTGATCTGTTTGTTTACTTGTTGCCATTGCTTCCGGTAAGACAGAATGAAATCATACAGATCTGCCGAAGACAAACCGTTTCCTTCCGGAAGATGATCCATAACATGATCGGAAAAATGGGCCAGGATGGCAAAGTCAGCCATCTTCTTTTTAAATGAAGCAAACAGTTTCTTCAGCGCTTTCACTTCGTGATCTGTCAGATCGGGAGCATCGATCAGATATGTCAGCAATTCATCCGTCAGCTGCTGCTGAAGAGCGCCCGATCCCGAGATATGATCATTTATGATCTTGTTAAGTATGCCGCTAATGGGGTCTAAACTACTCATGTGCGAAAGATAGGAAAAAATGTGGAATTTTGGAATCCCGGAAAACTAATCAAAAGGAATCCCCGGGGCAGCCACCCCGCTCCTCAAGGAGAGATCAGGACTTTCATATAAATAAAGTGCCGGGTGCGGTATAATAAAGAAATTTCGTTACAGGAAATTTCTTTATTGAATCGGATGTGCCCGTGGCCGGTATTTACGGATTGCAGGCATAATAAGAGGAAAGTAAAAAAATTATACATATTTAAATATGCATTTAAATATGTATTTAAATATGTATATCTCAGGGATCATTCCTCTTCCCAGTCCAGCAATTTTTGCTCACCCCTGATCTTTTGGATATCCCCGATCTCCTGTGTAACCTCCAGTACGCCTTTGTATTCGCCGGTTTCTGAGCGTACGGCAAAATAACGGATCAACAGGTAATCATCTTTTCTGTAGATCCAGAAAGAAGCCTCATCTTTTTCTCCTTTTCGAAAAGCCTCCACGATTTTCTGCACGATGTGAACGCTATCCGGGGGATGACAATTCTGCACTTTCCTGCCTATGATCGAAATGTTGCGGGTAAAAACCCGTTTTTCAGGCGTGGAGAAGAAACGTACTTCGTCGTTCTCATCCACATAGGTGATATCCACCGGCAGATGGTTGAACATCAGGGTAATCTGTTCAGGAGTTACTTTTCCGGTGCCCAGATCAATCAGATCCTGCGGCATGACATCCTTTCCCTTCTGCTTATGTAAAGATTCTCTTTCCGGCTTTGTAAAAGGAAAATCCAGCCCGAGGCTTTCTTCCAGCAGCTGGTCCAGAAGATCTTCAGGGAAGGTTTCCAGCATCACCGGTGTGAGGATCTTATCATCCCTGAAAACGATGGTATGCATGTTATAATAAACGCTTCCCAGAAAACGGTTGAAGGCTTTGATATCAAACGGTTCTTTGTCCAATTCATCAATCAGACGTTTCAGGTCGCGACGGATATCGTCATGGTAAGACCACATAACCTGCACACATCGGTAATCAGACCACTGTTTTTCCAGGGCCGGGAAAAGGACATTTTCTTTGATTTCATACAGGTGGATAAAGCTTTCGATTTCACGAAATACTTTCAGCATCTCTTTACGCAGCTTATTATCGCCGGGATTTCGGTTTAGCTGTGTGTTCTTCGGACGCAGGGCCGACAGTTTTTTCTTTAGTGCTTCATTGTTCCGGTTCAGGTACCACAGGAAAGTCCCTTCCCCGGGTTTCAGCGCCGGATATTCCTGTATGCGAACTTGAAAAAGATTCAGCATTTTGTTGATTCCGGTTTTCAGCTCTTCCAGCGGAATTTCCTGTTGGTACAGCTCATCTACGGCAGTGATGATATCTGCCGGCACCAGCCCTTTGAATAACAGACGGTACTGATCCCTCAGGTCAGTACCGCGTGCACCCCGAATCAGCAGCCGGGTCAATTCAACCAGCGCTTTAACTCTTGCTTCTTTTTTTTGACTGAATTCAGACATGTGTTGAGTGATGAATGTCTAAAAAAATAAAACCAGACCACAACCCGTGAACACAGAACCCGAAACTATGACCTCTGCTTTATCTTCAACAAAACAACCCCGTGCGATGGAATCTTTAGCTCAATCCTGTCGTTGAAAGTCCCCAGATTTTTCTGTCTCCACAAATCCCGGACCTCATAAGCATCTCCTTTTAGTTTCAGATCGGAAAACCTCACATAAATTTTTTCTTTTTCTTTCCCCAGGTTAAAGATTCCGGCAGCATGGGTTCCGTCTGCCAGCGGTTTGGTCCAATACTGTATGTTTTCATTCACATAGACTTTGTCGGCTTGTTTTCCGAGCGGATCCTGGTTTACGGCCAGCACTTCGTCGTTGGTGAGGAGGCTCATGGTGAAGTCGTCCATGCGTGACAGGTCGCAGCCGATGAGCAGGGGGGCTGACAGAAGAGACCAGAGGGAAATATGGGTATATTGTTCATCGGGGGTCAGGCGGGTGGGGCGAATATCCGGCCCCCAGCCTACCCAGCCAACCACCAGCATATCCGGGTCATTCCAATGGCCGGGGGAGGCATAGGGTGAGGCCGTATTCTGACGGAAACCGATGCCGGACATGCTGTTCCACGTGTCGGTGATATCTCCTGTGGTACGCCACAGGTTTCCCCCCACTTTAGCACCCCATTCCCAAACATGTCCCATACCGTACTGGCACAAGCTGTAAACGATATCCCTGTTGACGGCATCCAGGGCCTTGCGCATGAGGAGGTAAGGTTTCTGAAGTTCCTCCAGGCTGTTGTCTTTGGCGATTTTTCCGTAGGAACACCAGTCGTATTTGATGTAATCAATACCCCAGTCGGCCCAGGTTTTTGCATCCTGAAATTCATGCTGATAACTGCCCAGATAACCGCCGCAGGTATATGGCCCGGGACTGGAGTATATGCCCAGTTTCAGTCCTTTGCTGTGAACGTATCCGGACAGGTCTTTGAAGTTGCAGAATTTCTCATTGCCTGTAATGGCACCGTCGGGTGTGCGTTGAGGAGCTTCCCAACCGTCGTCAATGTTGATATAGCTCCAGCCGTGGTCGGCCAGGCTGGTGGAGAGAAAAGCATCTGCAGCGGCCTTCACCTTATCTGCATCTACGCTTAACCCCCAGACGTTCCAGCTGTTCCAACCCATTGGCGGGGTCAGGGCCAGGGTCGAACCGGCCCTGATAAGCAGGGTGGCTGTGTCAGTGCCTGCAGCATTGCGGACCGTAATGCTGACCGGATAGTCTCCCTTCCGGATGATCTTACCGGTAATAATCCCTGTTTTTTCATCTGCTTTTAATCCCTCCGGTAATCCTTTGACTTCAACGGTGACAGGACGTTTCCCGGTGATGGGGATACGGTACAGGAAAGGGTGGCCGGGACGTGCCCCATATACCCGCGGGCCGTTGATGCGTGGGGATGCCGGTGGCGGAGGAGTCAGAATGTACGGAGCTCCAACGCTGGCAGTGATGACATTTCCCGATTTTTCAGGTTTGAAAGAACATTGCAACAGACAGTTGGCTGTATCAACATTGATAAATGAAATGGAGTGCTTTGTCTCTTTACCTGCTTTTAGATGAATGGCTGTCGTTTCGCTGAAAATAACCCGGTCATTCTCCTGGTTGATCACTTTAACGGAAAGGACCCCGTCGAAGTTGTCTTTGGCGGAGACGTTGTTTAAGATAATGATCTTTTTATAATTTACCTGCTTGCTGATCAGGAAAGGTTCCCTGTGCAGATTGAAGGTGACATAATCCCCGACATCACGCATGGCAATGTAAGGTGCCGGACCGTACATGCCCCCCAGGCCGCCCCGGTCGAAGACCCGGATGGCAATAACATTCTCTCCGTTCCAGTTGATACGCGGATCGTCGGCAGCCAGCATATATTTACGGGCGACAGCCCATGTTTCCCCCTCGTTGGGAATGGTGTCCGGGAATTTTGTATCTGCAGAAACGGTTTTTCCGTTTTGTCCCAGCGGCTTACCGTTCAGCCAGGTTTGATCGCGATCGTCAATCTTGCCCAGAAAGATAACCAGCGAGTCTTTGAAATAGGCATGTGTTTTAAAGGAAGAAGGAATATTTACGCGCACACGGTACCATGCATAACCGTCGAGGTCGGCATACCCCTGGGCATCCCACAATTCCAGGGGGGAAATATCTTTCCAGTTGCTGTCATCGAAGGAAGAAGAGGAAAATGAAGGATGATCGCCCGACTGAAGTTTCCATCCGTCAGTAAGCAGGATCTTCCCCTGCCTGGAATGGGAACAGGAAAAAAGAAAACTTATCAGCAGGAGAGATAAGAGAAACAGACTTTTAATTTTCACAGGGGCTTTCATCATGGTATGGTATTATAAATAATAGGGATTGAATTAATCGTCATCATCTTTACCGGCCAGATGTGCAGGATAGGGGGCTTCTCTGCGAAAGGAATGCCAGATAATACGGTTCATCAGGTCATCTTCTCCGGCATCTATTCCCAGAACTGCCAGGCGGGCTGATTCGTTGGCAAAATAAAAGTCTTTACCGGTAAGGGCGGTTGCCGGGGGGTTCATCTCATCCAGAGGGATACGGTTTTTTTCATGCGTGTACGGCGTGCAATCAGGTGTGCCGGTGAATATTCCGGTCATGAGATCGGCGGTAGCATCTTCTATATTCATGGGAGGCAGCCCGAGAATCTGCTCAATGGTATGGATCATGGAAGTTTGATTATACCGGGTGGAAACTGTTTTTCCCAGCCTTGAATACGGGCTGATCACCAATGCCACGGTGCGGTAGGCAGAGACATGATCCCAGCCGGCCTGCGAATCATCTTCGGTGACAAAGACTACGGTATTTTTCCAGAATCTGCTCCTGGTAAGGGCTTCGATGATCTGTCCCAATGCCAGGTCATTGTCGGCCACCATGGCGCGGGGGGTGGGATGATCCGGAGAGGTGCCTGCCGTATGGTCATTGGGTAAAGCCATGACGATCAGATTGGGCAGCGCATCCCCGTCCATCTTTTCATACCGGTGCAGGTCTTCGATAAATGCATGGGCCCGCATAATATCCGGAAAGTTATGGCTGTCATAAGCCGGGTAACTCCGGGAAAGGATGCCCCTGACCCGGTCAATGGTCGTTTTGTTCTCGAAAGGCACTGGCTTTCCCGCCAGAAAATCATGATAGATATCAGCCCATTGTTTATCTCCGTAATTGAAAGGAATGGCAGCCTCTCCATATATCCGGACGCTCTTCCCATGATCCAGGGCATTGTCCCAGATAAAACCGGTTTTGGGATAAGCCATGGCATCGTACAGAACATGGGTATAGCTGCGGAACCAGGCTCTCACATTCTTTTCAATATAATCGGTAACGATCGAAGCGTCCGTCCACAGATGACCTTCGGCCGAGCATTTGCCGGAAGCTTCATACCGGTCCAGCAAGGAATACTGTTTGGCCAGTTTGTGCGTGTTGGGGGTAACCTCTTTTCCGAAAGCACAGAGAGAAGGATCGCCGTCGCCTTGTGTCATATCGCCCAGTACCTGGTCGTAGGTCCGGTTTTCCTTAATGATGTAAATAACATGTTTAAAAACCGAAGGCTCTCCCACGCGTTCGGGTACAGGTCGCGGCTTACGGTCTTTTCGCGGAAGCAGGGATGCTATTTTTACCCGGTTCATGCGATTGGTTTCCCTGACCGTGACAGTCCAGGAAGCCAGTTGCTGCTGATCCGGCAAAGGGATGATGGATAGTCCTGCCAGCATCTTGTGGGCATTGTAAGCTCCCCGGGAAGAGGGGGCTTTTCCTTCGGCATGCATGCCGGTAAAAAGTGTACGGGCTCCGAGTCCCTCAATGTTAGCCACATATATTTTTTTCATATCTTCTGCCAGTGCAATGCCTCCCGGATAGGCACCGGTAGGTATAAAGCCTGTTACCTTGCTCTTTCCTTCCGGACCGCCGGAAGAAGCCTTGTCTCCAAGTGCAACCACAGCGATGGCATTGTCCATCCCGTTGGCTACATATAGTGTTTTTCCGTCGGAACTGATAGCCAAACCATTGGGCGAATCGCCAAAATAGGGATTGTTTTCCTGCATCAGCCGTACCGAGATTTTTTCGACAACATGATCCGATTCCGTGCGAATGACTGAGATGTAGTCGTCATTGCCGTTGGCCACATAAACAAATTTTCCGTCGGGGGAAGCCACCAGGTCGTTGGGATGTAATCCTGTGGATAATTCCCGGATAACTATTCCGGTTTCAGGGTCTATCACACTGACTGTTCCGGAGTTTACCGATCCGGTTACCGAATCAACCGAAGCTTTTCCCCAGGGGATACCGGCAGTAGCCGGCGTCTCTTCCGTAGGTACACTCCCTGACCAGTTGGTTACATAAAGCTTCCCGGCAGCACTGACCACCCCGTAAGGAGCCAGCCCCGTATTGGATTGCCACAAAACCCTCCCGGTGTCAAGATCCAATTTGACCAGTCGGTCATTGCCGTTCAGAACGATATAAAGCACCGGGGGTCCGCCACTGTGTGAAAAAACCAATTCGTTCGGCAAAGATGCCCTGGCCTCCCCCTCAGGGTCAAAATGATAAGTGTTTATAACCGATAGTTTCAGACTGTCCCATATAGCACGGAACACCGTGTTGCGGGCACTCCAGAAAAGGGTGGATTTTCCCCGGATATTGACCCAGAGAATCCCCGAATAGG
>JAGGWN010000116.1 GCA_021157415.1 Bacteroidales bacterium | reverse complement strand
AGAACAAAGGCTTTTTCCCGGCCCTGTGGGCTTATCTGCAGTATGCTTTCAAGTGGGTGGTGTTTGATAAAATTGGCCTGTATGCCACCGACCCGGTGCGGGTATTGGGTTCGATGATCGTGACTTACGTGATATTTTCATTGATTTATTATGTGCTCCCTTTTGTTGCCAATACGCGGATCGTGTCATCACTGGGGGATCCCGATAAACTTTCCCGCGTTGCGGTGGCTTTTTACCACAGCGCTATCACTTTTCTGACCATCGGATACGGAGACTATTATCCGTCGGGCGCTATCCGGTGGATCTCCGGTATTGAGGGATTTATCGGGTTGTTCATGATGTCTTATTTTACAGTGGCTTTTGTACGTAAAATACTTCGTTAAAAATTTTTTTTATTTTTGGGCAACCGAAAACCATACAACCTGATACTCTATGACGATTGTACTGCTGATTCTTTTTTATATTTTGTTTCCTGTTCTGATCATCTATGCAACCTGTAACAATACGCTGCTAAACCGGATCGGCTCGGTAGTAATCGCCTATGCCGTAGGTTTGCTGATGGGTAACATCGGTGTGTTGCCGGGGATGACAGATGCTTATCACTTCCTGGTGCAGGGGAATGTGGCTCTTCCTGCCGATCAGGCACAGGCATTGTTCGAACAGGGAAAGATCACGGCCGGTGATCTGGTGCATAACAAAGTTGCTTCCGTGCAGGATATGATTACCACCATCACCATCCCGCTGGCTATTCCTTTGCTGTTGTTTTCCCTGAATGTGAAAAAATGGTTCCGCCTGGCCGGGAGTACTTTTCTTTCACTGGTACTGGCTCTCACTTCGGTTTTTGTGGTGGTGGTTGCGGGCTTTTTTATTTTTAAGGATAAGATCCCCGAATTGGGGAAGATCGCAGGGATGTTGATCGGTATTTATTCGGGCGGGACTCCCAATCTGGCATCTATCAAGGAGGCCCTGAATGTGGATCCGGATATCTTCATCATGACCCATACGGCCGATCTGGTGATCGGCGCTATCTGCCTGTTGTTCCTGCTGACCGTGGCCCAGCGGTTTTTTCTATTGTTTCTGCCTCCTTTTCGGCAGTTTGCCGATAAAGAAACCACCGAGCGTCTTACCCGGGAAGCACAGGAGATGGATAGTTACCAAGGAATCTTTTCACGGGAAGTATTGCCAAAGTTACTGTTGGCTATTCTTTTGTCAGTTCTCATTCTGGCTATAGGTGCCGGCCTGGGTATGTTGGTGCCTAAAAGATCCATGATGGCTGTCGTGATCCTGACCATCACCACCCTGGGCATTCTCTTCTCCCTGATCCCTTATGTCAACAAAATCAAAAAAACTTTCCAGACGGGCATGTACCTGATTATTGTGTTCTGTTTGGTGGTTTCTTCCATGGCCGACCTCCGGGGGATGATCAATGTAGAATACCTGGACCTGCTGTTGTATGTGGCACTGGTATATTTCGGATCCCTCTTTATACACATCCTGCTCTCTATGATCTTCCGGCTGGATGCTGATACGGTCATTATCACCTCAACAGCTATGATCTATTCTCCGCCGTTCGTGCCGGTGGTGGCCGCCGCCCTGAAAAATCGCGATATCATTATTTCGGGACTTACGACCGGTATTATCGGATACGTGGTCGGGAATTACCTGGGGATTTTTACGGGATTTCTGCTGGGGGGATAAAAAGATTTCGGAAATACCGGAACCCCGGGCATTCCGGGAGAGGTAATCCCCAGGCTCCTGCGCCTGCCGGTAGGAAGGCAATAAGGAAAGAAGTTGTTTAGGGGGAAAAATATGTATTTAAATAAATAATTAAATACATATTTAAATATTTATATTTTAATCCGCCATGAAAAAAATGTATCCCAAATTGCGCCATAGTAGAGTTATTGTAAATGGCTCTATGGCTTCATTTGGGATTATGTTTTTCTATTGTGGATTCTGGGATAAAGAAATTAAAATATTTTTTCCTGGCAGAGTTGGAAGATTAACACAGATCGTGTAATGCAGGGATGATCCGGACAGATGTTGATCATGCAGCGATGACCGGTCATAGTTTACTCAATACTTCTTCAGCCATTTGCCGCATGAGCACCTGATCTTTAAGGTTCCTGAATCCGAAAATAATATTACCCTGCCAGATGAGGTATATGTCTCCGTTGTACCCGTCCTTGATGACACGGTCTCCTTCCTTTAGCGGTTGGGGTATTTGTCCGGTAGCGTTTTTACAGAATGTTTCAAGAAGCTTTTTGGTGTTTTCAACCGTTGCACGGTGGGTGAGAAACATCGAAAAGGAGACATCCCCGGTTTGGTATTGGGTGGTAAAAACACTGTCGAAGAATTCATGCCCCAAAAAGGCGGAAGCGATGAAGCGTTCGGAATTGGCGATTTTGTTTTTTTCCGGAAACAGCGCCAGCTCCGGAGGGAAACGGGTTGTCCCTGCAAGCATGGTTTCTAATTTATGTGCCAGTACCTCAATATCCCGTCCGGCTCTTCTGCCTTCCTGCTGGGTAAGAATCTTTACATAATAAGGTCCTTTCAGAAAATAGATCAGAGACTCTTCCTGGAAACCCTGAACGCCAAGGTTGATGAAATGATAATCCGGCGACCGTTCCGAGCTATAAATCCCAAAAGCATACAAAGGAGATTCATGACGGTATATTTCTACCTTGAAAAAAACCTTATTATTTCCCTTGTAATATTCGGCAATGTGCAGATTTACAAAATGATAGTTCAGATAATTGTCTGCAGCGCCGTCAATATAATCCCACAGGTTGTCCGGAAAATATACGGGGTAATCAAAATGCAGATTGTACCCTTTCATTTCCGGGAACCGGATACTGTCCTGTGCAGCAAGAATGGCCGGGGAAAAAACGAGCAAAAGGAACAGGCATACTGCGGCGCCGGAAGAGGAAAAATGTTTGGGTATCATGGCGGTAATTGAATTCATGTGTTAGGTTAAGAATTCCTGCGGAACTTCTGACAGCCGGGTGATATCGGTAATTTTCTCGGCAACGGCAAAATCCTTGACGCAGGTAACGGTGCATTCATCACAGGTAGCACAGGCATCGGTTGTAATGGCCAGCTCGTCAATGAGATCACGGGCTTTACGGGTTTCCCGATAGCCGTATGTGTACATGTAAGCACGCATCAGGTCGGGGATAGGCAGAGACTTTTTGCATTGTGCCACACAACGGGCACACCCGTCGCAATAGAGTGTATCACGGGTAGCCAGGGCCAGTTCATTTTTTTCTTCTTCCGATAAGGTAATATCACGGGCCACAGCCAGATCTTCTTCCAACTGGTCGAAAGTTGTAAATCCGGGGATGCTGGTGGTGACATTCGGATTCTGTAAAGCCCATTTCAGGGCCGTTCCGGCTTTTACCGGGTGTTTTTTGTCTTTATTCATCCGCCCGCCGGCCATGGTCTTCATGGCGATGACCCCCAGTCCTGCCTGGGCCGCTCTTTCAATGGCTTTATCCATATCTTCACGATGCGATTGCTGGAAATTGTATGCTACCAGCACCACGTCATATACGCCACTGTCTATGGCTGCCTGTATTACATCCGGCTCATGGCTGTGGGTGGAGACCCCCAGATAGCGGGTGCGTCCTTCTTTTTTCAGCTTTTGCATCACTTCCAGTACCGGTTTGGAAAGGGTGGCTTCGCGGGTGGAGATGGCATGTAGATAGAGGATGTCCACATACTCCAGTCCCAGCCGTTTCATGCTGCTGTTGAACTTGTTCAGAAAAGAAGATCTTACCTTTTCCGCATGTGTAAACGTCCCTTTATTTTTGTCATACCCGTCGGGTTTTATTTTTGTGTCTATGTAATAAGAGTTACGGGGATAATCTTTCAGCAATTTTCCCAGCATCTCTTCATTTCGGCCTCCCTGATAAACATGAGCAGTATCCAGAAGTTTCATGCCGTTGTCGAGGGCGGCCTTTACCAGGTTGGGGTTGTCGGCACGCATCACCCCCATACTGACAACCGGTACAACGATGTCCGTTTTTCCCAGCTTGCGGGTGATGAATGGTTGTTTGTCTTCCTGGTCCTTTTTCAGGAGGACCGGGTTTCCACGAACCAATCCGGTAGCCGCTACAGAACCGGCTGCCCCTAATAGTGTGGTGCGAAGAAACCCTCTGCGATTGACGTGTCCCTGTGTTTTCATGATAGGTATAATTAATAAAATCCGGCAGCTTTAAAAATAGGAAAAAAATAACAACCGACCAACTTACAAAAAAAATTAGAATGGTTATAAATTATAGATCTACTGGTGATTTGCCCCCGAAAAATAAGAGGAGTTTCTACGTCCGGGTTTAGCGGCTTGCACCAGTAAACCGTACAATCCGCGTGGGTTGAACGACGCAGCAGGACGTGTACGGTATTATTGAAGGAAAAAACAATATGTTTCTAAGAAAAAAAAGATGGAAATGGTTGATGGTAGGAATCTGGCTGGCAGGGCCTGTTCCGTTGTTTTCGCAGGGTTTGTTTGAGCAGTCGGTTGGCCGCGTAGAAACCAAAGGGTATGGGTTGAACGGGTATGTACGGGGTATGGAGTGGGTGGGAGAAAAAACCGGATCGTCGGCGTGGGAGCAGAAAAGCCTGTTTGCCGAAGGGACCCTGAAACTGGAAGCAGGACTGGGAAAAACGGGGGATGCATATGTGGATCTACGTTTTCGGGCCGGACTGCCCGGATCCATTGAGGACAACGGCCTGGATCTGTGGGAAGCTTACGTAAACCTCTATGTTGGAAGGCTGAGTTTTCGGGTAGGTCAACAGATCGATGTGTGGGGCCGTGCAGACAGCTACAACCCGACTGATAATATCACGCCGGTGAATCCTTTGTTCCATTCTCCCAATCCCGATGATATGCGACTGGGGAACTTTCTGTTTAAGGGGACGATTCCGTTTACCCGGAGCCTTTCACTGGAGGGGGTGTGGATACCTGTGTATAAAGAATCTGTGCTGCCGGTAAACAGAAATATGGATCCTCGTGTGAACTTTATGGAGACGCAGCCACCTTCTTTTGAACTGAAAAACAGCGGATATGCTTTCCGGCTGAACCTGGACAGGCCTGCCGGCGGCATTTCCCTGTCGTGGTTTGACGGCTTTGAGCCGTATCCGGGGTTACAGTTCGACGGGATCTCACAAGACGGGGAAGGTAATTTTAGGGTGGATATTGCTCCGGTGCCTTTCCGGGAACAGGTGGCCGGACTGGATTTTGAGACGGTACTGGGATCTTTTGGTTGGCGGGGGGAATTCGCCTGGCGACGAACTGTGAATCATGAGGAAAATTACAACAGGGCCTGGCCCGACCTGCGGTATGTGGTCGGTGTGGACCGTACCTTTGGTTCCGTTACTATTCTTCTGCAGTATGTGGGGCATTATGTCCTGGAATTTACCGAACCGGCAGATCCCGAGGATCCGAACGCTTCGCCGGTGTTGCTTATACAATATTTTAACCGTATGATGTTCCGGCAACTGGATCGGGTGAGTCACCTGATCACTCTGCATCCTTCGGTGTCTTTGCTCCATGACGAATTACAGGCGGAAGTGTACGGAGAATACAACTTTACCACAAAAGAATATCTCATGTATCCCAAAGTGCAATGGAATGCATCCGACATGATCCGGTTGTCACTGGGCGGGAATCTTTTTCATGGCAAAAGAAACACCCTCTATGATATGGTCAGACCTTTGATGAATGGTGTGTTTCTGGAATGCAGGTTAACGTTTTAAAAAGGAAAGGTTATGCGTGACGGAGAATTTCTGGACAGATACAAGTGGTGGATTATCGGTTTGTCGGCGTTCATAACTTTGTTTTTTGCCGCCTGGTTGCCGAAGCTGAAAATTGACCCGGATGTAACCACGATGATCCCGTCGGATATGGAGGCACGCATTAATACCGACACCATCAACAGCATGTTTGGCGGCACGAAGATGGTGATCCTTCTGTTCAGGGATGATGACGTGTTGAAACCGGCTACACTTGTTCGTGTGCGAAAGATTATACGGGAGGTTAAGCAGTTGGACGGCGTGACACGAACCATGTCGCTGTTTGATGCAAAAAATATTCGGGGAGAAGAGGGAACCATCGTTGTGGATCCGGCTATCCCTGAGATACCACAGACCCCTGTTGAAATTGAGAAACTGCGGAAGTCTCTCTTGTCCAATGACGGGGTGAAGGATGTTGTCTTAACGCCCGATTGTTCCATGACGGCAGTGTATGTTACGATCGCAGAGAAAGCTGACCCGAATCAGGTAGTGAAAGAGATAGAAAAAGTGGTAAAAAATAATCCGGGGGAGGCAAAGGTCTTTTTTGGGGGGATGCCTGTACTGATGGAAAAGATTTCCATGTATATCAACCGGGATATCAGTATTCTGATGCCGGTGGCAATATTGTTGATGATCCTGATGCTTTTCGGATTTTTCCGCCAGTTCAGGGGCGTGCTGTTGCCCCTGCTGGTGGTGACCATGACCATCGTGGTTACGATGGGTATGATCCCCGTAATGGGATGGAAGATGACCATCATAACGGTATTGTTGCCTGTTATGATGATTGCCATTGCCAATAACTACGGGATCCATCTGGTGGCCCTGTACCAGGAGCTGAACGCAGAAGGCAAGTGTCATTCACGGAAAGAGTTGGCGGGGATGATCTTTCACCGGCTGTACCGGCCGGTATTGCTTACCGGTCTGACCACCGTAGCGGGCATTCTGGGATTGTTGTCTCATGTTCTGATTCCGGCCAAACAACTGGGCGTACTGGCTGCTTTCGGGGTCGCTTTTGCCCTGATGATGAGTCTTCTGCTGATCCCGGCTATCATGTTGTTGTTGAAGATGCCCCCGCCGAAACTGGCCAAAGGAAAAGGGGAAAAACATTTTTTGGAACACAGGCTGGAGGTTGTGGCCCGGGGAGTGGTGCGGCATCCCAAAAGAGTCATTCTGGGTTTTGTCATTCTTTTTCTGATCTCCGGAGTGGGGATCCTGTTTCTGAAGGTTGACGCTAATGTAGAAAATTTCTTTCCAAAGAAGAATCCTGTCAGGGTAAGTGCCGATCTGATCAATAATCATTTCGGGGGGTCGGAGGCTGTTTCGGTTTGGTTTACCGGCGACTGTAAGGACCCGGCTCTGCTGAACCGACTGGACAGGTATGCAAATACCCTGAAAATGGAACCGGACGTGGGCCATGTGATCTCTCTGGCCGATGTAGTGAAAGAAATGAGCAAGGCCGTTTACAATCCGGGAGAAGCGTATTATAACCGGATCCCGGCCGACAGGAATGCGATTGCCCAGCTGTTTGAGTTATACAATATGGGAGGCGATCCGGAAGATTTTGAGCAGATCGTGGATTTTGATTACCGGAACACCCAGATGCTGGTACGGGTGAAGAGCGGGAGTACGGCAGTTATTAATGATGTGGTACGCCGGATCAGGGCACTGACCAATAACGACCCGGCCTTTGCCGGGATAGGAGGCTACGGATATATAAATGCACGTCTTTCCGGTCTTATCATCCAGGGACAGAAAAGATCCCTGGCTTTGGCGGTAATCGTGGTAGCCCTGCTGGTAATGTTGATATTCAGGTCGGTACGGTCGGGGATATTCATCTCTATCCCTCTGGCAGGTGCAATGATCATCCTGTTCGGTTTGATGGGCTATGCCCACATCTATCTGGATACAGCTACCGCCATGCTCTCTTCCATCATGATCGGCGTAGGAGTGGATTATACCATACACTTTCTCTGGAGATACAGACTGGAGAAAGCTTCGGGAAAATCTTATGAGGATGCCGTGTACACGACGATCACCACTACAGGCAGAGGAATCACTTTTAATGCCTTCTCTGTAATGGTGGGTTTTATGGCCCTGCTGATTTCCTCGTTTACCCCCATACGGTTTTTCGGCTTCCTCGTCGTGGTTTCCATCGCTTCCTGTCTGGCAGGTGCCATGGTGTTGGTTCCGGCATTGATTCTGCAGTTTAAGCCGGCATTTCTGGAAGAAAAACAAAGAACGGCAAGAAAGGGAAAAAGGCTAAAAATGAAGAGAAAAGAACCGGTGTTGGAATGTTGAAAGATGATTGGAAAACAAGACAAACGGGACTTCGCGTGCTCTGTGCCTGCCTGTAAAGGTTAAACATGCTCTGTGTCTTCTGGGCTTTTATTATAAACTCAGAAGAGCTCATAGGAAATAGAAATAACTATGAAACAATGAGATAGAATAAAATTATGAAACGTTCATGAAAAAATCATACAGATGAAAAAGTTGAATTATTGGATTACAGGAATGGCCTGCCTCTTCTTGATGGGGATGCCGGGGTATGCACAGGATGGCCTAAGTGCAGAAGAAATTATGCAAAAATCAAGGGATATGTCGAAAATGGCCGGGATGGAATCAGTGACGCAACTGCGCATCGTGGATGCCAAGGGTCGGGAAAGAATCCGGAAAATAACCATGGCTTCCCGCGACGAAGGCAATGTGGAAAAGAGAATTATCAAATTTCTGGAGCCTGCAGATGTGAAAGGTACCGGATTGCTGGTATTCGATTATGAGCATAAAAATGATGAGATGTGGTTATATATGCCGGCCCTGCGGAAAACCCGGAAGATCGTCAGCTCGGAAAAAGGCAGAAACTTTATGGGATCGGAATTTAGCAATGCCGATATGGCCGCTCCCAATCTTCCGGATTTTATGCTGAAAAGACTGCCGGATGAACAAGCCGGCGGGGTGGATTGTTATAAAATTGAAATGACGCCTCTCAGCAATGTATTGGTACGCGAATATGCTTTTGCCAAAAAAACAGTATGGATCGGGAAGAAGGATTTCGTGATGCGGAAAGCGGTCTATTTTGACCGTGACGGAGAGATTCATAAGGTGCTTACGGCCGGCGATGTGGCCGAACTGGACCCGGTACACAAAAAATATATAGCCCGGGAGATGTCTATGGTGAATAAACTAAACGGACGGAAATCCTATATCAAAATGTTGCAGGTACAATACAATCCTCAGGTCAATCCGGAGTACTTTACGCTGACTTATCTGCAGAAATGATGGGAATCCTTCCTTACGGCCATCTTGACCCCATCAGGATCAGTGACACCCCTATGCCGGCGCCGGAAAGTATCAGCTTCCAATCGCGTTGTTTCATGGAAAAGAAACGGATGAGCAGGTAATTCAGCAGGATGATCAGCGTTACGATGCCAAGCTGTCCGATTTCCACACCCAGGTTAAAAGAAAAAAGCGGCACTATGATAGAGGACTCTGTACCCAGCAGGGAACGCAGGTAATTGGAAAAACCCAGCCCGTGAATCAGTCCGAAAAATAATGCCAGGGAATACTTAAAAAGATGAACTCCGGGACTGAATTTGTCCGATTTTTGCAGTAAGTTTGTAATGGCGGTCAGAAAAATGGTTACGGCGATCAGAAACTCTATCAATGCGGAAGGAACATTGATAATGCGCAGGGTAGCCAGAGCCAGTGTGGTAGTGTGTCCCAGGGTAAAAGCCGTGACAAGGATGATGATCTTTTTCCAGTGCTTTAACTGGTAAACGGCAACCAGGGTGATAATGAATAGAATATGGTCGTAAGCTTCAAAATTGATGATGTGGTGAATGCCCAGATTTAAGTATAAGGAAAAGAAATTCATAATGGATTAACGGATTTGATGATGTTGACAATTCATTTCTTATGGTTTATTGCTTTGTTTTTTACGCCTCCGGCCCACCCGGTACATGTGGCACTGACGTCTATAGAATACCGGAACGAGAATCGTGAATTTAATGTGGCTTTTAAAATATTCTGGGATGATCTGGAAAAAGTCATTGCTGAAAAATATAATGTGGACCTAAAATTAGAAAAATCGGATGAGAATCCGCAAGAAAAAAAGTTACTGGATAAATATATTGGAGAAAATTTCAGGTTTGTGGTGAACGAAGACCGGGAGATTCAGTTGGTTTATGATCATAAAAAGATCAATGAGACTGCTATCTGGTTATATTTTAAAGGATCTTGTGAGGAGCTGGTACAGAAAGTTTACATTTATAACACGGTGATGATGGATATGTTTGGTGATCAGACCGACCTGGTGATTTTCAAGTACGGAACGTTCGAAAGAGGGATATTGCTGAATACAAAACATTATGAAATTAATCTGAAACTGAAGTAAAAAAATTGTAACTTCGTAAAGAATTTGAACATGAAGGACATCTCGTGGCAAATGAGAGGGATAAGATGGATATTGTTACTAATGGGGATGTTGATTGTGGTTCCGGCAAATGCAACGCACAACAGGGCAGGGGAGATCACTTGCAAACAAATCTCGGATTTTACCTATGAGGTTACGGTAACGACGTTTACCTATACCCTGAGCATGGCCGACCGCCCGCAACTGGAAGTGCAGTGGGGGGATAATACCACATCCATAGTAAACCGTGTCGGGAAGGTGGAACTGCCGAATTATTATCGCCGGAACACATACATTGCCCGGCATACTTACCCGGGACCGGGCGTGTACAAAATTGTTGTTCAGGATCCGAACCGTAATTTCGGGGTACGGAATATCCCGAATTCTGTCAATGTGATCTTTTCCATACAAACGGTGCTGATGATTAATCCGGCTTTGGGACAGAACAGTACACCCATATTGTTAAATCCTCCTTTTGACAAGGCTGCCATTGGGCATATCTTCATTCATAATCCCACCGCTTACGACCCTGACGGAGACAGCCTTTCCTACAGTCTGACCGTATGCCGCAAAGAAAACGGGGATCCTATTGAAGGTTATACTTTTCCCCCGGCCAGTGATACTTTGTATGTGAACCCGGTAACCGGGGATCTTGTTTGGGACTCACCTGTGGACAGTGGGATTTATAACCTGGCTATCAATATCAGTGAATGGCGTGACGGGATAAAAATCGGGAATATCGAAAGGGATATGCAGGTGAATGTTTACACCACTGATAACCACGCCCCCCAGAACCAGCCGGTGCCTGATATGTGTGTTATGGCAGGTGATTCGATCCATGTAGAAGTGACAAGCACAGATGTGGATATGGATTCGGTTTACCAGCATGCCTTCGGAGGACCCTTCGCCGTGGAGGATCATAAAGCTACTTTTACCCGTATCGCTGCCGATACGGGATTTTCCAGGTCTTTGTTTGCGTGGCAGACGACTTGCATGCATGTGCGCAAACAGCCTTATCAGGTTGTGATAAAGTCATGGGACAACAATGCTCAGCTCAGCCTGGTGGATATGACCAACTTTCACATTCGTGTCCTGGGACCTCCGCCGGAGAATGTAAGGCTGCGTTCATCCAGCAATTTTATCAGAGTGACCTGGTCTCCGGGGGTTTGTGATACGGCCGTTATCGGATACAGGATATATCGTAAAACAGGATATTCCGGATACAGCCCCGACAGTTGTGTGGCGGGGATCCCCCCCGAGGTAGGTTATCAGTTGGTAGGAAAAACCAATGCTCCCACCGATACCTTGTTTATTGATGACAATAACGGACAGGGTCTTCTGCAGGGAACCGATTATTGTTATATGGTTGTTGGGGTTTACCCAGATAACTCCGAGAGTGTTCCTTCCGACGAAGTGTGTGGCACCCTTATACAGGGTACGCCGGTGCTGATTCATGTAAGTGTTTTGGAAACGGATCCCGTCGATGGAAAGATTTATGTTTCCTGGGCCAAACCTACCCATCTGGATACGATCCCGGCTAACGGACCTTATGAATATAAGATTTACCGTTCTACGGGTATATGGGGAGAGGATTTTAAGGAGATATTCTCTTTTGCTACTGCCGACCTTAATGATACTACCTTCATCGATTCTTTGTTTAATACAAAAGATTTTGCTTATACCTACAGGGTGGAGTTGTACAATGATGAACCGGGCAACCGTTTTTTAATCGGTACCCCTGATGAGGCTTCCTCTGTCTTTCTGTATCCCGAACCCAATGACCGGCGCATCACACTGCATATACGGAAAAATGTTCCGTGGATCAACAAGTCTTACGTGGTTTACCGCCAGAATAAAAACACGATGCAGTTTGATTCTCTCGGCGTCACCAGTGACAGCCTGTTTACCGATGCCGGCCTGATCAACGGGGAAGAATACTGTTACCGTGTGATCAGTTATGGGTCTTACAACAAATCCGGTTTACCGGATCCCATTGTCAACGTGTCTCATGATAACTGCGGTGTGCCGGTGGACCTTACACCTCCCTGCTCTCCTGACCTGACGGTGATTTCATTCTGTGACAGCCTGTACAATCAACTCATGTGGACCAATCCCCAACACACCTGTGGGGATGACGATGTAGCTTATTACACTGTTTACTACAAATCAACGATTGACGGCGAATTGCAGAAACTCACGGACATTCAGGACCCGAATGACACATCCTTTTTGCATTTTCCTGAAAGTTCCATGGCGGGATGTTATGCTGTGTCTGCTACTGACAAAGTGGGGAATGTGAGTGATTTGTCCGCTGTCGTCTGTGTGGATAATTGTTCCTATTATGAGATCCCTAATGTCTTTACTCCAAACGGGGATAATATCAACGATGTACTACGTGCTAAAACGCACCGTTTTGTGGAAAGGGTAAATATGCAGATATACAACAGGTACGGGATGCTGGTTTATCAGACCGATGATCCCCTGATCAAATGGGATGGTAAGTATATGGGCAAAAACTCATTGGTGCCCCCCGGTGTGTATTATTATCTGTGCGATGTATATGAGAAAAGGCTTACCGGTACGGAAGTCAGGAATATTACCGGATTTATTCATGTGATCACAGAAAAAAGAGCCAAGGTTTCTACTGAAACAATAGGGAAATGAAGAAAATTAGGTTTATAGGGATATGTATATGGATGGCCGCGGTATCGGGATTGCCGGCGGCAGCACAGACGGGAGACAATCTGAACCGGGGTCTGGCTGACCTGAAACAGAAAAAATACCGGCAGGCTGAGATATTGTTTACCGGCATGGTACGGCAGCAACCGGATAATATGGAAATGCTTATGTTACGGGGTGAGGCTTTGTTTTTTCAAAAAGATTATGATAAAGCCCTGATGGACTTTTACCGTGTGGAGCAGAAAAAACCAGGAATGGCTTCTCTGTGGATCGCACGGACTTATTCACAGACAGGGGATGCTGAAAAAGCGGTCCGGGCGCTTGAAGAGCATCTGAAGTCATCCTTTCGCCGGCCGGAAAGCGAGATTAGACTGGATACCCTCCTTCGGCCGTTGGAAAATACATCAGCCTGGAGGACACTTTGGAAAAAGGAATGGTACGGTAACCTTGAGAAAGGGATATCGGAAGCCCGCTATGAGATGAAAAGGGGCACACCCGAAACGGCCCTGAACGGTCTGTCCCGTTTGTTGGATCAATATCCGGATGAAGTCAGACTGTGGGCTCTGAGAGGAAGAACGCACCTTTTCAATGAGGATTTACGGAAAGCAGAACAGGATATCAACAAAGCGATGGCCCTGCAGCCTGAAGATACCGTTACCCTTTATTCTGCTGCCCTATTGGCCCTGAAAAAAGGAAAGTATGCAGAGAGTGCCGGATATCTTTTGAAACTCTACCGGAAAGTGCCTGCACGGTTTTCCTTGTTATTGAAGTGCTCGGATGCCTGGGCGCAGGCCGGACGCTATAAAGAGGCGATGAACCCGTTGCTGGAATATATGAGATACTTCCCTGAGGATATAAAGGCCGTATTCCGGGCTGGTGAACTGGCCGGCAAAATGAAGGATTACAGAAATGCCCTGAAATATCTGTCTGTTGCCGTCGCGAAGGATCCTTCCACACCGGTGTATTTTGTGGCTCGTGCCGATATGTATGTCAGGGTACATACCTATCGCTATGCCGTGGATGACTATGCCATGGCCCTGGACCTGGATCCTACCAACGGGGATATTTATTTTAGCAGGGCACAAGCTTATCTGAAGATGGGTGACAACAGAAATGCCTGCTTTGATCTGCGCCAGGCCTTGCACTATGGCAAGAAAGAGGTCGTACCTTATCTCCAGAAATATTGCGGGTATTGATTGTCCAGTTCGTTTTCAGACTCGACGCATTATTTATTATTTACCGTTAGATCGTAGATCATCTTTTGCAGCTCATCGGGTTTAAAGGGTTTCATCAGGATATTGTTCATGCCGTATTCATATACCTGTGAACGTATATCCAGCAAGGCGGAAGCTGTCAGGGCAATAATAGGTACCTGACTTTTCTTTTTATCCGGGAGCTGTCGTATGAGACGGGTTGCTTTGTATCCGTCCATGACCGGCATCTGCAGATCCATCAGTACGATGTCATAATCCTGTTGACTGACTTTATCCACCGCCTCCTGTCCGTCTTCTGCTTCATCAACAATAATCCCCCATTCTTTCATGTTCTGCTTGACTACTAACCGGTTCAGCATGTTGTCTTCTGCAATGAGGGCTTTTTTCCCTGCCAGAAATGCGGGGTTATAAGCGGTTTCTTTTTCTTCCATATCCGGTGGAGGACCCTTTTTAAGCGGAAGGGTAAATGAAAAGGTTGCCCCTTTGCCGACAGTGCTTTTTACATGTATATCAGTGTGGAGCAATTTGGCAATTTTCCTGCTTATGGCAAGCCCCAGTCCCGTGCCCCCGAACTGACGGGTTGTGGATTTTTCAGCCTGGGTAAAATTTTCGAAAATAGAATGAAGTTTTTTATTTGGGATACCGATGCCTGTGTCGCTGACCGAATATTCCAGAAAGATATTTTCCTTATCCTCCCTAAGGAGTTTGACGCCGACCGTTACACTCCCTTCCCGGGTGAATTTTATAGCATTTCCAATCAGATTGGTAAGGATCTGGTTGATCCGGGTGGGATCCCCGATTACATTGTCAGGAATATTCGGATCCATATCAAGGTTCAGGGAAAGTCCTTTTTCTTTGGCGCTGAAAGCATAGGTTTTTACCAGCCCTTTTATTTGGTCTTTCGGGTTAAACTCAATATTCTCCGTAGCCATTTTACCGGCTTCCAGCTTGCTGAAATCCAGGATATCGTTTATCAGGCGAAGCAGATTCTCTCCTGAGATTATCAGAGCCTTAATATATTCGTTCTGGGTATCCGTGGGATCCGTTTTGGAGAGCAGTCTGGATATGCCGATAACTGCATTCAACGGGGTCCGGATCTCATGACTCATGGTGGAGAGAAACTGTTCCTTGAAGCGGGCATTTTCTTCTGCTTTTTCTTTGGCAATGCGTAACATTTCATTTGCCCGGATATGTTTGATTGCCAGTGAGATCTGGTTGGAGATGATTTTCAGGATGTCCAGATCCTGATTTGTCAGGGTGTTTTCATGTTCGTAATCCTGAACGCTGATGATCCCTATGACCTCCTGATCTACCATCAGGGGGACGCCCAGCCATACTTTTGCAGGGGTTCCGATCATTTCAATTTTTCCCTGTTTCTCCAGATTCTTTATGTCTTCTGTTTTCAGCAGGAGAGGTTTTCCATGGCGGATTACATAACCGGAAATGGTTCCATCGGCTGAGACTTCTCTGAATATTTCTTTTCCGTCTTTTTCGTCAACATGATAGGGGAAATGAAGCATGTTATTCTCCCTATCATACATGGCTATGAAAATGTTTCTGGCAGTTACTATTTTTTCCAGCTCATTTTTAATGACCCGAAAGAAATGCTCCTGTGAGGGGGCAACGAGGGCTGCGGTGGAAATATTCAGAATTACTTCGGTAACCTTTTCATTTCTTTTCTGCTCGGAGATATCCCTGTAAATGACATAGGATCCGATCCGTCGTCCTTCAAAGATAATCGGGGAAGAGAGCAGTGACACATTTACCGGGGACCCGTCTTTACGGTACCGGATGGTTTCTTTTTCAATTTTGTTCCCTTTAGAAACGGCATCCCTGATATGAACAGCTTCTTTCAGGATTTCGGCATTCTTTCCCGAAACAACTTCATCCAGGACCATCCCTTTTATCTCTTTCTCTTCATACCCGAACAAGTGGGTGAACTCATTGTTTATATTCAGCACAGTACCGTCTTTATAGGTCTGGACAATGGCTTCAGGTGCCAGTTGGATCAGTTGTTCCAGATAGCTTTTATCTCTTTTCAGGTGTTCCTCGATGATTTTCTGATTGGTCAGATCTGTCATAATGCCGCGCATGCCCTGAAGTTCACCTTTTTTGATGATCGGACTTACCCTGAAAGAGATCGGGAAAAGGGAACCGTCTTTGCGTAAAGCATTAAATTCTTCGGGGCGTATGGGGAATTTTCCCCTGAGCTGGCGGAGAATCTCACGGCGTGCCCTGAGCCGGTCTTCGGGAGCGATCATGTCATACAACCGTACTTTGTGCAAGGATTCCTTATGAGGATATCTGAAAGATTTCAATGCCATTTTATTGACATAAGTAAAATATCCTTCTGCATCGGTCTCAAAAATAACTTCAGGTAGCAGGTCAGTCATCTCCCGGAATTTTTTTTCATTTTCCCGGAGCTTTTCTTCATATTGCTTTTCCCTGGTACGGTCCTCATACGTTACCAGTATCTCCTCTTCCGACAGCTTGTAAACATAATTTTCTTTCCATCCCGAGATCCTGTCATCCTGATATAAGGTTACAGGATGTTTTTTTGGGCGGCCGTTACGATACACTTCCCTGAGAACATCAAGCAGACCGAACTTCTCCACGCTTGGAAAAACTTCCCTGATATCTTTTCCAATTACATTTTCTTTTTTAATATTTTCCGTTTTTTCAGCAGCCTTGTTGAAATCGATGAATATAAACTTTTCTCCGTGATCCCTGACCTGATAGATGACCATACATGTATTGATATGACGGACAACATTCTGGTAACGGTTATACAGATCTTCATAAGAACCGGATAGTATTGTTTCTTTCGTGATATTCTGGACCTGTATCAACGACAAGTCGCGTTCCCCTTTAATCGGGATATAGGAAAGGAGAACCGTATGTTCTTTATTGCTTTGAGACAAAAGAAGTCCCCGGACATTTAGGAATTCTTGGTTATCCCGTATTTTCTCTTTGACTTCCTTTATTTCAAGCAGGTTTTTGAAAACCGGCAGATCGCACAACGGGCGGTTTGTCAGGTCCTTGCGTTTGTATCCGGTAAGTCTGAGAAATGATTTGTTTACATCTGCTACCATGCCGGTAGAAGGAATATACAACAGATTATTGCAGGGACTGTGATGAAAAGTATGCAGGGAAATATCTTTTCCTGGGGTATTTTCTTTCTTACTACGATTTGAAGCTACAGTCATCATTAGCTAATAGGGCATCTGTTCCCTATAATTGCAAATATAATTTAATTTTTTATCTAACATGGATTTTTCCTGTGCCTGTTTGGGTAAATTCTCCGATTATATGTGCATTTACATTCTTTTTAATAAAATCGTCGAGCAGGAGATGCGCGTGTTTCCCGGGTATGGTAATGAGCAGCCCGCCGGATGTCTGTGCGTCATTGAGGATTATTTTTTGATAATAGGCAAGATTTTCGGCGTAATCGACAAAGGGGAAGGTATAATCATAGTTGTTTTTTGTTCCTGCCGGGATCACATTTTTCTTGGCCAGTTTTTCCGTGTAGGGAAGGACCGGTATTTTTTCATACCTGACGGTGGCGTCTGTTTTACTGGCGCGGGTCATCTCACTGAGATGACCCAGTAAACCGAAACCGGTAACATCCGTGCAACTGCTGACAGGGTACTTAAGCATGATTTCCGAAGCATGTTTGTTGAGAGTGGCCATTTGTCGAATGACATTATCTTTGACATTTTCCGGGGTGAGTTGTTTTTTTATACCCGAAGTAATGATCCCTGTGCCGAGGGGTTTGGTCAGGATAAGCAAATCTCCGGGGCTGGCATTGCCGTTGGTGAGGATTCTGTCCGGATGGATCCTTCCTGTGACAACCAGTCCGTATTTAGGGTCTTCATCATCAATGGTATGTCCTCCGAGGATGGGGATACCGGCTTCTTCACATTTTTGCTGTGCGCCGGTAAGGATCTCTTTCAGTATCTCCATAGGTAACGTTTTGGAAGGAAACCCCACAATATTAAGAGCAAACAGAGCCCTGGCACCCATAGCATAGATGTCACTGAGAGCGTTGGCTGCAGCAATGGCCCCAAACCAATACGGATCATCCACCACCGGCGTAAAAAAATCCACGGTTTCCACCAGTGTGGTTTCATTGTTGATTTTATATACAGCGGCATCATCGTGGTGGTCAGGTCCCACCAGTACGTGATCATTGTGGATGACCGGGATTTGTACCAGTACTTTTTCCAGATCCTGGGGACGGAGCTTACAGGCACATCCCCCTCCCGTAGTAAACTGGGTCAGACGGATCGTTGTGGAAATATTTTCCGGGCCTTTTTTAGTCATTTTTATGATTTTTAATATAGTACTTACAAAATTCTTTTAACCCGCATGCTTCACATTTGGGTTTGTGTGCCAGACAGACGTATCTGCCGTGAAGGATAAGCCAGTGGTGAGCCTTAGGGATCAGATCCTCCGGGATGTATTGAACCAGCTGTCTTTCTGTTTCCTCCGGTGTTTTAGCGTTGCGGGTAAGTCCCAGGCGGGCTGATACCCGGAAGACATGGGTGTCTACAGCCATGGCCGGTTGGTTGAAAATGACCGAAGCAATGACATTGGCGGTTTTCCGCCCTACCCCGGGTAATTTTTGGAGATCGTTTACCGAACTGGGCACTTTGCCTCCGAAGTGCTCGACCAGCCCCCGGGCCATGCCCTTTAGATAACGGGCTTTGCTGTTGGGATATGAACAGCTTTTGATATACTCCAGAATCTCTTCCTGCCTGGCCTGTGCCATTTTTTCCGGAGTCGGATATCTCTGTAAAAGCTTAGGAGTGATCAGGTTGACACGTTTATCGGTACACTGGGCCGAAAGAATGACGGCTATCAGCAGATGAAACGCATTATCGTAGTGTAGCTCGGTGGTAGCCTCCGGACGGTGCTCCTGAAACCAGGCAATGATCCTCTCAAATCTCTCTTTACGGGTCATGGTTAAAAAAAATTTCCCAAAATTAACGAATGTTCATGTATTATCCTTGTCAAAAAGATGACTCTGGGCGATCATAGCAATGAAAGAAATATGATAAATTTAAGATACACAATAAAAAAAAACGATTTTTCTTTGCTTAAAAAAGGATTATTAAATATGTTTGCAGTGTAAAAGAATTTTCATGGCTTTTGATTTTACATATTTTTATTTTTACCACAGATTGATAATCTGACGGGATTTTTATATGTTATAATGAAATACAATCCCGGTCACAGCCGGGATTTTTTTTTGAGGGATGATCATGAAAACAAAATGGAAAAAGAGAATTGCAATACAAGGCGGTTTCGGAGCTTTTCACGAAATGGCGGCTATCTATTATTTTGAGCCTGAGGAGATAGAGGTTATTCCTCGCAATACGTTTGATGATCTGTTGAAGTCTTTGAAGGAACGGCAGGCCGACTATGGGATTCTGGCTATTGAGAATTCCATTGCGGGGAGTATCCTGCCTAATTATAACCTGCTCCGTGAATCCAGTAAAAAGATTGTGGGAGAGATCTTTCTGCGGATCCGTCATAACCTGGTGGCTTTACCCGGCCAGAAAATCGAAGACCTCCATGAAGTGTATTCTCATCCGATGGCCATTCTGCAATGTCAGGCGTATTTTGAGAAATATCCCGGAATCCGTTTGATCGAAAGCGTTGATACAGCCTTATCGGCCAGGGATATCCATGAAAAAAAATTACGTGGCATAGGTGCTATCGCCAGTGAGCTGGCAGCACAAAAATATGCATTGGACATCCTGGCCTCCGGAATTGAGACCAACCCGGTGAATTATACTCGTTTTCTAGTGGTAAGTGAAAACGGAAACCATACGCTTCATGAAAATGTTGACTATAAATCATCCCTTTATTTTACATTATCCCACAAAATAGGAAGCCTCTCAAAGATCCTTTCCATTTTATCTTTTTATAATATGAACCTGACGAAGATACAATCCCTGCCGGTAATCGGAAAAGAATGGGAGTATCAGTTTTATATAGATCTGGTATTTGATGATTTTGAATTGTATCAGCAGGCTTATCATGCCATTAAACCTTTTACGGGCGAGTTGGGGGAACTGGGGATATATCCTGTAGGCAAGAAAATTATCTGATCATGGAACGGGCCAGGCGTTTGCAAAAAACAAAGGAATACTACTTCTCACGAAAACTGGAGGAGATAAGAAGGATGTCGGAGACCGGCACACCGGTGATCAACCTGGGGATAGGCAACCCTGATCTGCCTCCTCCGGAAAAAGTGATCCGGAAATTGCTGGAGATAGCTGTCATGCCGGATGTACACGGGTATCAGTCTTATCGGGGGCTCCCGGCTTTGAGAAAAGCGTATGCCAACTGGTATGGAAATTTCTATAATGTGTCGTTGGATCCCGATCACGAAGTAATCCCTCTGGTAGGTTCCAAGGAAGGGGTATTTTACCTTTCCATGGCCTTTCTTAACCCCGGGGACAAGGCACTGGTGCCCGATGTGGGGTATCCCGCCTACCGGTCGGTTACAGAAATGGTGGAAGCCATACCTGTCACGTATAATATTTCAGAAAAAACCGGTTGGTATCCCGATTTCAGGGAATTGGAACAACTGGATCTGACAGGGGTGAAGCTCATGTGGATTAATTATCCCAATATGCCCAGCGGGAAACCGGCTAACAGGGAACTGTTCCGGAGGCTGGTGGATTTCGGAATGGATCATGATATTCTGATCTGTCATGACAATCCCTATAGTTTTATCTTGAATGACAGGCCCCTGAGCATTCTCTCGGTGCACGAAGCCCGGAAAACAGCCATAGAACTGAATTCCATGAGTAAGACATACAATATGGCGGGGTGGCGCATGGGAATGCTGGCCGGCGCTCCTGAATTTCTGGATCCGGTGTTTACAGTGTTGAGCAATGTTGAGTCCGGAATATTCAAACCGTTGCAACTGGCTACTGTCGAGGCGATTCAAGCCCCGACTGAATGGTTCGGAGCACTGAACAAGGAATATATAAAGCGGAGAGAACGGGTATTTGCCCTGTTTGACGCATTGGGGTGCACCTACGAGACGGAATCCAACGGATTATTTGTGTGGGCAAAGACCCCCGGAGGTGTAGATGCTTATGATTTTACGGACAGAATTTTGTATGATGCCCGGGTATTTGTCACCCCCGGCGGCATCTTCGGAAATAATGGAAAGAGCTTTGTCCGGGTATCCCTTTGTGAGGAGGTTCCTGTATTGCAGGAAGCATTGGAAAGAATTGAAAATATTATTTAATTTATAGGATCATGGAATACGACATTGAACTGGAAGAACTGGATTGCACGAAAGAACTGGATGAGAAACCGGTTATCGTTGCAGGTCCCTGTAGTGCTGAGTCGGAGAAGCAGGTCATGGAGACGGCTGATAAACTGAAAGAGATGGGAGTCTCCATCTATCGCGCCGGAGTGTGGAAGCCACGGACACGACCCGGAAGCTTCGAAGGAATGGGCCCGAAAGCACTGCCATGGCTCAGAAAAGTGAAAAGGGAACTGGGTATGAAAATTGCCATTGAGGTCGCACAGCCTGCGCATATATTTGAAGCGCTGAAATACGACATTGATATTTTCTGGATTGGCGCCCGGACGACGGTCAACCCGTTTTTTGTGCAGGATCTGGCCGATGCCATGAAAGGTCTGGACAATCCGGTTTTCGTTAAGAATCCGGTTAATCCCGACCTGAATCTGTGGATCGGCGCTTTCGAACGACTCAGCCGTGCCGGGATCAAAAAACTGGCTGCCATCCACCGGGGTTTCTCTTACTTCGGCCTGACGAAATTCAGAAATGTGCCTCAATGGGAAATCCCCATCGAACTGCACCGACGAATGCCTAAACTGCCCATTCTGACGGATCCCAGCCATATCTGCGGCCGGCGTGATCTGCTGAAAGAAGTGTCTCAGGAAGCCATGGACCTTAACTTTACCGGTTTGTTCATTGAATCGCACATCAACCCTGATGTGGCATTGAGCGACAAAAATCAACAACTGAAGCCGGATGATCTGAAAAAAATGCTGAAAGAACTGGTGATCAGAAAAGAGGAAATCCTTGATAAAAATCTGTTAAGTAAGCTGCAGCGTTACAGAAAACAAATAGACATGCTGGATGATGAACTGATGGATGTGCTGGAGCAAAGGATGAGAATCGCTGAAAAGATCGGAGAGTACAAGAAAGAGAACGATATCACCATTTTCCAGACTACACGCTGGAATGAAATTGTCGGAAAGAGATTGATACAGGCAGTGGAGAAAAGACTGAGTGAAGAATTTGTGGATAAAGTGTTCCGTGCCATTCACCAGGAGTCTATCAAGAAACAGAATAAGATTATGAACGAATAAATTATCCGGGGAGCATGAAAACATATCAGCTGCATGCCGCGACGGGATCATCGGATATCCTGATCGGTGAATCGTTTGAGAAACTGCAGGAGTATACTGCCGGGAAAAGGATCGTAATGCTTACCGATGATCAGATCTATGCCCTGCACGGAGAAGCTTTCCCTGATGTTCCCGTAATACGGATTCCCCGGGGAGAACAGGCCAAGTCACTCGGAAGGGCCGCATTGCTCTATCAGGAGCTTATTCGCCTTGGAGCGAATCGTTCTGATATGTTGGTAGCCGTCGGCGGAGGGGTGATCTGTGACCTGGGGGGATTTGTTGCCACAACTTTTCAGCGAGGCATGGACCTATCGTTTGTGCCGACTACTTTGCTGGCACAGGTGGATGCTGCCATAGGCGGGAAAAACGGGATCAACCTGGGGGAGTATAAAAATATGGTAGGTACGTTCAGACAACCGTCTTTTGTAATGATTGACCCGGCTTTTCTGAAAACCTTACCGGAAGATGAGTTTGTTTCAGGACTGGCAGAAATAGTGAAATACGGGTTGATTAGTGACCCCGGAATTCTGACACTCATTGAGGGGAAAACTCCCCGGGAAATATCCGGAGATCAGGATCTGCTGGCTGAACTGATCGGGCGAAGTGTTCGGGTTAAAGTGGCGGTGGTCAGTCAGGATGAAGAAGACCGTGGTCTGCGACGTATCCTGAATTTCGGACATACATATGGGCACGGGATAGAACGGTTATATGAGCTGCCACACGGAAAAGCAGTGGCGTATGGCATGGTGGTGGCAGTGGATATTTCCATACAACTGGGTCTGGCTGAGGATAGGCTTGGAAAACGTATCTTTACCTTGTTGAAAAACCTGGGGTTATTGCCGCATATTAAACCTGACCGGGACAAAGTGATGGAGCTGATCAGTCATGATAAGAAAAAGAAAGGAGAGGAAATTCCTTTTGTGTTACTGAAAGATGCCGGAAAGACAGTCATCAGGCCGTTGTCGCCGGATGAGATTATGGATCTGTTGGAAAATATAAAGTTGTTTACAATATAAATTATGGACATCACGGTAGAAAGTTCTTTTCTGAAAGGCACGATACGGGCCCCGGCTTCCAAGAGTGTGATGATACGGGTGCTGGCTGCCGGATTGCTGAGCAGGGGAGAGACACGGGTCCGTTATCCCAGCACCTGTGACGATGCCCTGGCAGCTCGCCAGGTCATCCGGTCCCTCGGGGCGGAGGTGTCGGAAGGGGACAATGAATGGCTGATAAAAGGAGGGATCTCTTTGCTGGAAGATGTGCTGGATGTTGGCGAATCGGGACTTACGGCACGTCTTTTTACACCGTTGGCAGCGGTGTTGTCACAACCCATGACCATAACAGGCAGAGGGTCCCTGATGAAACGTCCCATGGGTATGATGACTGAACCGTTGCAACACCTTGGTGTGACGGTGGAAACAAACAAAGGCTATTTGCCTGTTACGGTACATGGGCCACTCCGGGGAGGAAATATCCGGGTGGACGGCTCCAAAAGTTCGCAATTTCTCACAGGCCTGCTTATGAGCCTGCCGTTGGCAGAAAAGGATTCGACCATCCGGGTTGATAAGCTTAGAAGTGTGCCTTACATTGACCTGACCTTGCGCGTGATGGAGCACTTTGGTGTAAAATGCGAACACTCCGGTTACGAACGTTTTTTTGTTCCTGCAAACCAGGAATATCAAGCTGCGGAAATGGATATTGAAGGCGACTGGAGCGGGGCTGCTTTTCTGCTGGTGGCGGCTGCCATCGCCGGAGAGCTGAAGGTGACAGGCCTCGACCCGGAAAGCCGCCAGGCCGACCGGAGGATTATGGAAGCCCTTGGTGCAGCAGGGGTGGAAGCCGATATGACACAGGGGTATGTGTACGTAAAAAAAAGTGACATACATCCTTTCTTTTTTGATATTACCCATTGTCCCGACCTCGCTCCACCACTGGTATGTTTGGCGGCTTATGCACAGGGGGAGACCGTGATCCGGGGTGCCGGCCGCCTGTACGAAAAAGAAAGTAACCGTGCGCTCACCTTGCAGGAAGAAGCCGGCAAGCTGGGCGTGCGTATCGATCTGAAGGGTGATACGATGGTAATCCATGGAGGCCGTGTCACAGGCGGTGAGAGTGATGCTCATCAGGATCATCGCATAGCCATGTTTGCCGCCACCATGGCCTTTCGTGCAGAAAATCCCGTGACGATACACGGAAAAGAGTGTGTGAGTAAATCCTATCCGGACTTCTTTCAAGATCTGAAAAAACTAGGAGGAAACGTCTATGAATAAATTCGGCAGATTATTTTCAGTGACGATCTTTGGCGAATCGCATGGTGCCGGCGTTGGCATCGTGATCGATGGCGTCCCGCCGGGGATTGTACTCGTCCCGGAGGATTTCCGGGAGGATATGGCCCGCCGCCGTAGTGGTGCCAAAGGGACTACACCACGTAGCGAACCGGATGTGCCGGAGATACGCAGTGGGGTGTTTAAGGATAAAACCACCGGAGCGCCGTTAACAATCCTGATAGAAAACACAAATGTGCGGTCCGGAGACTATGATCGGCAGATTGAAATGCCACGACCCGGACATGCCGATTTTGTGGCGATGAAAAAATACAAAGGATTTAATGACTATCGTGGAGGAGGTCATTTTTCCGGCCGGTTGACTTCCGCTCTCGTGGCTGCCGGCGTGATCGCAAAAAAAATATTGACCGGTGTGGAGATCAAAGCGTTGCTGACAGAAGCCGGAGGTTCCGCAGATATTGAAGCTGCAGTTCAAAAGGCTGTGGATGAAAAGGATTCGATAGGAGGGATCGTAGTATGCCGGGTGAACGGTTTGCCTGTAGGCCTCGGAGAGCCTTTCTTTGACTCGGCAGAGTCACTACTCAGCCATGCTGTTTTTTCCATCCCGGCCATCAAGGGGATAGAGTTCGGAGCGGGCTTTGCTGCGGCTAAAATGAAGGGCAGCGAACACAATGACCTGATCGTGGATGAGACCGGGAAAACAGCGACCAACCATGCCGGAGGGATCAACGGAGGTATTACCAACGGCAACGAACTGGTGTTCCGTGTCGTGGTGAAACCAACCTCCAGTATCGGGAAAATACAACATACCCTGAATGTGAAAACCGGAAAGACGGAAGATCTGCTGATCAAAGGCCGGCACGATGCCTGCATCGCCCTGCGGGTGCCTCCGGTACTTGAAGCAGTGACTGCCATTACCCTGGCTGACCTGTGGCTGGTGTATAATGCGTATAAAATAAATAACCGGTATGAAACCTGATGAACATTGTTCCTGTCCTGAAAACTTTACGCAGAAGCACAGAAATCATAAGAAATTCACAAAGAACACGAGGAAAGATGAAGGTTAAAAAAGCACTGCTGGCTTATTAAAATATCGGGAATGAGTGAGATACAAAAACAGAAAAAGGAAAAACGGAATATTGAAAAGATTCTGATCCTCGGGGCCGGAAAAATGGGACTCTGGCTCGCCGAATCTTTGTGCCTGGATTATGATGTGGCTATCTATGACCAGATTCCCGAAAAGATGAAATATGTCTTTCGTACCGTACGCATTAACAATCCGGAAGAGATCACGGAGTTCGATCCGGATCTGCTCATCAATGCTGTCAACCTGCAAAAAACCGTGGCTGTCTATGATTGGGTGATCCCTTTTCTGTCCGAAAAAACGATCCTCTCGGATATCGCCTCTGTGAAAAACGGACTGAAAAAATATTATGCCGGATGTGCACACCGCTTTGTTTCAACCCATCCTATGTTCGGACCTACTTTCGGGAATGTCAAAGATCTAAAAAATGAAAATGCAGTGATTATTTCGGAATCGTGCGAGGAAGGAAAGGCATTTTACAGGTCTTTTTATGAAAGCCTGCACTTGCATATCTTTGAGTATTCTTTTGATCAGCACGATCAAACCATTGCCTATTCCCTGTCGGTTCCTTTTGCCTCGACCATGGTTTTTGCTGCCTGTATGGTAAAAATGGAGGTGCCTGGGACAACCTTCAGGAAACACCTGAACATTGCTACAGGTCTGTTGTCAGAAGATAAGTACCTGCTCTCGGAAATTTTATTGAATCCGTTTACCCTACCTCAACTGGAAAGGATCCACGACAGCCTAGCCGGACTGATGGAGTTGATCAGAAAGCGGGACAGTGCCGGGATCCATGAATTTTTATTGGAGTTAAGGGATAATATAGGGCTAAAATAAATAAGTGACAATTACCCGTGCTCTTTACAGTTTTTTGATCATCGGGATCAGATTCCGTTTTCCTTTTTCGGCTTCTTCCCGTAAACTTTTCAGGATTTCCTGTGATAGGGGAACCTTAACGGTTTCCTGCTTAAAAGAGACTCCTTTCATGTTGATGATTTTCTGAAATAGTTGCATAGGCTTTTCCATGTGACTCATCATCAGGTTGTCTGCCGCTTCTTCCAAGGGTGTAATCAGTTCTTTGAAAGCATCACTGTTAACGGTGAACAGCCAGGTATGACGCCGGTTTTCAGTCAGTGTTTCCAGAATACGGGACTGAATCTTTTCTTTGTATGTGTCAGAGAAGAATAAAAGGTTTAAGGCGGAACCTGATACCATTACCCCCGGATCGTCAAAAGGTTTTCCGAACCGGTCGATTTCTTTGATCATTTGTATCCAGATTTCCGGTATGACAAAGTTGGCCTGCAAATAGTTATCTTTTGTTTTTATAATCTGTTTCTGTGTGGTATCCAACTCTATATATAAAATATGATCATTGAATCTTTCAATATCTATATCCAGCATTCGCATAGTATCTTTAAAATATTCAAAGGTAGTGCTGGTAAGAAGAAAGACCACAGCGCCTCCCTGTTCTAACCATTCTTTGGCGAACATGTATCCTACAAGCGGTTTTCCCGATCCTCCCGGTCCGCTCACCAGGGTGGAAGAAGGATAAGGGAAACCATCCGGCAAAATGTTCTGTAACCATTCCTGTTGAAGTTTTAGTGTTTTCATGATCAAAACTCCCGTGATATTTTAATGTTATTGATTTGTTAGTCGTAGGAGAGCCTTGTTTTTTCATCAGAAAGTGTGGGTTGGATAAATTCTTTCCACTCTTTTGTATTCCAGGTATTGAGTGCCCGGTGAGTGAGATAATATTTTTGCGGAATGGGATGAGTCCCTATAATTACTTTTAATCCGTATTTTTCTTCAATAAAATCTTTAAAATGTTTGATATACGGACAAGGGGGATATCCCACGACAAAACCGGTGGCAAGATGAATGACTTCGGCCCCGTTGTTTTTCATTTCTTCGGGTGCGTATTCAATATTGCTGCCGGGACATCCCCCGCAGGTGGTGTATCCCACGATTTCCACATTATCGTCGGGGGAATAGATATTAAAGGCTCCTTCCCGGTTGTGTAATGCCCTGAAACATTTTCCCCCGGCGCAATTTTTATAACGATCGCAAATAATAATCCCGATTTTTGTTGTTTTCATGACCATGATGAGAGTTGGTTTGTTATTGGTTCTTTTGTTGCTTCAAAATGATGCTGTTTTCTGTTACACCCAGGTCTCTTGCTATAACCTGGCATTTTACCTTTAGAAGGAAGAAAACCGGGAGAGGCTCCTCTGAAAGACCCTCATAATTTCCTTGTCCTTTGCTGATGATCATATCGGCCCGGGACAGCTTTTCCATAAATGAAAGATCACATAATGCCGGTACATTCCCCGGAGCTGTGGAGCCGGAGGAAACAATTTCTGCAACTTTGTCCAGTCCTGCCATGATGGCATCTTCGTAAGTAACATCATTGATTAACGGAATGCCGCGTACAACAAATATAACGGTTTTTTTGATTTCTTCGATCAAAATACGGTCAAAAACAGATTCTCCTGCATTGTCACCCAGATAATAAATATTTTTTGCTGTTTCCAGTTGGTTGCGGAAAGCCGCATAATCAAAAATGGCAAAATCCTGTTTTAAGATCTGTTTAATGTCTTTTTTCAGATCGAATGTTCTGTTTACTCCAAAATCTATCACATTGCCTGCTATGGCCAGTCGTATGGCCATGAGCAAAGGATCGTCCGAACGACGAACCAATTGCCTGAGCTCAGGATACATATCCAATGCTTCCCGGGTGTTCTTTTGCTTGATGGATAAAAACGGATCATCAATTCCCGTTATTTCCCGGATTTTCTGATAAATAACAGCTCCGGTTTCGGGCGGGGTGTTTCCCATCGGAAGATCACGGATCATGGCACCGACTTCGTCCAGTAATGTTTTGATCTGTTTATCTTCCAGCCCTGCGGTGCGTCCCGCCCGCAAGGCCTGTGTCATGAAACAGGGAATGCAGTCCAGGTATGTTTTCATTTCTTTCTGCGGTCTTCCAGCAATTCCTCCCTCACCATGACATGTCCGCACTTGGGACATTTCATCTCTGTACAGGGAGTTCCCTGCTGATGTGGTACACGGGTACCGCATTTGGCACAGATACAATATCCTCCGGAACCGTATCCTCCACCGTTATTGCGTCCGCGACCACCACCACGTCCCAATCCTTTTCCCTGTCCGAATAATCCATTTCCATGTGTCATAATTTTATCCTCCTTATGTTTATTTTTACAAATATAATGAACATATGTTCACAAACAAAATACATGCCAATTTTTTTATCCCGTAGTTTTTTGCAAATTTTGGCAGGCGTTTTTATCGGTAAGTTCGAGCATAGGAAAGAATGGAAGAAAAAAAGAAAAAATTCCTGCAGTATCTTGATCTGGAAGTGGATATCAGCGAAAGACCTACGAAAGATATCTTTACTTTATTGACAGACTATATCCTTGGAACAGAAGGTAAACTTCGTTACCGGCAACTGGATATCAGAGACAGGTTGGCTGCCATCCGGGAGACATGGTTTATGTCATTGAGAAAATATGGCCGACTATTGGGAACAGTTGGTTTTGTCAGGCGACAGGCATTTAATGGTAAGGAAAAGATAAATACATACTACATCCGTTATTTTTCGATTAAGTTTTCTCAGGTAAAAAAAAGCAAATCAGGTAAAAGCAAAAAAGAATTAACTAAGAAAAAAACCCCCCGGGGTAGTATTATTAAAGAGCAGGTGGAAGAGTTTATGGGGCAGGTTGAACAACATTTGAAAGGAGTAAATGAGACCCCTTCCATTTTATATGCATATATTGAAAAAGAAAACATTCCTTCCATGCAGATGAGTAAAAGGATGGGATATGTTACGGTTTGTCAGATGAGCCAAACCTATTTCAGTCGTTTTTTTCCGAAGCAACATCCGGATGTTTTCGCGGTTCGGCAAGAGGAGAAGTCTGTAGTACTGCAAAAAATCCGTGATTTTTATAAGGATTATACCTTGTTCCAGGAAGAACCGCTGTTTTACCGGAATGGATACCTGGTATATCGCAATCAGCAGGGAGAGATTGTCGCCGGGATACAAGCATTCGAGGTTAACTGGGAGATTGTGGAGATGCCCGGAATTACAGGTTGGTTTTTTCTGAAAGTGCTTCCTTACATTCCGCTGTTGAGAAAGTTTTATGATGGTCACGGGTTTCGGTTTGTGGCTTTTGAAGGCCTTTTTTATGAGAGAGGATACGAGCATGTGTTATCGGTTTTGTTTGAGTCAGCACTTTGTCGCTTCGGTCTTTCGCTGGGTATTTTCTGGCATGATATTAAAAGTCCGTTGGTGGAAATCATGCGAAGAATGCCGCGAAAAGGACTCTTCGGGAAATTGGTAACTGCTGTTCCGGCGGATGTGCGTATGCGGTTTCTGAAAATGACTCCCGGGCATATACGCCTGTATCATGAAAAGCCAGTATATGTCTCAGCATTCGATATCACCTGAGTATTATTTCAGGAGGGTTGGGTTAAAGTTAACGGTTATTTTCTTATATTGCTGACGTCTTGGAAAGCACTATAAAATGCTTGTATCATGTTACGTATAAAAGGCTTGTTTTTCTTTCTGACAATGATTTTTTTAGGGAGTGTTTCCTGTTCTCAGAACACAAATCTTCCGGCGCCTGTTGATCCGGTGCCCTCGGCCCGGCAACTGGCCTGGCAGAAGATGGAGTTTTATGCCTTCGTACACTTTAATATGAACACTTTCACCGACAAGGAGTGGGGTTATGGAGATGAGTCACCCAAACGGTTCAACCCGACCGATCTTGACTGCCGGCAGTGGGTTCGTGTATTTAAAGCAGCCGGGATGAAACAGGTCATCCTGACCGCCAAACATCATGACGGTTTTTGTCTGTGGCCTTCGAAATATACTGAACATTCCGTGAAAAATTCCCCCTGGAAAAACGGTAAAGGAGATATGGTAAAAGAGCTTTCTGATGCCTGCAAGGAGTACGGGTTGAAGATGGGTCTTTATCTTTCACCCTGGGATCGCAACAGCGCATTATATGGTACGCCTGCATATATTACTTATTACCGCAACCAATTACAGGAGTTGTTGTCTGATTACGGTCCTGTGTATGAGGTGTGGTTCGACGGTGCCAACGGTGGAACCGGATATTACGGAGGTGCCCGTGAAAACAGGAAAATAGATCGCAAAACCTATTACGACTGGCCAAACACCCGTAAGATTGTCAGGGATCTGCAACCTGAGGCCGTGATGTTTAGTGATGCCGGTCCGGATGTGCGTTGGGTAGGTAATGAAAAAGGGATCGCCGGCGAAACCAATTGGTCTATGATCAATAAGAATGAATTTGCGCCGGGTGTGGCTAAACAGGAAGTGCTGAATCATGGGCTGGAAAACGGGAAAGACTGGGTCCCTGCCGAATGTGACGTATCCATACGACCGGGCTGGTTTTACCACAGGAAAGAGGATGAACAGGTAAAGACCGTTGATCAGTTACTGGACATCTATTTCAAATCGGTCGGACGCAATGCTACCCTGAACCTGAATGTTCCACCTGACCGGACCGGAAAAATCAACGAACATGATGTGCAGCGCTTGAAAGAATTTCGTAACGCTCTGAATGCCATCTTTGCCGTCAATCTGGCTGCCGGGAAAAAAGTGCATGCCGGCAGTTGGAGGGGCAGAAATCAACAGTTTGTGCCTGATCATATTACCGATGCAGGTTATGATACTTACTGGTGTACGGATGATTCGGTTAAAACCGGAATGTTAACCATCGATATGGGTAAAAGACAGGAGGTGAACCTGTTGCTGGTGCAGGAATACATTCCTCTCGGGCAACGGGTAAAAGCATGGAAAGCGGAAGCCCTGAAAGACGGAAAATGGGTAGAACTGGCCCGCGGGACGACAATCGGCTTCAAAAGGATGTTTCGTTTTCCGACGGTAAAAACGGACAAAATCCGCCTGACTATCCTTGATGCCCGGGCCTGCCCCGTAATTAATAATGTCGAATTATACAGGATACCGGATAAATATTTTCAGGAAATCGAAAAGTAGCTATAAGTAGATAAGAACGGAGAGGTCTAAAAAAAATTATTATTTTTCAGATATTAAAATATTTAAAAAATTACCGAAATGGGAAAAATGAAAAAACATATTTTTTTAACAGCTTTAGCTGCCTTGGTGCTGCTCTTTTCTTTTTCCTGCCAGGACATATCGTCAAAAAAAGAAAGTGTTAAAAAGCAGAAAACAGAAATAGACAAAAAGGTCTCTGCGTTGGTATCCCGGATGACCCTGGAGGAGAAAGTGGGACAGATGACCCAGATCACGCTGGATAAGTTCTATAAAGAAACCCTGGATACTACTATGTTACATGAGTACATTGTAAAGTACGGGTTGGGGTCTATTCTTAATTCTCATCATGATAAGAGTGGTATGACGGTAGCTTTATCAATGCAGGAATGGCGGGATCTGCAGACCATGATCCAGCGATATGCCGGGGAGTCCCGTTTAAAGATACCTATACTCTATGGCATAGATGCCATCCATGGAGTGACTTATCTGAAAGGAGCCACTCTGTTTCCTCAGAATATTGCTTTGGCGGCTGCACGCGATCCGAAAGTGGTGCATGCGGCGGCAAAGATCACGGCAAAAGAGGTGCGTGCCTGTGGCATACGCTGGAACTTCGACCCGGTGTTGGGGGTGGGGCGTCAGCCTCTGTGGTCTCGTTTTGAAGAAACCTTCGGCGAAGATTCTTATCTGGTTGGAGAACTGGGGGAAGCCGTCATCCGGGGTTATGAAGAAGACGGACTGGATAAACCTACCGCCGTGGCTTCCTGCATGAAACATTATCTGGGTTATACGGTCCCTCTTACCGGCAAAGACAGGACGCCGGCTTATATCCCGGAGATTGTCTTAAGACAGATTTTCCTGCCTCCATATAAAGTTGCGGTTGATGCAGGTGCTTCCACAGCTATGATCAACTCCGGCTCTATCAATGGCATTCCGGTACATGCCAGTAAGTATTTGATTACAGACGTGTTGAAGAACGAACTGGGTTTTACGGGATTGGTGGTGACAGACTGGGAGGACATTATCGCATTATATAAGCAGCATCATGTGGCTAAAGATAATAAAGAAGCTGTGATGATGGCTGTGAATGCAGGTATAGATATGAGTATGGTGCCGTATGATCTTTCGTTTTATCATGATCTGATCGCTTTGGTGCAGGAAGGTAAAGTGCCCATGTCCCGGATTGATGATGCAGTGAGCCGGATATTACGGCTTAAGTTTCGCCTCGGCCTGTTCGACAATCCTTTTCCGGAAGACGGAACCGAAGAGTATTATGAGAAGCCGGAATATAAAGAGGTAGCTTTGCAGGCAGCCAGGGAGGCAATTACCTTGTTGAAGAACGATACCCTGCAGGGCAAACCCGTATTGCCGTTGTCTAAAAAGATGCGCTTGCTTGTGGCCGGCCCCGGAGCAAATTCCAGAGCAACCCTGAATGGCAGCTGGTCTTATTCCTGGCAGGGCCAGGACGAATCTTTGTATCCTGAGAGTGTCCGTACTATCCGGCAGGCCATAGAAGAAAAAATCGGGAAAAACAAGGTGATAAACATCGCTCCCGAAGGGTTTCAGAATGTTTCCCCGCAACAGATCAACAAACTCCGGAAATTTGCCTCTCAGGCAGATGCCATTGTCCTCTGTCTGGGTGAAAATAGTTATGCCGAGAGCCCGGGCAGCATCGATGATCTTACCTTGCCGCAGGATCAGCTACGACTGGCTGAAGCCGCTGCCAAAACGGGCAAACCGGTTATCCTGGTACTCACCGAAGGCAGACCCCGTATAATAAACGGCATTGTTCCTTCCATGAATGGGATTTTGTTGGCATATCGTCCTGGAAATTTAGGAGCGCCAGCCATAGCAGATATCCTTTTCGGAGAAGTAAACCCTTCGGGGAGATTGCCTTACACCTATCCGCGTTATACCGGAAACCTTATGACTTATGATATGCCTGTCAGGGCAGCCCGGTATTACCGTCCGCAATGGCCTTTCGGCTTCGGATTGAGCTATACCTCGTTCGAGATAACTTCCCTGAAAGCGGATAAGGATACCCTGCAGGCCGGAGATACCCTTCTGGTTACTGCCGTAGTTAAGAATTCAGGATCCTGCGACGGAGAGGTAGCACTGGACCTGTTTGTCAGAGATATGACAGCTACCGTGGCTCCTCCGATGCGAAAACTCAGGAAGTTTACCCGTGTTGCACTGAAAACCGGTGAAACGAAAAAAGTAAGATTTACCCTGACGGACGAAGACTGGTCGTTTATCGATTCTACCCTGGAACCGCGCATTGAAGCAGGGAAGATGGCTGTGTTACTGGGGAACAAAGAAGCCGTATTTTATCTGAAAAATTAGATTAATTTATGCTTATGGTTTTGTCCTGGGTCGGCCGGGAGAGATCGTTCTCCTTTCAGATCCGTGTTGCGCTGAAAAGATGATCGCATCGCAGAAGATATCCACCAGCATTTATTCTAAAGTTACCGTACTGACCTCTTCGATATTCTGCCACGGAGCTTCGGTGACCAGTGGCTTAACGATCAGCGTCTCCTTTTCATCAGGAATATACTTTTCAATTATATCTTTTGTAGGTTCAATGAAAACGGAGTATCCGGTTTCCTTTAAAAAATAAAAGACCGGTTGTGTGGCATCTTTCTCCACTTCAATCAGAATATAGCAACGACCCGGTTGATGGATCATAAATTCATTAAAAAGAAATTCTATAATATGGCAGCAATCCAGGAATGGTGCCGAATTATAGAATGAAAAGTATCGGAGAAAACAGTTTTGAAAGGACTGTCACTTTCTCAAAATCCCATCGGAGTTATTCTTTTATCGAATGATAGATCTCCTCCAGGATGTTTGTGCGGATGTTCATGTCGATCAGTTTGTGATTTTCGCGGGTAGGATAGACACGGTTGGAGAAGAAGATATAAAGAAGGCCTTTGTCGGGATCTACCCAGGTGAAGGTTCCGGTATATCCCGAATGGCCGAAGCTGTTGGGACCGGCGGCGGGACACGGGTAAACTTTATCGGGGGGTCGCTGGTCATTGTCGGGATAAGGTTTGTCGAAGCCCAAACCACGGCGGTTGCCGTTCTCCGGAAACTGCCAGCGGCTGAACTCATGCATTGTACTGTCTGAGATGATGCGGCGCCCGCCGAATGTGCCCATGTTGAGATACATCTGCATCAGCTTGGCCAGGTCGTTGGCTGTGCCGAAGAGGCCGGCGTTGCCCGACACTCCGCCCATCATGGCAGCTCCCTCGTCATGTACCCACCCCTGCAATTGTTCCTTGCGAAAGAAAGTGTCGTTCTCGGTGGGGACGATGCGTGAAAGAGGATAGTGCTTGTAAGGGTTGTAGGTGAGATCCCAAGCACCCAGAGGCCGGTAAACAGAATCTTTTACATAGGTCTCGTAATCTATGCGGGTTTGGTTCTCGATGATCTGCGGCCAGAGATAAAAACTAAGACCTGAATACAGATATTTTTTCTCCGGCAGAAGGGGGGATTTTTTGATGGCTCTGTATATCTTTTTGCGATAGCTCTTTTTCAGGAATATCCTGGGAGCAACATAGTAGGTGTACCTGTCGGTGGAATCAAGCGAGTAATAAATCCTTCTGAGATCTCCGTGTTTATTGACGGTGTTCCGCCAATAAGGAATCCACGACTGCAGACGTCCCTGGTGTGCCAGCACATCCCGGATTATGACATTTTTTTTGTTGGAATGTCTGAAAGCAGGCCAGTAAGTGCTCAGGGGCACATCCAGTTTGAACTTTCCCTGGTCGTGCAAACGCATCAGCGCCGGCAGGGATCCGGTGATCTTGGTGACGGAGGCAAAGTCATACAACACCTCCGGTGTGACCGGCGACTGCCGGGCGTACGTGAAGTAACCGTAACATTTATGAAAGACCACCGTACCATTCCGTGCTACCAGTATTTCGCAACCGGGATAAGCACTCGAGTCAATGCCGGTGCGGGCTATCGAGTCGATGGTATGCTCCAGCTGTCGGGAATCCATGCCCACTGCTTCAGGGGCGTCGTAACGCAACCGGCCTGTGGCTGTGGTGATCATTCCGTCACCCACTTTGAAGAGCCCGTTTACGGCGACAGGGAACTTCCCTTTGATCCCATAAGCTCCGAAAACCATCTGTGCCGCCAGTTCTTCCATGACGGGTGTTTCCTGGTACGTGATAAGCAACGCTTTGCTCTCTTGGATGCCGGGGATCAGACCCAGGGCATAAGGATTGCCGAAGAAGACCGTGATGGCAGGATGGCTCCGTACGATCGTATCGATCAGGGAGATCTCGTCTGTGCTCAGCCCGAAATGCCGGTATGGCCGCTGGTCCAGTCCCTGAACACCCAGGACGACCAATGAATAGTTACTAAGACGATCCAACATCTTTTTCCGGGCAGCCGTATCTTTCGGTACGACAAACAAATCCATCCGGGTATATTTCTTCAGATAATTCTGAAAACGGGTGAGGGTATCGCTGCCAACGACCACTGCTGCGATCTTTTGTTTTTCCAGATGCTGTACAGGCAGAATACTGTCTTGGTTTTGCAGCAGGGTGACAGCCTCTTGCGAGAGTTGGCGGTTGAGCATACGGGCTGCCGGAGTGTTGAGATCCTTCCGCAGATTGTGCAGACTGACAGGCTGATAATGATTCAGTCCTGCCCGGTACTTGGCGCGCAGGATCTTTTTAACCCGCCGGTTCATGTCATCCTGCCTGAGCTGTCCGTTTTTCAGTGCAAGCAGTACCTCCTGGATAGCTTTGGGGATGTCTTTGGAAAACTCCACCAGGTCATTGCCGGCCTCAAGGGCTTTTACGTCTGCAATGCCGGGGGGGTAATAGTCTGCCACCCCTTTCATGTTCATGGCATCGGTCACGACAATTCCTTTGAAGCCCAGTTCATTTTTTAAAAGACCTGTAACGATGGGTTTAGAGAGGGTGGAGGCTTGATTGGGGGTACTGTCCAGGGAGGGTATGCTGAGGTGTGCTACCATGATGGCGGCTACCCCGTGGCTGATCATGGTCCGGAAAGGGAATAACTCAAGGCTGTCGAGATGGTCGCGGGAGTGACGGATCACCGGAAGTCCCAGGTGTGAATCAGTGTCCGTATCGCCGTGGCCGGGAAAATGTTTGGCCGTGGCCAGGATGCCGTGATCCTGCATGCCCAGCATATAAAGACTGCCTTTACGGGTGACGTTGACACGATCCGCCCCAAACGACCGGAAATTGATAACCGGATTATGGGGATTGTTGTTGACGTCCACTACGGGGGCAAAGTTCATCTGTATGCCCTGGCGCTCAAACTCACGGGCGATCTCTGTTCCCATCTCATAGATCAGCGAGTCATTCCGTATGGCACCCAGTGTCATCTGGTATGGGAATTTTATCGTTCCCTCGAGGCGCATGCCCAGACCCCACTCCCCGTCAAGGGCGATGAGTAAGGGTACCTTGGATTGTGACTGGAAATAATTGGTCATTTCTGCCTGCCGTTCCGGCGTGCCCTGAAAGAAGATAAGTCCCCCGATATGTTGCTGGCGGATCAGCTTCAACAGCGCATCGGTATGTTCCGGCCCGCGGTTGGAATAGGCAGCTGCCATAAACAACTGCCCAATACGTTCCTGCGGCGTAAGGGAATAAAACACCGAGTCAACCCAGTGTTGCTCTTCCGGCGAAGCTGGTGCGGAGAGGTCAGCAAAAGGATTGTCCTGTGCAGGCGTGAATGGCTGTGCCAGCATGATCGCTGTCAATATTTGAAAGAGTTTTTTCATGATTTATTCTTAGTTCTGCGTATCAAATAGAAAATGGACATTGCGAGTCCCGCAGGGACGAAGCAATCCCCTTAAAGTTGCCCGCCTCCTGTTAGCTTATCGCATTATCGCCTCATCTCATCATCTCATCATCGTCCTTCTGAGCCCTGCGCTCTGCGCCTTCCCTCGCATACTCCTCCAGTACCCTTCGCACCGATCCGTACTTCAGCAGCCGCTCGTGTGCCTCCTGTTCGGGCAGGCCGGTCTCTTCCATAATGATGCGCGTGCCACGGTTGATCAGTTTCTGGTTGGTAAGCTGCATGTCCACCATTTTGTTGCCTTTGACACGGCCCAGTTTGATCATGGTGCCGGTGGTGATCATATTGAGGATCATTTTGGTGGCGGTGCCGGCTTTCAGGCGTGTGCTGCCGGTGATGAATTCCGGGCCGACGACAGCTACAATGGGAATATCCACTTCTTTCTCCAGGGGTGTGTCGGGATTACAAGTGATGCAGGCTGTCAGCACGCCGTGTTTGCGGGCCTCGCGTACCCCGCCGATGACGTAAGGGGTGCGGCCCGAGGTGGCGATGCCCACCAGGGTATCTTTGGCGTTGATGTCATAGATCATCAGGTCTTTCCAGGCTTGGGTAAAGTCATCTTCGGCCGACTCAACTGCTTTGCGTATGGCCGAATCGCCGCCGGCGATCAGGCCGATGACCATATCGTCCGGCATGCCGAACGTGGGAGGCACCTCCGAGGCATCGAGGATGCCCAGACGACCGCTGGTGCCCGCTCCGATATAAAAGAGACGGCCTCCTTCCTTCATCCGTTCCACAATGCCGTGGATCAGTTTCTCTATCTGAGGAATGACCTGGCGCACTGCCAGATGGACGGTCTCGTCCTCCTTGTTGATGTTTATCAGGATCTCCCGCACCGTCATTTTATCGAGATGATCAAAACGGGAAGGTTGTTCGGTGATATTTGCCACAGAATGCAGGGTTTGGTTTGAGACGGTAAAATTAATAAAAAAAACTTCCCGGCTTTCTTTTTTCATTGTTTTATCCGTCAGTGGACGGACAAGTCCTACCGTGGACGGACAAGTCCTAGAGTGGACGGACAATCCGCCGGTAAGCGGACCGGGGGGAAATGCCATGCCCATAATTCCATGATGATATCGGGTTTGCTTGCAGCGGTGGGGAGCTTCATTCCTTCTCTTCCTTCAGAAAAATAAACAGGTTATTTATGCCCTACACGCTTTCCTTGTCCCGCCGGGATCCTGAAAGAGTGAGAAAACAGCCTAATGCATCATTTGGGTTTATGATTCCACAAATCTGAAATCTCTCCTGAAAAATTGTGTTTGGTATTAAGACAGAGCTCTGTTTTTTCTGTATCTTCGGAGCGTTAAAAAACTATCGTTATGGAAAAAACAAAACGTTTGATTGCACTGGATGTCTTCCGGGGTATGACCATTCTCTTTATGATCATTGTCAACACACCCGGTACGTGGGCCCATGTGTGGAGACCTTTGGAGCACTCACCGTGGAACGGTTGTTCACCCACCGATCTGGTCTTTCCGTTTTTTCTGTATATCGTCGGAGTGGCCATGTGGTTTTCGTTCAGAAAATATGGTCACCGTCTGACCGGAGAGGCCGGCTGGCGTATCCTGCGGCGTGTGCTTGGGATTTTCTTCATCGGATTACTCATCAATTTTGCGGGAGAGAACTTCGATCTTTCACACCTGCGTATCCTTGGGGTGTTGCAACGTATCGCCCTGGCATATGGACTGGCATCAGTCCTGGTGTTGTTACTGAAGAGAAACTGGCGCTGGGCGCTGGCGGTTTTTATCTTGCTGGGATACTGGGGTGTGCTGATTCTGTTCGGCGGAGAGCATCCCCTCGATCTGATGACCAACCTGGTGCGAAAGATTGATCTCTCCGTTTTCGGACCTAATCATGTATGGCATGGTTTCCCACTCGACTCGAACCATAAGATCCCGTTTGATCCTGAAGGACTGCTCAGTACTTTTACCGCCACGGTAAATGTGTTGATCGGGTACCAGATGGGTGAGATGATCGGTACTTCTGCCAACCACAGAAAAGTGTCTCTGCAGCTTCTGGGCTTTGGTGCTGTGGGTATTGTGTTGGGATTGCTGTGGAACCCGTATTTCCCCATCAATAAACCGATCTGGAGCAGTTCTTATGTGCTCTATACCTCCGGATGGGCCTCGGTGTTGCTGGGGCTGCTGCTGTGGATGATCGACGTGAAAGGATGGAAAACCTGGTCTAACCCGTTTATGGTGGTGGGGATGAACCCTTTGTTTATTTATGTGCTAGCTGATTTTTGGGCGATCTTCTTGCTGAAGACCCATGCCGGCGGGATCAGCCTGTATGCCTGGATATATCAACATTTATTTGCTGCACTGGCAGGAAACAACGAGCTGGGCTCTTTCTTTTTTGCTTTTACCCATGCCGTCCTGTTCTGGCTGGTGGCATACGGAATGTATAAGAAAAAAATATTTATAAAGATATAACCTTGACGGATCATTATAAAATACAGCTGGCTTCCCTGTTTATGTTCTGGTCGGGGCAGGATGTCCTGCGGATGGAGGAGTTGCCTCCCTCCGGTTCCAACCGGGAGTATGTGCGCATTTTCGGCCCCAAGGATACCGCGATCGGAGTCTTTAACCCCAACCGGAAAGAAAACCGTGCTTTTCTCTCTTTTTCAAAGCATTTTATAGACTACGGATTGCCGGTGCCGGCGGTGTATGCCGAATCGGAAGACGGTCTGTTGTACCTGGAAGAGGATCTGGGCAATGTAACACTGTTTAGCTTTTTGACGGAGGTTAGGGAGCAGGAAGGTTTTACAGAGGAGATCATCCGTGTTTACGAGAAGGTGCTGGATCATCTGGTGCGTTTTCAGATAGAGGCCGGCCCGTCGGTGGACTACTCGGTCTGTTATCCCAGGGCATCCTTTGACAAACAATCCATGTTGTGGGATCTGCACTATTTTAAATATTATTTTCTGAAACTGGCAAAAGTAGCCTTTGACGAGCAACTGCTGGAGGATGACTTTCATCGTTTTTCCGATTATCTGGTCTCGGCAGGTCAGGAGTATTTTCTATATCGTGATTTCCAGTCACGCAATGTTATGTTGATCAAAGGAGAACCTTTTTTTATTGATTATCAAGGGGGACGGCGGGGTGCATTGTATTACGATCTGGCTTCCCTGTTGTATGACGCCAAGGCTGATCTGCCCGAGGAGGTAAGGGGACATCTGCTGGATTATTATTTGGCAAGCATACGGGGAAAGATACAGATCGACCCGGATGTTTTTGTGAAATATTTTCAAGGTTTTGTGCTGATCCGTATCATGCAGGCACTGGGGGCTTATGGCTTCCGTGGTTTCTATGAACAGAAAGCCCATTTTCTTCAGAGTATCCCCTATGCTGTGCAGAATCTGGAGTATCTGCTGGAACGGATATCGTTGCCGGTGGACCTGCCGGCCCTGACTAAAGTCTGGAAAGATATCGTCAACAATAAAAATCTCAGAAGCTTTCCGCAGGCTTATCCGGGCCTGACGGTGAAAATCATCAGTTTTTCCTATAAAAACGGTATTCCGATGGACGAGACCGGCCATGGCGGTGGTTTTGTGTTCGACTGCCGTGCCCTGCCTAACCCGGGACGACTGGAACAGTACAGGGAACTGACCGGCAAAGACGAGCCGGTGATCAGATTTCTGGACGAACGGAGAGAGGTACAGGCATTCTTTGCCAATGTGAAAGAGTTGGTCAGCCGGTCGGTGAACAACTATCTGCAACGTAATTTTCATCATCTGATGATCAGTTTCGGTTGCACGGGCGGACAGCACCGGTCGGTATATATGGCTGAGAAACTTGCAAAGTATCTGCAGGATAAGTATAATGTGAAGGTGGTGCTGCAGCATAGGGAGAGGGAAGAATGAGCGTAGCATATTTAAGGGTGTATGTGGACTGTTATACGGTTTGGTAGGGCCGGGGTGCAAAATATGGTATGGTGCGGAAAAACAGTCATGACAGTATATGAAATATGATGATCTGAAGATGAAGACAAAGCTCAACCTTGCCTGCAGAGAGAATATAATATATGTATTTAAATAAATAATTAAATACATATTTAAATATTTATATTTGGAATTGGGAACAATGACGGGAAAGGCGATGATACTGGCAGCAGGACTGGGTACCCGTTTGGGTGAGGTTACCAGGTCGAGACCTAAAGCCTTACTTGAGGTACACGGAGTGCCTTTGCTGGAGATTATCCTGAGAAAGCTGGAAAAGCAGGGCTTTCAGGATATTGTGGTTAATGTGCATCATCATGCGGAGATGATCCGTGAATTTCTGAAAGAATATCCTGCCCAAGGCATGACGATTGCCTTATCCGAAGAAAAGGAACAGCCTCTCGAAACGGGCGGAGGCATACGCTATGCCCGTGAGCTGTTGCTGGATGCTCCTGTTTTTCTGATCCATAATGTGGATATCCTGTCGGATATGGATTTGCAGGAGCTGGTAAAAGAACATCTTAATTCCGGTGCTGTGGCTACCCTGGCGGTGAGCCGCCGGAAGACGACCCGTTATCTGCTGGCCGACGAGACGAGCCGCTTGTGCGGTTGGGAGAATATCGCTACCGGGGAAAAGATCATGGCGAAAGCATCGGAGGGACGGATTACCCAATGGGGCTATTCGGGGGTAGCGGTATTGAGCAGGGAGGTTTTATTTTTGTTGCCGGAGCAGGAGGTTTTTTCTCTGACTCCTTTTTTTCTGCAACTGGCCCGTACCCGACTGGTAAGAATATCCGTTCCTTCAATGAGCTACTGGTATGATGTGGGGAAACCCCGGGTAATCGCAGAAGCCGAACAAAAAATTTCCAGGGGACAATTACTGTCCTGAAGTTGCTGCCACGCATGACGGGAGAAACTATACTCCGGTTTGGAGGTTGTTATTTTATCACGGTTAGTTTTTTCGTGGCACGGTACGGTCCGGCCCGGAGCTCATAGATATACACACCGGAAGGTAATCCGGAAGGAGTCCAGTCAACCGAATATTTCCCATTCCCCTGATATTCGTTTACCAGTACCTGTATCCTTTGCCCGGCCAGGTTATATATGGCAAGTTGTACCTGAGTATGGTAGAGTATTTCGTAAGTAATCGTGGTTTGGGTGATTACGGGATTCGGCTTATTCTGATTTAAGATAAATTTGCGTGCGGCAGATTTAGGGATCTCGGTCGAGGCCAGCAGATCATCCATATTATCATCCATCCATGCGATACGCTGGTCGGTCCAGCTTTTCAGGTAATTGATTTCATCGGCATAGCTATGGAAATTATCGATAGGACCGGAAGGAGGAAACCATCCGTCGCTAGGCAATTTGGGGTCTCCGGGCCCGATCCAGACGGTGAAATTACGGTCTTTGGCTTCATCCAGGGTGTCAGCGAGAGCGTCGATGATCTCATGCAGCCTGTCGGGAGTAACCAGGGTGTTCCGCAACTCCTGCCAGCGTTCCGCTACCCGGCTGATAAACAAAGAGTCATGGATGAGTTTTGACCACCAGAAAGGAACCTGAAAAGCATCGTTTTTACTGAAGAAATCGTCGGAAAAGAAATAAAATATCTCCCAGCCGGTATAGTATTGTGCTTGATAGTAAGCGATATTTCCAAAACTGAAGTTGTAGTCCCATACCGCTCCGGCTGTCAGTTTCCCTCCCTTACTGTCCCGGTCTTTATAATAATAGCTGCTCAGACGATAACCGTCCACGTTCTTTGACAACTCATTGATGAGAAAATTGTCTACGAATGAGCTTATATTCAGGTACCGCGGGTAACCGATTGTCGTATCTTCCATGTTTTGACCGGATATGGCATTTTCAAAGTCCCATACATAAGAACTGATATAATATTCCTGGGCTGGGGTAATCTGGTCGGCTTTTGGATACCCGTATTGGTAACGTATGGTCATGGACGATTGGGGTGAAGAGGGGTATTGTGAGTCAAACCCCGGTTTCCATGGTTCCTTATCCACTTTCAGGATATACCCTCCGGTAACCTGGTCGCCGGAATTATCCGTAGAGGTCAGCTTGCTGATGTTCACCCGGTGCTTATCCCTTTTGATTTTTTCGGTAAGCACATAAACCCCCTTGTATTGGCCATTCAATATCAACTCACAGTAACGGGTACGGGGAGCATACCAGCCCCATTCTTCCACCATTCTGTAAACAAGGACATTACGCATTAGTGACCGGTCGTAGTAAGGAGCATATAACACCCAGTCGTTCTCCGGGGGCATCCCCAGCAGAGAGACGTTGTTATTGCTGCTATCGGCATTTTCTGTCTCCAGGTTATAGGATTTTTTTGCCCATCCCGACGAGCTGGATCCGTGGATTTCCAGGCTGACCAGTCCCGAATAATTGTTGAAAGTATCCGTAACTTCATTCCGTACGCCCGGACCGTTGTATATAATGCCCATATCGGCCCGGATGCGGGGATTGTCATAAGGGATATCCTGACCGTGCGTGTCAATGACGATGATCGGGAGGTTGGATGAGGTGAAGTCGACATCCTGAGCCCTGAGAGAGGAAAATAGGAGGAGCATCAGAACAGCCGGAAACATTCCTCTGGTCCATCGGGTGATATATCGCATGTGTGAATATTTCCTGTTGTGCATCTGTTTTCGCGGTTGGATTCTCTCCATTTCCGTGCAAAGTAAGTAAACTGAATGATAATATATGAAAAAGAATAAAAAAAATCTACGGGGAAAAGATACGGATATGTTCAAGAACAGTAGAGAAAATAAAACTTTCTTACGGTTTTTCCGGTATTTTTACAGAAATTTTAATCCAAACCCATAAAAAAATCAAAAATGAAAAGATCAGTTTTGCTATTTGCAATGGCTGCTGCAGTGATGCTGTGGTCATGTGGCGGGAATGCCGGTAAAAAAGAGTCTGCTGCCAAAGGAGAGACCAAAACGGAGGTGAAGAAGGAGAAAAAGGTGAAGAAGGAGCCTTCGATAACGCTGAAGATTAATGGAGAAGAGGTGCCGATAACCGAAACCTCCATGTTGAACGGAGGAACGACACCTGCGGATGTTAACTATGAATGGAGCATTTCCGGTTATAAGGAGGGAGACTCCGGATCTTTCATAGGAGTGGAATTTGAGGCGAAGGATCCTGCCTCACTGAAAGGTGCTTCCTGCAGTATTGACGGGTATAAGGTTTTGGAGTTTGATCTGAAACTGGATGAGTTTGTTACCGGGAAACGGAAAAATTCGTATGGTGTGCCCCTGGGTATCGGCTGCAAATCGATGAAAGGGACATTCACCGGAAAAGCCCAAAAAATTGATAAAAACCTTCAGCCGGTGGGCGATCCCGTAGAATTCAGCGGTACCTTGCAGAAATAGCCTGGAAAGTATTGGAAAGAGGGGCCGGGAAATTTTTTCGGCCCTTTGTATTTTAAAACCATTCTAAATAAAATGTTATCTTTGCAGCGGATCAACAGGAGAAAATTATGAGTCATAATTTATTAAAAGGGAAAAAAGGCATTATCTTCGGTGTGCTGAACGACAAGTCGATCGCCTGGCAGGTGGCAGAGAAGGCGTATGCCGAGGGAGCTGAGTTCACGCTCTCGAATGCTCCGGCAGCGCTGCGCTTCGGGGATACTCCTAGACTGGCTGAAAAATGCAAAACCATTGTAATCCCTGCCGATGCCACCAAACTGGATGATATTGAGGAAGTGTTCAAACGTACACTGGAGCATTTCGGGGGTAAGGTTGACTTCATCCTGCATTCTATCGGAATGTCTCCGAACGTACGTAAGAAGAGAACCTACTCGGATCTGGATTATAATTATTTTCATCAGACGCTGGACATTAGTGCCCTGAGCTTTCACAAGATCCTGCAGACGGCCTTCAAGATGGATGCCATCAATGAGTGGGGGTCGGTGGTGGCGCTCACCTATGTGGCGGCGCAGCGTACCCTGTATGGTTACAACGACATGGCCGATGCCAAGGCCCTGCTCGAGTCGATCGCCCGCAGCTTCGGCTATATTTACGGACGTGAGAAAAACGTGCGGGTGAACACCATTTCGCAGTCCCCCACCATGACCACCGCCGGCGTCGGCATCAAAGGCTTCGACTCGCTCATGGACTTTTCCGAGCGTATGTCGCCTTTGGGCAACGCTACGGCAGAAGAGTGTGCCAACTACTGCGTCACCCTCTTCAGCGACCTCACACGCAAAGTGACCATGCAGAACCTCTTCCACGACGGCGGCTTCTCCAGTATGGGAATGAGCCTGCGGGCCATGAGCCAGTATGACAAGAGCTTTAACTGTGACTGATTGAAAGATCATGCAAAAAGAAACGGACCGGCAGGCCCGTTTCTTTTTGTAGAGGATCAATGCCGGATCATGATTTTCCGTGTGATGATTTTGCCGTCTGTTTTTATCTTCAGGAAATAGAGCCCGGCGGGAAGTTCCTGCAGATCCAGAGTTTTTTGTATCGTTCCCGGATTCTCCGGCGTGGTCTCATACACTTTGTTCCCTAACAGGTCGAAAACAGCTACCTGAATGTTGTTTGCAGGTTTGTCAAACAGCAGGGTAATTTTTCCTTTGGAGGGATTGGGGTAAATAGCAAGACCGTTCAGGGGGTATCCATGCATGCCTGTCAGGGAGACATGCAGCGTATCGGAAACCGTGGTACAACCGTTCTCATCCACGATTTCCACAAAATAGTCACCGGAAGTAGCCGGGGTGATGGAATAATCCGTACCGGTAGATAATACATTGTTATTCAGATACCAGGTATATTGCGTTCCGTTCTGGTAATCAGCCTGCAACTGGTCGTTGGCGTAAGTCAGTGTAACATTGGCAGGTGTATTGACCGTGACCGTGATCGTGTCTTTCGTCTGACATCCGTTGACATCTGTAACCGTGACAGAATAAGTACCTGTCGAGGCAACTCCGAGGGTTTGTCCGGTGCTGTTGTCCGACCACAGGTAGCTGTAATCACCGGCGCCGGCGTCGAGGGTCAGCGTGCTGCCCTCGCAGATCGAGGTGTCGGCACCGAGATCAACCACGGGCGCTGTGGAGGTGACCTTCACACTGTCGCTGTAACTCATGCCGCCCACTGTCACAGTCACTTTATACCAGTTCTCTGTATTAATGGCCGGCGTGGTCTCGAGGGTCCGGGTGGTAGCACCTGTATTCCAGAGATAGGCGTTGTATCCGGTGCCGGCATCCAGCGTAATGGGGGTATTGTTGCAGATGGTTGTGTCATTGCCTAAAGTATAAATCCCGTCAAACTCATAGACGCCCATGTCGGGGTGGATGGCGTCCCGCGTCGCTCCTGTAATATCGGTAGTCACCTCTGTTACGGGAGTGGCGGTGCCGTTGAGCTGGGGTGCTGTCGTATGGAGGGAGTCGGCAGAGAAGAAACGCGGATCCACACTGAAAGAGTGTTGGTCTTTGCCGTAAGCCGAACGCCAGTCGGCCAGATCGGTTACCCAGCGGTCGGTGTATATAAAACGGTCGCTGTTGCTGTATAAGTTGTTGT
>JAGGWN010000121.1 GCA_021157415.1 Bacteroidales bacterium | reverse complement strand
CCAAATCTAAAACCGTATGGGTTTGTCAGAATTGCGGGGCAGAATCACCCAAGTGGATCGGCCGGTGTCCTGTATGCGGAGAGTGGAATACATACGTTGAAGAGATCATTACCAAACCTTCCGGGAAAAAACCGGGAGCAAGCATGAGGTCTCCGGGTCCACCACGTCCGCTTGCCAGTGTAGAGTCTGTGGCCCACCGGAGAATTATCACCGGCACCGGCGAATTCAACCGTATTCTGGGAGGGGGTATTGTCCCGGGCACATTGGTATTGTTGGGAGGAGAACCGGGTATCGGGAAATCCACCCTGGCTCTTCAGGCATGCCTGCAACTTGCTTCCTTCACGTTATATGTTTCGGGAGAAGAAAGTGCTGAACAAATCAAGCTGCGGGCCAACAGGATGGGCCTTCCCCAGGATCATACCCTGATCTACCCGGAGACACGATACGAATTTATTGCCGATCAGATCAGGAAAATCTCCCCTTCCCTGGTAGTGATAGATTCCATACAAACCATTACCACTGAAGAAATAGAATCGTCTGCCGGCAGTGTCTCTCAGGTCAGGGAATGTGCCGGAAAGTTCCTTGCCCTGGCTAAACAAACCGGTATTCCTATTTTCCTGATAGGTCATATTACCAAAGAAGGGACATTGGCCGGCCCCAAAATATTAGAGCATATCGTGGATGTCGTTTTACATTTCGAAGGAGATCCTAAGTTTCTTTTCCGCATATTGCGGGTGTTGAAAAACCGGTTTGGCTCCACTTCCGAACTGGCTCTTTTCGAGATGAAGGAAAACGGACTGGCTGAGATCACCAACCCTTCCGAGTTGCTTCTTTCCCACCTTGACGACACCCTTAGCGGCATTGCCACGGCCTCCACCATTGACGGCATGCGGCCCTTCCTGATCGAAACACAGGCCCTGGTCAGTACAGCGGTTTACGGAACCCCTCAGCGTACCTCTACAGGTTTTGACATTCGACGCTTGCACATGCTTCTGGCAGTACTCGAAAAACGGGCCGGCTTCAGGCTCTCGGCCAGAGATGTTTTTCTCAATATCGCAGGGGGTCTTAAAGTTGAGGATCCGGGGATTGACCTGGCAGTGACCGCATCTGTCCTTTCTTCTTATCTGGATGTATCCGTCCCTGAATCGATGGCATTTGCTGCCGAGATCGGCCTCTCGGGAGAAGTCAGACCCGTGGCACGTATAGAACAACGTATCGGAGAAGCAGCTAAACTGGGATTTAATAAAATGATGATTTCAGGATACAATGCCCGAAAACTTAACTTGCAGAAAATGCCCTTGAAGATTATTCCCGTAAAAAAAATGGAAGAGGTCATAAAATACTTGTTTAACCAAAAAACCTGAAAAAAAATGAAAAAATATCTTTTTTCCCTTGTGTTAATCGTTTCGTTTCTTTTTACCCAATGTGATGTTCTGCAGGAACTTCAGGTACCTGTTACAGGAAGGCTTACCAAAGATGAAATCGTTCAGGGACTGAAAGAGGCGCTGAAGGTTGGCACTGCCAATGCCATTAAAGTCCTGGCCAGGGAGAATGGATTTTATTTGGATAAAGAAGTAAAGATTCCGTTTCCGCAGGAGGTTGAGTATGTGGAACAAAAATTGCGTGCCCTGGGGCTTCATTCAATGGCGGACAATTTTATAGAACAGATGAACCATGCCGCTGAAAAAGCGGTATCCAAAGCTGGACCTGTTTTCTATGACGCCATCAGGGAGATGACCATTGCCGATGCCCTGGGGATACTGAATGGCCCGGATAATGCAGCCACTGAGTATTTCAGGGAGAAAACCTACCAACAACTGGTTGTAACCTATAAGCCGGATATCAGTCAGGTATTGCATCAAACCCATCTTTCCGATTATTGGGAGAAGGTAACTACGACCTACAACAAAATACCCTTTACAAAAAAAGTTGAAACCGACCTCCCCGAGTATGTTACGGAAAAAACCATTGACGGGTTGTTTGTCAAACTGGCACACGAAGAAAAACTGATCCGCACCGATCCGAAAGCACGTGTAACGGAGATCCTGCGAAAAGTCTTTGCCGAAACCGGCCCATGAATTACCGATGGCAATGATTCTCCGCGCCATCTGCTGCAATCCGCGTACCGTTAAAAATCGAAGTCATAATTTCGGGTATTCCCGTTTTCTTCGTCACATTTCAGGTTGATATGGAAATTCTGCGGAGCTTCGAAATCTTCAGTCTGCATGATCCCGTATTGTGGATCGTTATAAATCTTTTTCAGGTAAAGGGCGAAGATAGGCAATGCCATGTTGGCTCCCTGGCCCAGATGTAATGTGGTAAAATGAACAGACCGGTCTTCCCATCCACTCCAAACACCTGTCACCAGACTGGGGGTGACCCCCATAAACCATCCGTCCGAATGGTTCTGTGTCGTTCCTGTTTTTCCTCCGATCGGATTCATCAACTCATACTTATACCGTAACCTGATGGCCGTTCCCTCCCTCACCACTCCTTCCAGCAGATTGATCATCAGATAAGCATCTTTTTCACTGATGGCTTCGTTGAAATAGGGCCGGAACGTAGCAACCATGTTTCCGTTTTTATCTTCAATCCGTGTAACAAATAACGGTTGTACAAAAACACCTTTGTTGGCAAATGTTCCGTACGCTCCCGTAAGTTCGTAAAGGCTGAGGTCGGAAGTGCCAAGAAAGATAGAATTAACCGGATCAATAGGGCTGCGGATACCCATCTTCCTCATGATATCAATCACCGATTGCGGATTGAACTGTTTCATTAACCAGGCTGAGATATAGTTCTCAGAGTTGGCAAGGCCCCATTTCAGGGTCACCATTTTTCCCCAGAACTCTTTCCGGCCCGAGCTTTTGGGAATCCAAACAGAATCATTGTCCTTGAATGTCTGCGGGACATCAGGTACCTTATAACAAGGCGTATATCCGTTTTGCATGGCCAGGGTATATAAAAAAGGCTTGATGGTACTTCCTACCTGTCGTTTTTGAGCTGTCACTGCGTCAAACTTGAAAAACCGGAAGTCAGGCCCTCCCACATAGGCTTTTACATAACCAGTATGAGGGTCAAAACTCATCAATCCCGACCGTATAAAATATTTGTAATACCGTAATGAATCCATCGGTGACATCACGGTATCAACAATTCCTTTCCAGGAGAACACCTTCATCTGCACAGGAGTGTTGAAGATCTTCATGATCGTGTCCATGGGAGCACCCCTGCGCTTGAGCGACCTGTAACGATCTGTTCTCCGCATTGCACGCTCCATGATATTCCGGATTTGTGTGGTGGTGAGGTCGTCGGAAAACGGAGGATGTCTGTAATGTTTGACATTCTCGAAAAAGGCATCTTGTAACTCTCCCCCCAGATGCTCCCGGACCGCTTCCTCAGCATATTTTTGAAAAGTATAGTTGATGGTTGTATAGATCTTTAAACCGTCTTTGTAGATATTGTAGTTTTCCCCATCAGGTTTCTTGTTTTTGGAACACCATCCGTACAAAGGATTATTGTTCCATTGGTATAAAGCTTCCTGGTATTGTTCATCCGTAAAAAAGTATTCCCTTTCAGGAAAAGACTTCATCATCGTGGTTCGAAGGTATTCCCTGAGATACGGTGCCGGTCCCAGATTATGACTTTCCACTTTCAGGTGTACTTCCAGGGGCAGTTGTTTTACCGAATCATAGGTGGCCTTGTCCAGATAACCGTATTTTAACATCTGAGACAACACCACATTCCTTCGCTTCAATGTGATTTCCGGTCTTCTGACCGGATTATAATAAGCAGGGTTTTTAACCATTCCCACCAGCATGGCAGCCTGTTCCAGTGTCAGAGAATCCGGAGTGGTCTGAAAATAAATATCCGCAGCTGAATGAATTCCAACAGCCTGATAAAGAAAATCAAATATATTCAGGTACATGGTGATGATCTCTTCTTTGGTATAGGAACGCTCCAGTTTGACGGCCGTCACCCATTCCTTGAATTTTGTCAGCGCCAGTTTTGCCAAACGGGCAAGGGGAAGATGTGTCCTTGACGTATCCCGGGGAAACAGATTCTTAGCCAACTGCTGGGTGATCGTACTTCCTCCTCCGGACTGTTCCTGTCTCAACAAGAAGGTTTTTACAAATACCCGTCCCAGACCCCGGATATCAATACCCGAATGTTGATAAAAGCGTACATCCTCAGTGGCTATCAGAGCATCAATAAGAGAAGGGGATATTTTATCATAACCTGTCCAGACTCTGTTCTGGATATAATATTTCCCCAGTAGCTTTCCATCATCTGAGAACACCTCCGAGGCCAGGTTCCTTTCAGGATTTTCCAACTCCTCAAACGTCGGCATCTTTCCCAATTTTCCGTTGGATATCAAAACGAAAATTACCCCTATTGCAATAATGGGTAGTGTATAAATTATCCAGAATAAGAATATATATTTTTTCCCTTTACCTCTTGAAATACCTGTGTTCATAAATGTTTATAAATCTAATTTGTCAAAAATAGTAAATAATAAACAATAAATTTTGATGTTACTGTAGTTATTAATTTACTTTGCAGCAATTTAAAACGTAGAGGTTTTTTGTATAGTATGGAAGAAAAAGAGAATCTGATCATCGTAGAATCCCCGGCAAAGGCAAAAACCATAGAAAAGATCCTGGGAAAAAATTATAAGGTAAAGTCTAGTTTCGGACATATCCGTGATTTGTCAAAGAGAAACCTGGGCATAGACATTGAGCATGATTTCAAGCCTGAATATGTGATACCGGATGAAAAAAGGAAAGTTGTTCAGGAGCTCAAGAAAGCGGTAAAAAATGCACGACATGTCTTATTGGCTTCTGATGAGGACAGGGAGGGAGAAGCCATTGCCTGGCATTTATCGGAGGTGTTGAAACTGCCTGCCGAGGGAACCAAAAGGATTGTGTTTCACGAGATCACGCCGGTTGCCATAAAACAGGCCCTCATCACTCCTCGTTCCATCAACCTCAATCTGGTCCATGCCCAGCAGGCCCGGCGTATTTTGGACCGCCTCGTAGGATTTGAGATATCCCCGATACTGTGGAAAAAGGTAAAACCCTCCCTTTCAGCCGGTCGTGTGCAATCGGTGGCAGTAAGACTGATCGTGGAAAGGGAAAGGGAAATACGCCAATTTACAGTACAGACTTATTTTCGGGTTACGGGAGAATTTTACCTGACGCAGGATCACAAGACCTATCTCCTGAAAGCCGATCTGAACGAAAGATTGTCATCACGCAGCGAAGCGGAGGAGTTTCTTAACTTCATTAAGGGAAAGACTTTTACGGTGACAGATGTCACCAAAAAACCCCTGAAGCGTACACCGCCGCCTCCGTTCACCACCTCCACCCTGCAGCAGGAAGCCAGCCGGCGGTTAAAATATTCTGTGTCTTACACCATGTCTTTGGCACAACGGCTTTATGAATCAGGTTTTATTACTTACATGCGTACCGACTCTGTCAATCTCTCCACACTGGCATTAAATGCTTCCCATAAAAAAATCAAGACGCTTTTCGGTGAAAAATATGCCAAGGCAAGAAACTTTAAAACCAAAACCAAGGGAGCGCAGGAAGCTCACGAAGCCATACGTCCCACCTTCCCGGACAGAGAAACGGTCCCCGGATCCAGGGCAGAACAGCGTCTTTATGAATTAATCTGGAAAAGGACAATCGCTTCCCAGATGGAAGACGCCCTGATTGAAAAAACTACAGTGACCATTACTCCGAAAGGATCAGAAAAGTATTTTATAGCTACCGGAGAAGTGGTGAAGTTTGACGGATTCCTGAAAGTTTACTCAGATAAGGAAGATTCTGAAAAAAGCGAACAGGTGTACCTGCCGCCGATTGACCCGGGAACACCTTTAAAATATAAGGAGGTTAGTGCCATCGAAAAATTCACCCAGCCCCCGCCACGTTACAGTGAAGCCATGTTGGTGCGCAAACTTGAAGAGTTGGGTGTTGGACGTCCTTCAACCTATGCACCTACCATTACTACCGTGCAGCAACGGGGATACGTGATAAAAGAAGACCGCCCCGGAGAGACAAGAAATGTCGTCCAGTTGACTTTGAAAGAGAATCAGGATCGTATCACTGAAAAAACCCTGAAGGAAAATGTGGGAAAAGAAAAATCCAAGCTTTATCCCAGTGATATTGGCATACTGGTAAACGATTTTCTGCTGGAACATTTTGCGGATATCCTCGATTATAACTTTACCGCTACGGTCGAGAAACAATTCGATGAAATTGCAGAAGGAAAACTTAACTGGTCAAGTATGATCAAACGATTTTACGCTGATTTTCATCCCAAAGTAGAATCTACCGAAAAAATCAGCCGTAAGCATACAGGAGAAAGAGTTTTAGGGAAAGACCCTGTTACCGGCGAAGAGGTGCTTGTAAAAATCGGGAGATACGGACCGGTTGCCCAGATAGGTCGTGGTGAAGGAGATGAAAAACCCAGATATGCCAGCCTCAGAAAAGGCCAGCTCATCGAAACCATTACGCTGCAGGAAGCTCTCGACCTGTTCAAATTACCAAGAGCCATAGGTGTTTTTGAAGAGAAGGAGATGATAGCAGGAATAGGAAGATTCGGACCCTATATCCGACACGACAATAAGTTCTATTCCATTCCCCTCACAGAGGATCCTCTCGCTATCAGCGAAGAAAAAGCCATCGCCATCATTCAGGGAAAAAGGGAAACGGAAAAGAAGAAAGTAATAAAAACCTTTGAGGAGGATTCGGAACTACAGATCCTAAACGGGCGCTGGGGACCATACATTAAATGGAAAAAGAAAAACTTCCGTATCCCTAAAAAACTTACACCTGAAAACCTTACTTATAAGGAATGTATGAAAATCATATCGGAAGCCCCAAAGAAGAAAAATAAATAAAATCCCTGCACCCATGGATTTAAATGATTACTTCGATCCTGTTAGTATTCAGAAACCCCTGATCCGTAATGTTCGTCCTGGTGATGAACTGGGAAAGAAGTTGATCATCCACACCCCTGACAAGCCGGTGCCCGATCTTTTGGGTATAGATATTGCGCTTATGGGAATCCCCGAAGACAGGAATTCGCAGAACAAAGGAGCTTCCTCCGCCCCGGATCATATCAGGCAAAAATTTTATTCTCTAAGCAGAATCAGAAAAAAGATCAGAATGATTGATCTGGGAAATATGCGTCTGGGGAAAACCCCGGCCGATACCTATTTCGGAATACGGGACATCGTATATCATCTGCTGGAAAATCAGGTAGTACCTGTGATTATGGGTGGTACACAGGATATTACCTACGGATGTCACGAAGCGTTGATGAAGTTCAAAAAAGGATCCGAACTGGTTACCGTTGATGCCCGGCTTGATCTTGGCAAAGACACCAAAGCATTTTCCTCGGATAGCTGGCTGGAAAAAATCATCAAAAGAAAAACACCCGGCGTCCATTGTACCAATCTTGGACATCAGGAATATATGACTGGCCCTAATGATCTGAAGAAACTTAGCAAACATACCCATCAGTCTTACCGACTTGGAAGAGTGCGATCTGATATGAAATACTTTGAGCCTTTTTTCAGGGATGCCTTCATTCATAGTTTTGATATTTCTGCCGTACGCCAAAGCGATGCACCCGGAACGTTTCATGCTTCTCCCAATGGATTCAGTGGCATGGAGATGTGCCAAATGGCCCGTTTCTCAGGCTTGAGTGATCATGTCTCCGTATTTCTGATTACCGAAGTCAATCCTTTGTTGGATAATCGGGATCAGACCTCTCATCTGGCAGCGCAGATTATTTGGTATTTCGCGGATGCCTTTGCCCAAAGAATTGTTGAAACTCCGGACCCTGCAGATGAGAAGTTCACACAATATATCGTTAGTCTTTCAGACAGCGAATTCAAGTTGACTTTTCTGAAAAGCAGCCAAACCGATCGCTGGTGGATCAAAACTCCCGATGAAGGGAAATCCCAATGGAAAGCTTGCTCCTATCAGGATTATCAAATGGCAGGTGCCCAGGAAATCCCCGAAAGATGGCTGGATTTTTTCAAATAAGAATCCTTTTTAATTCCTATTCAGACAGGACGTAACAGAAAAATTGCCTATCCGGTAACTTTTTTTCTGAGATTCAGTATAAAAGTAAGCGTTGCCGAAAGTCAACTTATTAACAATGAATAGTAGATAGATTTGCCTAATTATAATATTTTTGCTTATTTTACTTCGGTTACAAACCGATTATTATCAAAAATAAATTAAGGTTAATTCGTTGACTACGAGGCGGATGAAAAAAATTATTAGCATAAGCGTCCTCATCATTGGTGTTTTTATGAATATCCTTGGACAACAAGACCCGCAAAACAGTCAGTTTATGTTCAATAAACTGATTTATAACCCGGGGTATGCCGGCAACAGTGGCGGTATCTGCGCCACTGCCTCCGCCAGACAGCAATGGGTTGGCTTTAAAGGGGCTCCATCCACCACCGTTGTTTATGCAGATGCTGCCGTAAACCCCTTTAATATATCCAGCGGCGTAGGTCTTTCCATTGGCAATGATCAACTGGGGTTTGAAAAGAATCTTAGCATTGCGGGAACTTATGCTTACCGCATGGATCTTGGAAAGGGAACGCTTGGAATCGGTCTGAACATAGGTTTTTACAATAAAGCACTGGACCCTACCTGGGAAATCCCTACCAGTGACTATCACACTCCAGCAAGCGGAGACCCACTGATTCCGGAAGGCAAAGAGAGCTTCGTGGCTTTCGACATAGGACTGGGGCTGTTTTACAGCACGGAAAATTTCTACGTTGGGGTTTCTTCTACCCATATCAACCAGCCCAGTTTCAAATTCAACAAGGGAACCCCTTTTATGGCACGACATTATTATGTCACAGGCGGATATTCCTTGCGATTGCCCAATCCCGTTTTCGAACTTTTACCTTCTTTCTTTTTGCAATCCGATGGAAAAGCTACTCAGTTAACAATTAATACAAATGTGTTGTACAATAAAAAAATATGGGGAGGCGTTTCTTACAGAACAGGAGATGCATTAGTCGCCTTGTTGGGACTACAATTGATCAATGGATTAAGAATAGGTTACTCTTATGATTTTCCAACTTCAGATATCAGAAAAAATACCGGAGGCACCCATGAATTAATGTTAAAATACTGTTTTGACATTAGTTTAGAGCACGTACCCAAACGTTATAAAAGTATTCGTTTTTTATGATTTTTGGAAAATTTTATTTTACTTGCAGTATTAATTAAAGATGTGTTATGAAAAAAATTGTCTTTATTGGTTTAGTTGTCGCTTTTATTCTAAGCGGTTGTGGTAGCTCTTATAACGGAGAGCTGGTAGGAGTGCAAACCAAAAGGAAATATTTTGAACCGGAACCACTGGGCATGGTTTTTATTCCCCAGGGAAGCTTTAATATCGGTCCCAGTGACCAGGACATAAGCTGGGCTATGAATTCGGCCAGCAAGACGGTTACTGTTGATGCTTTCTGGATGGATGAAACCGAAATCACTAATAGTGAGTACAGACAATTCATCAACTATGTCAGGGATTCTATCATCCGGTTTAAACTGGGAGAAGCCGGAGTTGAAGGTTTTTACAAGGTTGATGAAAACGGAGATGAATATGATCCGCCTGTTATCGATTGGGAAACAAAAATCGATATGAAAAACGAAGATGTTAAAAATGTTATCGAGGAGATGTATTATCCCCCCAATGAACGTTTTTTCGGACGTAAACAAATTGATCCGCGAAAATTGATTTATGCCTATTTTTGGATCGACCTGAAGCAGGCAGCCAAAACATCCAATAGCTGGGATTATAAAACCCAAAGTTATCATGGAGAAGTGTTTAATCAGAAAGGCGAAAAAGTTCCCATCCAGGATCGTTCTTCTTTTATCTTTCATGATCAGGTACCCTGCTATCCCGATACACTGGTGTGGATACGCGATTTTACCTATTCCTATAATGAACCCTGGACAAATATGTATTTCTGGCATCCCTCGTTCTATGATTATCCTGTTGTAGGAGTGACCTGGAAACAAGCCAACGCATTCAGCATATGGCGCACCAAATACCTCAATGATTTTCTGGCTGGTGAAGGAAGGTATTTTGTTCAGGAATACAGGTTGCCGACGGAAACAGAATGGGAATATGCCGCCCGTGGTGGCCTGGAACTCTCCATGTATCCCTGGGGAGGCATTTATACCCGTAACGATAAGGGGTGCTTCCTGGCTAACTTCAAACCCCTTCGGGGAAATTATATTGATGACGGAGCCTTGGTTACCAACAAGGTAGGATCATATGAACCCAATGAATTCGGATTATACGACATGGCCGGGAATGTAGCCGAATGGACCAGCAGTGCTTACGATGAATCCGCTTACATGTTCATCCATGACATGAATCCGGATTATAAATACAATGCCCGACCTGACGAATCCTGCGTGATGAAAAGAAAAGTTATCCGCGGAGGATCCTGGAAAGACATCGCTTTTTATCTGCAGGTAAGTACACGCTCTTATGAATACCAGGATTCCTCCAAATCGTTTGTCGGTTTCAGAAATGTTAGATCTTATATGGGAACCGGACAATAAAGGAACCAAATGTTTAAACTGCAAACTATAATTTTTATTAAATAATTACTCATTATGAAATTAAGAGAAATAGTTCAGACCAGTGGCTGGAAAAATTTTATGGCCAAGTTGTACGGATGGGGTGCTTCTGTCGTAATTATAGGTGCTTTGTTTAAAATTCAGCACTACCCCGGAGCCGGTTTAATGCTTATCTTAGGGTTAAGTACAGAAGCAATCATTTTCTTCTTTTCGGCTTTTGAGCCTCCTCATGAAGAACCGGACTGGACCCTGGTATATCCCGAACTGGCAGGTCTTTCCGATGAAGATGAGTTGGAGCTTCCTTCCGGGAGACGATCCGGAGGCGGCTATGGCGGTTCCGGCTCTGCACTGGAGAAGTTTGACAAAATGCTCGAGGAAGGAGAGATTACACCCGATCTCTTCAATAAACTGGGTCAGGGACTTAACAAGCTTAGTCAAACGGCAGACAAACTGAATGATATTTCTGACGCTGCTGTTGCAACCAATAAATATTCCGAAAGTATGGTGAAAGCTGCTGAGACCGTTGATAAACATACTGAAAATTATGTCAGTTCTACTGAAGAGCTGAAAAGCTCAGTGGATCATCTTTCCGAATCTTATGATAAGACGGCCAATCTGATTTCCGAATCGGGGACCAACTATCAGCGCCTTGCAGAATCTTTTAGTCACATCGAAGACGGAAGCAAATCCTATAATAATAACCTTGAAACATTGAATAAAAATCTTTCCGCTCTGAATGCTGTATATGAGCTGCAGTTACAGACTTCCAATGAACAACTCAAAAAGGCAGAGGACACTTATTCCGGTCTTGCCCAGATAATGGAAGACCTGAAAGCTTCTGCTGAAAGTTCCAGCAAGTACAGGGAAGAGGTTACCAAACTTAGCGAAAATCTTTCCGAACTTAATACCATCTACGGAAATATGCTTGCCGCAATGAACGTGATGAGGAAATAAGCTAAATATTTGAACGCATTTTTTCCATAAACGAATAATATTATGGCCCACGGAAAAGAGACTCCGAGACAAAAAATGATTGGGATGATGTATTTGGTTCTGACATCACTCCTGGCACTGAATGTCTCAAAAGAAGCTGTTGAAGCTTTTAAACTTGTTGATGAAAGTCTTACGGAAACCACCAAGATTAGCGTAGAAAGGAATAAACTTGTATATGATGACTTTACCAGCAAAGCGGTCAGTAACCCGCAGAAAGCAGGTCCATGGAGAGACAAGGCAATGAAGGTGAAACAAAGAGCTGACGAAATGTATGATTATATCCAGAACCTGAAACTGGAAATAATACGTACGGCTGAAGGAGACAATTCGGATGCTATCGACGGGGAAAATATCATTGTGGAGAATGTTCATAAGATTGACGAAAACAATGTGCCTTCCCAGATTATGATCGGAGCCAATATGAACGGGAAAGCCTACGATCTGCACCATGCCCTCGACGAATACCGGGACTTCCTTCTGCAGGTCATCGGAAATAAAGACAATAACGTTTCCGAGGCCATCAAACGTACGCTGAACACATCGGATGCTACGGATCCGGGAGGAGAAAAAGTAACCTGGGAAATACATAATTTCCATACATTGCCTCTGATTGCTGTCATTACCATTCTTTCCAAATTGCAGAGTGATGTCCGAAACACAGAAGGGCAAACCCTCAATTATCTCTATGGACAGATCGAAGCCAAGGACTTTAAGGTTAACAAACTGGAACCTTTTGTCTCAGCTACCAGTAACTATGTGATGAAAGGAGGAGCCTACCATGCAGAAGTGTTTATTGCTGCTACGGATACCACCACAACCCCACAAGTACTGGTGGGTTCCTATAAGAAAATCAAAAATCCGGATGGAACGGTTAAATATGTTATGACAGGAAGATATCAGCAATTACCTGTTAACAAGAGTGGGCGTGGTATTTATGAAGTACCGGCCAATAGTACCGGTGAAAAGGAATGGGGCGGACTGATACGTATCAAGTCTCCGTCAGGAGACACGATTGCCTATCCCTTCAAAGGAAACTATGTGGTGGCTGCTCCCAATGTGGTTGTGTCGCCTACCGCCATGAATGTTTTCTATGTAGGTGTGCAGAACCCGGTGGACATTTCGGTTCCCGGTGTAGGTTCTGATAAAATATCTGCCACCATGACCAACGGAATCATCAAAAGAGGAAAAACAAGAAAATTCAGGGGTTCCTGGATTGTAGTGCCCAAAGTACCCGGGAAAACTGCCCAGGTGCGCGTAACCGCAAACGTAAACGGGAAAAAGATATCTTTCCCGGGCATTCCTTTCAGGGTGAAACGCGTGCCTGATCCGGTTGCCAAAGTGGCCGGCAAAAAAGGAGGCCCGGTAAGAAAGGCCACCCTTGCTGCTCAAAGTGTGGTTTTGGCTGAAATGGAGAATTTCGACTTCGACCTGAAATTCAAAGTGACTTCCTTTAGAATGTCGGTGGTCATCAAAGGGTTTACCTATGATGAATCCTCTAATAATAATCGGTTGACACCGAAACAAAAGGGATTTATCAATCAGATGAGAAGAGGACAACGTGTCATCTTCGACGATATCAAAGCGGTAGGTCCCGATAATACAACCCGGAAACTGAATCCGATAATATTCACTATTCAATAAAATAATCTAAAGAATTGTCCTGTTATGAAAAGAGCGATTGGATTGATCATTATTATAATGTTTATGGGCCCCGCTATCTTGTCTGTGCGGGCACAGGATGAAAACCAAAAAAAGTGGATCTATAACAAATCCATGCAAAACAGAACACCTGTTCCTTACCCTTATCTCAGAGAAGCGGATGTTATGTGGGCTAAAAAAATATGGCGTTTGGTAGACCTGAGACAAAGAATGAACCTGCCTCTTTATTATCCCACCTCACCCATCGGTGACAGAAAGAGTCTCATAGATGTTATCTACGATGCCATCCGGGCAGGAGAGGTAAAAGCTTATGATCCGTTAAAAGACGATATGACCTTGGAAATCACCCAGGATGATATCGAAAAAAAATTCGGGGCCGGGTCGGAAACCATTCAGGTGGCGGATGAAAACGGGAATATGCATGATACAACCATTGTGAATAATGCAAATACTTCCGAAGTGAAAGAGTATATCGTTCAGGAAGTCTGGTATTTTGATAAGAAACTATCTTCCCTGAATGTAAGAATATTGGGTCTGTGCCCTGTAAGACTCAGCATGAACCAGAATACAAATCAGATGGAAAAGAGAAAGTTGTTCTGGATATATTATCCTGAATTCAGGCGAATATTTGCCAACCACGAAGCGTTTAACCCTTATAATGATGCCCAGAAGATTTCTTATGATGATCTCTTCCTGCAACGCAGATTTTCCGGTTATATCATTGCCGAATCCAATGTCTATGACAACAGAACTATTGATGAATACGAAACAGGCAGAGCCGCATTGCTTGAGTCTGACCGCATCAAGAACTCTATTTTTAATATGGAACAGGACCTATGGGAATATTAATAAATACATAAAAAAAGCGCTCCTTGGAGCGTTTTTTTTTATCCTGTTTACTTCTGCCTGATTATTTATTCCAAATTGCGTAATAGAGTTATTGTAAATGGCGCTATTGCACATAAGCCGAAGACTGCATTGGGTTAACCCTGACAAGAAAATAGGGAAGCTGTTCCAGGGAGCTGCTCTTTTTGATTAGGCCACCGTAGAGCAAAATGTGATGTTTCCCCTCGACATGTTTACCGAGATGAGCTATGAAGAAAAACGGGAACGTGTCAATTATTGCCTGGAAAAAGTAAATGTGGTCAATGCCAATCACCTTTATCCTTCGGAAATAAGCGGAGGAATGAAAAAACGGGT
>JAGGWN010000070.1 GCA_021157415.1 Bacteroidales bacterium | reverse complement strand
CAAGGGCAACGCTTGCTACAAGAACCGTGGCAACATTTAAAGAAATTCCCGAAAATCCCATGAAGCCAAATAAAATGATAATGGTAGCAATGATAGGTAGTGCGGCATAAATGCCTTTTAAGAAAGATCGCAAAATGACAGAAACAATGAAAATAACCAATATGATAGCAATGGTCAGGCTTCTGTATTGGCTGTTGATCAGGCTATGGTTCAGTTTTACATACACCGATGGAATGCCCGTTAATTCAATTCTGCAGTCTTTTGTGTTGTTTTCTTTAATAAACCTATTCATTGAAATGACAAAGTCTTCCATTTCTTCCGTATCATAAGAGGCAAATCTTGTTTGTATGACCCCTTCATCCAAATTGTCCGAAACCAACTGGGGCATAATATCTTGTCCGTCTAAAAGAAACCAGAGTTGTTCAATTTTATTTTTTTCATCCGGGATTCTTTTGCCCTCACCCATAATATCGTTCATCTCCTCAATCAGGTCAGCTACCGATTGGGTATTGTCAATCTTAGGGTTTTCTTTCATGAAGTTTTCTGTTTTGATCATGGTTTTTAGAACCCCGGGGCTCTGCATATCCCCTTTGACGACTACAAAGACAGGCTGAGAACCTCCGAATTGTTTCTGCATAATATCTTCTGATACCCTCATTGGATTATTTTTCCGGAAGTAATCAGCCATATTAACACTGGTCTTAATATTGAAAATACCCACAATACCAATGATTATCAGCATGATCCAAAAATATGATATCAAAATCGGGTTCTTTAATGTTATATTTGACAAGGGTAAAAGCAGAAATTTCCCCATAAGGGTTTTCTCTGGAATTTTTATTTTTTTCAGTTTCTCGGGATTTCTATATATTGAGAAGACTGATATTAACGCCGGAACAAATACAACGGACATAATCAGGGCAAATAAAACCCCCAGGGAAGTAAATATTCCAAAATCCCGGATGATGGTAAGGTAAGCGCCGAAAATAAAAGAAGTGAAACCAAAGATGGTGGTAATACCTGATAAAAAAACAGGGGTAATGATATAAGCCAGGGCAATAATCAAAGCTTTTCTCCGGTCTCTTTCTTTGCACTCATTTATTTGGTTAACTACGTGAATAGTATAGGCGCTGCCAATAGCAAGTAAGATTATCGGGATATTGTCTGAAACTAATGTGAGCTCATAGCCCAGTAACTGCATCAAACCTAAAACCCATACAATAGCAATCCCTGAGGATAATAGAGGGAGTAGGACCCCACGGACGGAATGAAAACTTATCAGAAGGATAAAAGCGATTATGAGAAATGTAATGGGTAATAAATATCTTAAGTCTGTCATCATTAGTCCGGCGATATCATTCATAATCATAGGCAAGCCACCGAAATAAAGTTTTTCCGGTAAGTGGAGTGCCTCTATTTTATCTTTGATCGCTTTGGCCACAACCTGTTGATCAGCATCCTCCTGCAGTGTAAACATGATAAGTGTGGAGGTGCCATCTTTTGAAACAATGGTTCCCTTGTACATGTCTTTTAAAAAAACCCTACTTTTTAAAGCGTCTAATTTCGCTTTTGTATCAGGCAGATTGTATTCATCAACAAGTTGTCCTATTTCAATGCCCCCCTCACTGCCCTTAATATCTATAATATTTGTAAGACTCGTGACAGTGGATACTCCTTGCATAATTTTTAGTGTGTCGGTAATCTGCCTGATATCTTCCAATACCGGTTTACTAAAAATACTATCGGATTGTAATACAATCATACCCATGGTGTTCCCACCATATTTTTTACCCACATCTTTAAATAAAACCGAGATTGAATCATCATCTGGCAGTGAGCTGATTATATCCGAGTTTAACCTGATATCTTTAATCTGAAAACTAAAAAAAATTGTTAATACCAAAACGACAACAACGATAGGCCATCTTAATCTCACTATTGCTTCGGCTAATTTTTTCATCCTTACCTTATTTGATTAACTTTTTATACTTTTATTGTTTATTAGTCGGTTTTGTGTAAAAAAAATTATTTACCCAATCCTTTAATTAAGATTTTTATCAGGTCATCAAAATACGGTTCGTAATGTTCGTACTTTTCCTGAAGGAAAAATGGAATCTCCAGCCCTTTTAATACCATGATAAAAACATCCAGTAAAACATTTATATCCCCCTTTAGTTCCGCAAAGACTCCCTCTCCGATTCCCTGAAGGATGATCTGTTTAATTTGTTCTTTTTCCCACACATCCATTTCATTTCTCAAATTATCAATGAAATCAAAATGTTCAAAGAAATCTGCTTTCAATGTTTCATGATAATTGGCCGCGGAATATAAAACCTCCATCCTTTTAAGTAAATACTTCTTAATTTTTTCATCTGCCTGTAAAGAAGAATCCGTTACAATAACTGACAACTGAACTTGCATGCTACTGATTTCCTTTGCTACAACTTCTGTGAATAACTCTTCTTTACTTTTGAAATGATAATACAACGATCCTTTGGCTTTTCTTGATATCCTGGCAATTTCATCCATGGATGTTTTGTAAAAACCATAACGTCCAAATAGTTTGGAAGCAACACTTACTATTTTATTTTTTGTCGTTTCATTCGGCATGATCGTGCTAATATAATAATCGACTATTTTCGTTTATCGGTGCAAATATAAAAATATTTTTCAGAAAGTCTGTGTGTGTTTGCATGAAAATATTTATGTAGAGTTCCAATGAACTTAAATTCATAAGCCGATGGCCCCATATTTTAAATATATCAAAATGTTATGTAATACAAGATAGAAAAAGTAACTCATGGTAGCCATATAAAGTGGAATGGATATATACTTGATGATCTCTTTTATGGAAATGGTTTTGCTTATCTTTTTTGCAAATATTATTGAAAAATACTGACAAGTTAAATTTCCCATGAAGAGTATCAAGCCGAAAAGAAAATAATTTACCAAGTTATGCCGATGGATAAATTTCTGATTGATAATGGCAGAAAAACCAATCCAGAAGGCAGCAATTGCGGGATTTGAAATATCGTAAATAGTAACCAAAAGAAAATCCTTTAACAGTGACTTCCCGGTCAATTTAATATTTTGTGGAGTATCCTTATTATTGGAAATGTTTGTATTAACCTTTTGTCCTTTTAGAACAGGGAATATTAGCTCTTTTACCCCGAAATAAAAAAGCAAGATCAGTCCTACTATTTCAAGAGCGATTTTCAATTCAGGACCCAATATAATATTCCCTGTTCCTATTAAAAATATTTCACAGATAATAAAATCAGCTATGGCACAAATAATTGCGAGAGAATATCCATGCCAAAAACCTTTGTCAACAGACCGGTTTAGCATGATCTGACCCAGAGGGCCCAGTGGCACCGAATAAATGATCCCAAGTAAAAAAGCTGCAATGATCATTTGAACAGATTAATTATTATATTCCTGGTTATACCAAATAACAGTAGATAATTGATCGTAACGGTTTTTGTAATTTGAAAAAGTTCTTCTGTGTAATTTACTAATGAAGTATGCATTTTATACTTTTTATATTTTTGAATATGTACAAGCCCTTCTAAATCTACCAATGTAATCTTCTTTTTATTATTCTTATAATACATATTCATTAGCGTTTCAATGCCAAATTTTGTGTGTTCTATTTTGTTGAGTATCGGGTATATATCTTTTTTAAAAAGAGCTCTTTCACCCCCGAGCCACTTATCCAGGGGATCGACAATATTTAATCCCGGATTTTTTCTCTGGAAACGATGCCCGATGACCATATCGGCTTGTTTGGCAATCAAAGGATATAGTAAACTTCCGATATGGGTGTCATTCAGCCCGATTATATCACCATCAACAAATACGATAATATTGCAGGTAGCATTTTTCACTCCGGCAACCATCGCATATGACTTTCCCACATTCTTTTCAAATTCAATATAACGGTAATGAAAAGATTTTAATAATTTCTTTAGTATTTTTGTGGTATTGTCGGTTGAACCGTCATTCACTACAATAAGCTCCTGCATCAGTTCACAATTTAATAAACTGACCACCACTTCTTTTATAGTTTGTTCTTCGTTATAAACGGAGACTATAGCTGTTACACTATTCGTATTTTTCATTTTATTGCTATTTGGATTTCAGGCACATTCAGCTATAGTTGAATGTGCCTGAACGGGGCCGATTATGGCTCAAACAAGGCTGTTTAAGAAATCTGATCAACGAAATCTTATCAACCGAATGATTTGGGCGAATGCTTAATCGATTCCAAATCAGGCCTGACAAAATCCCTTTCCCATTCCGCATCTAATAATTTTGCAATTTCTTTATCATATTCTATCAAATGATTATGATAAGAAGAACTTTCCAAGGCTTCTTTTGCCGGTTTATCAATAGGTTTCACGGTATGTTTTTTTATTATATTATAAAAATCTTCATGATGATCCCTTATAATACACGGCATTATTCTATTCCCTATCTCTTCTTTTCTTTTCAGGTAACCATAACTCTTTTGCCATTCTCTGATATCTTTAAAGAATGGCTTTTCAAGAACATCGTTTAAATTCCCGCCGTTTTTGTAAACATCGTTTATATTTACAGGTGAATACGGTACAAATACGCAAGGGGTAACATTTCCGTTCCAGTCAATATACAGATAACCGCCTCTTCTTCCGGCAGAAATACAACCGGTACTTAAATAACCATTATTCCAGAAATCCATATAATTATAACCCAGTTCTTCGTTTATTTTCTTTCCTTTTCTGTACAGGATGAGTCTCTGCTGCGGAGTGATAAGATATTCAAAGTCTATGTCCCTGCCGATTGGCATATATTGAAAAAGCCAGCCATAATAAGCTTTCTGCTTCTCAAAATAGAAATCAATGAATTCGTCAGATACAATCATTTCGGCATTTTTTCTGGTAGCGGTAACGGAAATTCCAAATAATACACCTGCTTCCCGTAAATTGGCAAATGCTTCCAAAATCTTTTTATGAACCCCTTTGCCTCTCCGTTCATCAGTCTCCTTTTCAAATCCTTCAACAGAAATGGCAGGAGTTACATTCCCCAAATCCGCCAATCTTTCGGCATTTTTCTTGTTGATTAAAGTTCCGTTTGTATAAATAAGGAAGAACTGGTCATTGTGTCGCTCAAGCATATCAAATAAATCTTTCCCATCATCCTGCCACAAAAAGGGTTCACCTCCGGATATTACCGTAAAATAACTATTCCATAATTTGGTTTTTTCTGTAAGTATTCTGTCAAATGTATTCCAGTCCAGTTTTGGAGAATGTGCACTGTCACTACTGGCATAGCAACCAATACAATGAAGATTACATCTTTTTGTGGGACTGATTACCAAAAAAGCAGGAATACTCCTACCCTCTTTTTCATAAGCATTAATTCTTGTTTCCTGTCCGTTCAAGAAAATATTATTAACAAGATTTCCAACAAGTTTTTTCTGCACACTCTTTGCAAGTAAATTTTCATCCATTCGTTTACCAAACATTCTTAAAGAATTTTTAAAGAAACAATACTGAGCAAACTTTTCTTTGTGAAAAGCCGTATCGTTTTCTTGGCTTAACATAAGCTTTTTTACGTGATTGTCAACCACCGAAATGATTCCTTTTCTTGATAAATTGGTATTTATCAGGGTAATCAACAATTTTTTGATGGTGTTTTTCCGGAAATCATCTGTACTTTTCATTTTAATATCCTCCTATAATTAAACATTAAATATGATTCTCTTTAACTATACATAAAACCGCTGTTTATTTAGTTTCAACTCTGCCAGACTTTTCTTTGTTGCAAACCTTCCGATTTCAATCATCTCTGCAGCTTTATAAAAATCATAGGTGCCACAAGATTTTCTTGAAATGTTAATAAGTATATCCGGTTGATACTTTTCTATGGTCAGCCTTGCGATTTGATTTAGCATAATCGAAATAGTTTCCGATATTAAATTGAAATAGGAGAGACTTTCCTTATTTTTTGGAAACATATCTGCTAATTTTTTCTGAAAGATTTTAACTTTCTCAATATACGAATGCCCATTTTTCTTTTCTGTCTTAACGAGGCTGTCCGGTTTAATGTAAGGAACCTGTGCATTTACATTCACTACTGCCAGAAGATCATCATCAAACCGTTTTACATGATTTATAGGAATAGGGTTTAATACACCCCCATCAACCAAACGTAAATTTTTTACTGTAACTGGCGTAAAAACAGTGGGAATAGAAATTGAAGCTCTTACAGCCTCAAAAAGATTTCCTTTATCAAAAACCACTTCCTTATGGTTAATTATGTCTGTAGCAATTGCCACATAAGGAACACGGAGGTCTTCAATATTTGTATCCGGCACCATTTTCTTCATTACCTTAAAAATCTTATCTCCTTTAATCAGGCCATGGGAACTCAAAGTAAAATCCACCATTTTAAAAACATCAAGTTTATCAAGGCCGGAAAGCCAGTTTTTATATTCTTCCATCTTTCCTGTTGCATAAACACCCCCTACTAATGCTCCCATTGAAGTACCGGCTATTGATTTTATTTCAAAGCCTTGTCTTTCCAGTTCTTCAATTACCCCTATATGAGCCAACCCCCTTGCTCCTCCGCTCGAAAGGACTAATGATATTGCCTGTTTCATTATATTTGACTATATATGTTTTTTAGTACAAAATTAGATGTTATTTTCCTTATCACCAAATCATTTTATGATTTTTTAACATTTTAAAAAAAGGAGAAAGTGAATAGTCCTTTTTTGTGGATTGATTTTGTGTTACACAAAAAATATTTCAACAAAATCTCGCGTAAACTTCACATTACACTACCGGCCCCGCTTTCACAACCTCCGATGAACTAGATAACCCTGCCTGAAGGGCAATAACAAGTGTGGCCAGGTTATAAGTAAACTTATCTGACTTCATAATAAAAGGCATTAAACCCCAGGGTAGAACCATGGACCCAAGTTTCCGATGCAGAGCATCGGGGAATTAAACCATAAATTGATTAAATTATTAGGATAACTTATATTATTAAAATAACCTGCCGGAATTTTTTATAATTTAGCCTGACAAATACATAATTTCAATGCCACGGGTTCAGCATAGTACAGGAAAGTATGGAAAAGGAATGAAAAAACTTGTTTCATGCACCGTGTTGATCCTATTCCTTTTCATGAACGGCGGGTATTATCTGTATTTCATGATCCGGCAATTTAACCTCCGGCAGGAGATAAAAAGGGAAAGCCAAGAATATATTGATAAAGAAGATCTTTCACTCATTGTGGTTCCGGTAAAAGAGGAAGGAAAGCTCAACTGGATCAGAAAAAACATGGAATTCCGTTACCATGGAGAGATGTATGATGTGGTCAGATCGGAAATTCACGGAGGCAAGAAATATTTTTATTGCATTAAGGACATACAGGAACAACATTTGATCACAAAATTAAATTCGGTGCAGAAAAAGCAAAATAAAAAGATCTGGAAGCTGAGGAGGATGGTCAGCTTCAAGTATTTTCCTGCAAAATACGCTTTGAATAACCGTTTTAACGCATTCGATATACTGTTTTCGGAATGCAATCTCAATTACTGTTCCATATTCCGGGAAGTAGCTACTCCACCACCCAGGCCTTACAATCTTTCGTAGCGGAGTTATGATCTCATTCCATGCTGACAGATGATCGTCCGAAAAGATGATCGTGATGATCATATAATTTGTATCTGCCAGTCATTATTCTATTTTTATATCATAAATCCCGTATTTAATGGAAAAAGATACCCGTAAACCAATGGTTATTTCGGGCAAATTCTATTTTATTCATTTCTTTTTATAAACAGAATATAGCACAGCATATCATGAAAAATTTTATAAATATTTGGATTATATTTGGCATAAGCGGTTTTTTATACGGACAAAATATAGCATCTGACACACTGAAAACGATAAAACTGAATGAGGTAATCATCACCGCCAACCGCATGCCTATCACTTTAAAAAACAACCCGGGAGCTGTATCCCTGGTTACATACAAAACTTTATCGCTCATGCCCAAAGGAATCGGTGCCGAAGAGGCATTGCGTTTGGTACCGGGAATACGTATCGACAACCAGCACGACGGAGAACGTGTCCATATCTCCATACGGGGTCAGGGTATTCTGACGGAGAGAGGTCTGCGTGGTATCGGCGTACTCCTGGACGGAATCCCTGTCAATGATCCTTCCGGTTTTGCCCCGGATCTCTATGATGTGGACTGGGCCACGGTACAAAAGATCGAAGTCTTGCGGGGGCCTTCTGCCGGTCTCTATGGTAGTAGCGGAGCAGCAGGCATCCTGAACATCACCACCCGCAATGGCGGAACCAAACCGGTGGGTGGTACATTGAGCCAAACCATCGGGTCAAACGGTTTTTTTAAAACGTTAGTAGGAGTTAACGGAACAAAAGACTTCCTTAACTACCGGATGGGATACTCCCGGACCGATGGTTCAGGATATCGCGACCATCAGGCTTTCTGGGGCAATAATCTGTATGAAAAAATGATTATCAAACCATCGCAGAAACTGTCCGTTACCCAGATTATCTCACATACCGATTACTTTCAGCAAAATCCGGAAGGATTGAACCTCAGTCAGCTCGATAATCCCAGGCAGGCCAATCCGGATGCACGTCCTTTTAATGAATACCAGAAAACAAACCGGACAACCGCAGGCTTCACCGGTTCATATAAATTTAATAAAGTCCATTCTATCCGGGCTTATTCCTTCTACCGCACCTGGAATTATAAAGAAACCAGCAACAGATATGCAGAATACAGGGATTATACCGATCCCGGGGCAGGTATCTTGTATAACCTGGACATAACCACAGGAAAGATAGAGCATCATTTCAGTGCCGGTACTGATCTGAAATGGCAAACGATCAATATGTATAAACTGAAAAGTGCTGCCAATCCCGATAGAGTGGAAAGCATCGACGAAACAAACATTGAAACAGATACTCTTCTGGCCAACCAGATTATCTCACAACACAGTGCCGGTTTGTTTGTTTTGTACCGGTTGGAACTGGGAAAATTTAACATTCTGGGCAATATGCGCTATGATAACATCAAAAACCAACTGACCGATAAGATGCTGGGGATCGATACAGCTAAAACCTCCATGAACTTTTCGGAAACTTCCTTCAGACTCGGAGCCAACTATAAGCTCACAGAATACATCCGTTTGTTCGTAAACTGGAGCCAGGGGTTCATGCCCCCGTCCACCGAAGAGTTGGCAAGCAACCCGGTTGGATACTCAGGGTTCAATACACATCTGATCCCTGCCACCTCTAACTGTATCGAGACGGGTTCACGCGGCACCTTGGGCAAACAGATTTCCTATGACATTACGGGTTTTATCATGCATACCAGAAATGACTTTTTCCGGTTTAAGCAATCAGGCAGAGGCAACCAGGAAGTGTTTTACGGAAATGCGGGAAACAGCAGACGTTTTGGAATCGAGACCTGGCTTTCATTCGATATCCTCAAGAATCTGAATCTGCAACTGGCTTATACCTATGCCAATTACAAATATACTTCTGCAACCATTGATCCGGTTTATACGGATACAACCTATGTCCTGACCATCCCGCCGGCGCCGGGGCAGTATCTTCCCAACTCCCCCAAACACCAGCTCTATGCCGAGGCAATTTATTCGATAAACAAGCATTTCAAAATGAGCCTGGGAACAGAAATCCAATCAAAATGGGCCATTTATACCGATGCCAAAGCATACAGCGGGAAACTGGATCCGGCAATCTACCGGAACTGGCAGAAGGGTTTCAATCTGTACCATACACGCATCGTATATTTGTGGGAATTACATGGCATACAGGGAGAATTCAGCCTGGCAGTCCGCAATTTTACAGGAGAGAAGTATATGGCTTTCACCGAACCTGATCCGGATGGCAATGCCTATCAACCCGGTCCGGGGCAGGAATTCTTCGGAAACATAAAAATCTCTTTCTAATCTGTCACATGGACCTCTTTCGAGGCATTCCGAAAAAAGCCAAGACACTCTGGTCCTTTAATTTATATTTACTCGTGCAGATACGAAATATCGCACGCTTACCCTTCTACTTCCCTTTCCTGCCTCTTCTGAAAAGCCCGGGTTTGGGGAATGAAGATACTGGAGTTGGAAAAATACCTTTTTCAACATGGCGGATATCCTCGACAGAGTAAAAGGCATTGGGGTTAAAACGATGGATCAACTCAATCAATTGAAACATATTTTTCCTGTCGGTCACTGAATATATGACATTTACCGGTCCCTGCGTTCCCGTAGCCTCCACGGAGGTAACACCAAAACCATGGTCAACCAGACTTTGTATCAGGGCTCCGGCACTCTTTTTTGTGATAATACGTACTAATTGTGTCCCTATCGCCAGTTTTTCTTCTACCAACATGCCTACATATGTGCCTGTGGCAAAACCGGCAGCATAGGCAAGGTAACATACCGGATTGGTCAGATTTTTAAAAATTCTGCTGATCGCCAGTACCCAGATCAGGATTTCAAAAAAGGCCAGTAGGGGAACAATCCTTTTCTTTCCTTTCGACATCAAGATGATACGAATCGTCCCCAAAGTTACGTCTGTGATCCTGGCCACAAAAATCAACAAGGGCAAAATAACATATGAAAACCACCAGTAATCCATGAATCAATAACTTTTATTACCGAAATAAACAGATTACAAAAGTAATACTAAATGAATAATGCCAAAAGAAAGACAGGCATGAAAAGTCAGATTCTGATTGGAATCATACAAGCATATCTACGTAGGGACCTACGTAGGCCCCTACGTAGATCATCTGTATCATACTGCATATCTGCTATATATAATACATCTTATTTTATGGATTATAGATAAAAAAAGAGTACAATACATTGCACCCTTCTATTCCAACCAATGATTTTTTATGTTTTATTTCTCTTTCCATCCTTTTCCCTCAATCCAGTCTTTGATGCGTTGGGAAGTAGGTTTTTCTTTGGAATAGACCACAGCCACCAGTTTCCCGTGTTCGTCCATCAGATACTTCTGAAAATTCCATTTCACTTTTGAATCCATCATACCATTTTCCGACTTGGTGGTCAGCCATTTATACAACGGATGAATATCATCTCCTTTCACAGAGATCTTCGCCATCATCGGGAAAGTAACATGATAGTTCTCGGTACAGAATTGTTTGATATCGCGGTTTGAACCGGGTTCCTGATGGCCGAAATTATTGGCCGGAAAACCGATGATCACAAAATTCTTATCCTTATACTTTTCATACAATTCTTCCAAATCTTTATACTGTGGAGTAAAACCGCATTTACTGGCAGTATTCACTACCATCACTTTTTCCCCTTTCAGTTGGGACAACGGATAATTGTATCCGTCAATATTTTTAACCGTAAAGTCATAAAATGACTTCTGCGCCTGCAAAGTTGCAGTAATACCTGTAAAGGCAATTATCACAATGAGCATCAATGTTTTTTTCATAGAAAAATAATTTTAATTTACCACAAAGATAACTTTTAATTTAGAATTATTCTAAGATATATTCACTATATTTCAAAATCCGGTTTTCAACCCTGGCATAATCAAAAATTATGCATCAGGAAGCTTTGGAAAGCAGAAATGATGCGTTCGTTGGGGTCAATTCCGGGATAATAAAGATTTGCACGAATAAAATGAGACTTTTTTAAATATTTTATTCAGGATTGTGGTCTTATACTAAAATAAGATATAATTTTGACAACCAGATTATCCACTTTAATTAAAATTACAGTCATGAAAAAATCCGGTTTTATTCTTTTATCATTTTTTCTTTTCCTTTTCTTATCCGGCCGGGCCGATGCCTGCACCAACATTCTGGTCAGCAAAGGAGCCACCACCGACGGTTCGGTGATCATCACCTACTCCTGTGACGGAGAATTTCTCCCTCATCTGAGATATACACCCGCCAAAGACCATGCACCGGATGAATATCTGGAATACAAGGACCGGAACGGGCATATCCACCGCATCAAGCAGGTACCGCACACCTATGCGGTGGTCGGACTGATGAACGAATTTCAGGTCTCTTTCGGAGAAACCACCTTCGAAGGAAGGCCGGAGCTACAGAACCCGGATGCAGCCCTGCAATACTGGACATTGATGAATCTCACCCTGCAACGTGCCAGGACATCCCGTGAGGCAGTAGAGGTCATTGCCAGTCTGGTTGAAGAAGGCGGGTATGCCAGTTCCGGTGAATCTTTTAGCCTAGCAGATCCAAAAGAAGTCTGGTATATGGAGATTGTCGGCACCGGTCCGGGAGGAAAAGGGGCTGTATGGGTAGCCCTGCGTGTACCGGACGGTTATATCAGTGCTCACGCCAATATGTCACGCATCGGAGAATTTCCGCTGAATGATCCGGATCATTGTCTCTACTCTCCCAATGTGATCAGCTTTGCCGAAGAAAAGGGATATTACAACAAAAAATCGGGCCAACCGTTCCGTTTCAACGAAGCGTACGATGTGGTCACGCCTGCCAAGCGCAGATATACCTCCAGCCGGGTATGGAGTATTTTCAGGCGCAGCGCTCCTTCCCTGCATCTGTCACCCGACTTTTGCCGGGGTGTGGAAAGAGCCAAACCCTATCCGCTCTTTATCAAGCCGGATAAGAAACTTTCCGTACGGGATGTGATGGCACTCATGCGTGATCATTACGAGGGAACCCCTTACGACATGACCCGGGGCGTGGATGCCGGACCTTTCGGCACCCCCAACCGCTGGCGCCCTATCACCTGGACGGTGGACAGTGTGGAATATGCCTGGGAACGGCCCATCTCCACCCAGCAAGCCGCTTTTACATTCGTCTCGCAGGCCCGTGACTGGCTACCCAATCCCATTGGAGGCGTTTACTGGTACGGTCTGGATGACAGCTATACTACCTGTTATGTTCCTCTCTACTGCGGTATCAAGAAAATCCCACCCTCTTTTGCTACCGGCAATATGCATGATTTTTCCTGGAACTCGGCCTGGTGGGTATTTAATTTTGTGGCAAACTATGCCAATATCAAATATGCTTATATGATCAAAGACATCCAAAAAGTACAAAAAGAACTGGAGGATAACTTCTTTGCCTGGCAACCGGCTATAGAGAAAGCAGCACAGGAATTGCTTAAAACCAATCCGGAAGTAGCTTCCGGCTTCCTGACCGATTACAGTGTTTCGCATGGTGAGGAAGTCGTGAAAAGGTGGAAAGAACTGGGAGAAGACCTGATCCGAAAGTATAACGACGGATATGTACAGGATGATAAAAGAGGATGGCCCCGGTCGGTCGGTTATCCCGAAGAATGGCTGAGAAACGTGCTGAAACTGCGTGGGGATCATTTCAAATTACCGGTATGGGAGGATAATGGGAAGACGAACGGATTGTGGTAAGTAAGAACCAAGATACAAGAACCAGAATACAAGTAAAATACTTCAACATTCCACCCGCTAAATTCCAAAGAGATTTCCTTTGGCAGATTACCGGAATGTATAACAATCGATAACAAAATCAGATGAACATTACTTTTTTCCCCATTGGCACCATCCATACACCCTACAAAAAATACGCTCCTTTTCAGCCGGTTGAAGCCGACAAGGAAGATTTTTATGTGGAGATGGACAAGGAATATGAAGCAGGACTGGATGAATTGTCGAAGTTCAGATACATCTATCTTCTGTTTTTTATGGACAAAGTCAACAAGGCTCTGTCAATGAAGGTTGAGCCTCCCTGGGCCGGAGGCAAGCAAGTGGGGTTATTTGCCAGCCGGTCACCCGTGCGTCCCAATCCCATCGGACTGAGTATCGTTCAGCTTCTGAAAATCGAAGGGAATATGCTTTTTACCACCGGCCTGGATGCGTTGGACGGCACGCCGCTGCTGGATATCAAACCGTATATCAGGGAACTGGACAGCAAAGAAGGAGCCAATTACGGCTGGCTGGACGATCTGGAGGACCGGGAGCATCTGATGCTGCATATTCGGGGGATAGCACATGAAGAATAAACGTTTATCTCACAACAATCCGGCGGGTTACATACCTGTCACCCGAACGAACGACGATGATATAGACTCCTTTTTCATGCAGGGAAATATTTTCCATTCCGGCCGTATGGTCCTTTTGATAAACAAGCACTCCTAAGACATTATATATCCTGATCGCAGCGTCATAGGTACCGGTGCAGACCATAAAACTTCCGGCACTGGGGTTGGGCCGGATCACGACCGTCTCCCCGGACAATTCCTTAACAGCCGTTGGCATCAGGGAGAGGCACACAGAGGTGTCGGCGCAGACTCCCTGTGTAACCACGACGGCGTAGCTCCCGTTCTTTTCGGGAACGAACATAGAGTCTGTAGCTCCTTCTACAGGCATGTGATCCGCGCAGTTGATCCATTGCAATGCCTGGGCATCACTCCCCACAAGTGCAATCAAGGTATCTGTTCGCATCGTCACGGCAGTATTCACTTTCAATACGGATACGGTCACGGTATCGGTAGCGGCACAACCTTGCCTGTCCCAGGTGGTCACAACATAATTCTGTGTTTTTTCCGCGATAAAAGCCACATCGTCTTCCACCCCGTTATCCCAGGATAAGCTGTCGGCACCCGTAGCATGTAAGACTACCTGCGAACCGGGACACACCTCCTGATCCTCTCCCGCATTCACAGCAGGCAAATCCAATACCCTAATATAATTGGTCCCGGTGATTGTATCACTCCCATGATCATTGGAGGAAATAAGGATTACGGAATAGTACCCCGGGTCATGATAGGTAACGGCAGGGGTCGCAAAATGACTGGTATCCGGATCGCCATCTTCAAAAAACCAGGTCCATTGTGTGGGCAGGTTTTCCGAAGCATCCAGGAAATGAACCGTGCCGCCGGCGCAGACAATGGTTGTGTCTGTTTTAAAAGCTGCCACAGGAGCCACACGGGTCGTATCATCCACAATATGAACTGTATAATCTTCCATTTCCCCATAAGGAATACTGTTGTACGGGTCAGGATCCCCGTAAACGGTTGCCATCACACGCAAACGGGTGAAGCCCGGCATGGTATTCGCGGGAACCTGCAGGGTAAAAACATCCACAGTGCCATTCTCTTCAACTTCATCCTGTTTTTCAAAAACCGTTTCTGCCGGTTCGTCGAAATGAAAATTCCGGTTCCAGTCAACAAAAAGGCCTCTGCTGCGGGGATAACCCTGCCAGGGACTGTTGTGTCCGAGGCGCACTTCATAACTCCGGCCCCGAATCAGAGTAACAGGATAATGGGTATGATCCACATACCCCCCTTCACTCCCACTCCAGGAAACCAAATTCTTTCCTATCTCAAACGTGTCTATCCAGGCTCCCGCATTAATTTCCGGAATTTTATAATTTACCGTTATGTAATTTTTTCTTATAAAGGTATCTTGTCCTGCAACCAACGTAACATTAAAAGATTTGCCCAGGTTTTCATAAGGGACGTCATAGGTTACTACCGGACTTTGTTCGGTGCTTACCGGAGGAGAGACTCCTTCGAAAAACCATTCCAGGGAATCAGGAGTTCCGGCGGTAAGATCCAGGAAATACACCTTTCCTCCGGATTCAACGAACAAAGGCTCCGCCTCAAAGTAGGTTCCTTTGATGGGGGTGAGAACATCTATCTCTGCACAACTTGCCCAGGGGCGGTCTTTCATTTCAGAAAGTGCTACAAACCGGATATATCGCCCCGTTACGGTATTATCGAGAATAATTCTCCGGGGTTGGTTCCAACCTCCCGTTCCGTTCCAGTTACAGACAGCCACAGGGTCAAAGTTATTTCCATCGTTGCTCACTAAAAACATACAGGAATCAATGGTCCCTTTTCCTCCTCCCGGTCGCGGAGTATAAACAAATCCTGAAATATCCGCTGTTTCTCCCAGGTCGATCAGCAGAAAATGCGGATAGGGTTTATTGTCGGTAGTCCAATCGGTATGCCAGTAAGTATCCGGATTCCCGTCAATTGCGGCCACAGCCAAGCCATTGGGGGCGGGTTCTCCTGTTATTTCTTCACTATCGTAATCCAGCAGAGACCATTGGTCCTTTGGCAGCGCTCTTTCCTCAGGTCGCGGATCTACCACGACAAAGCCTTCCTTAACCAGCGTGTCCGTTCCCACATTGTCGGAATGTGTAATCAGTGTGACGGTGTATGTGCCTGACGTAGTATAAAGCACCAGGGGATTTTGTTCGGTGGAAACAGAGGGGGTCCCTCCTTCGAAAGCCCATTCCCACCCGTTTTTTCCCACGGACTTATCTTCGAACTGCACTTTTTGGGTAGCAAAGATCTCGGTTCTGTCGGCATCAAAATGGGTTGCCAGATCGGCACCCATCAAAGCCAGTTCACCGCAGGACGTCCAGGGATTGTCATTTTTCTCCGACAATGCATGGAAGACCATATATCTACCCATGGCCGGGTGTTGAAAGAAGACGGTTTTTTTGATCTCCCAGGGAGCCGACCACGTTCCTGCAGCTACAGGGGTGCCCCAGGTAGCAGGGTTTGTCCAGTCAGTCACCTCATTCAAAACATAGAACTCATAATCCTTTACCGTTCCGTTTCCACCGCCGGGACGCGGCGTATAAAGAAAACCGTCCAGGTTGAATCTTCCACCCAGGTCGATCACGATGGTGTGGGGATAAGGATCAGCTCCTCCCACCCATTTGGTATGCCAGTATGTAGCAGGATCACCGTCAAAAGCAGAGGTGGCCAAACCATTGGGATACGCTTCCCCCTCCGGCTCTTCACTGTCCACATACAATAGTTTCCAGCCCATCCGGGATATCAGAGGAGACATCACGCGGATATATTCTTTTTTTATCAGGGTATCCATTTTGCCGGACAGGGTACGTACTGCCAGACGCACATCATAAGCACCGGGGTTATTATATTTCACCCATGGGTTTTGTTTGGTAGAAGTCTCCGGTGTTCCCCCTTCAAAATACCAGTACCAGGCCACCGGATTATTTCCTGACAGATCAGTAAACTGTACCGAATCGCCCTGTTCAAGCAGTGTTTGTCCGGAAATAAAATCCACCCCTACGGCCATGGCTCCGAATTCGGCACAGGAGGTCCAGCCATGGCCATTCACTTCTTCTTTGGCTATCAGCTTCATATAACGTATGCCCTCATGAACGTCAAATGACACGATCCTCTTTTGATCCCAAGGATAGGCCCAGGAACCTCCTGCCACGGAGTCCCAGACTATGCTATCCGTCGAAACAAAGAACGCATACGTTTTAATCGTACCATTCCCGCCTCCCGGTCTGGGTGTATAGGTAAATCCATTCAGGTCCTTTTTTTCCCCCAGATCCACAACGATCCAGTGGGGCAAAGGATAGGCACTGTCGTCCCAGTCGGTATGCCAGATAGTATTGACATCTTCATCGATAGCATATGCCCCTTTGCTATCAGCCTGTACGGTTTCTTCATTATCCACAGCAACGGTCCAGCCGGTCTTGGAAAGTTCCTGATACTGGGGAAAAGCATTCCAGCTACCCCACCAACACAAAAGGATTAAAAGAAAAACTCTCTTTATCGAATTTTTGAACATAATTCCGGGCAAAAAAATGATTATTTTTTAAAGAATAAAAGGAATCAGGGCTTTTCTCTCTTTGGGGTAATCCGGAAACGTTCGCTGATACCAGGCCTGGTGGTTGAGGGCCCGGGGGGTCAGGTTGGCAAAAGTCCATACGGCAAAAGCAAGCGCCGGCAGGTTCCAGGCCATCAGGGCAAAACCACTCCATTCCATGATCTCTCCGAGATAATTGGGGCAACTAACATAATTGAAAAAACCCCCGTAAGGAATTTTATATTCCTTATCACTGTTTTTCCTCAAACGTATTAGTTTTCCGTCGGCCCACCAGTTGACCACCACGCCAAAGAGATAAATCATCACGCCCAGAATAAAACGGATGTCTTTCCACCAGGCATCCGGATAGGAAGGTTTCAAAAAGCCAAGATAATAACCATTTACCGAGGCATTGATCAGGTTAAAGAAGATTCCCATGAACATAACGGACAGGGGCATCTTTTTACTGAAAGTACGGATACGGAAAGGATAGACCAGGGAACGGTTGATATAATGAAACACCCACATGGCAAAAAAGGACCAGGTTACGGCATCATGTTTACGGCCTCCTGCAAGGAAAAGTGCGGCAAACACGACCAGGGAAGGAAACTCCATCAACACCCATCCGGCCCGGTTTCTGATAAAGGAGCCCCATCCGGTACGGACATAACGGCCGTATGGCACTTCTATCTTCAGCACCACCAACAGGATAAAAACCACCCCGGCCAGTCCCAGCCAGAGGTATAGAACAAGATCAAACCAATAGGGATCAACAGGGATCATACTCACGATTTTATATCATTTTCATTTCTTTGTACCACGCCAGTGTCTCTTTTACCGTTACTTCGAAAGGCCTGGGATGATAATCCAGCTCACGTGTTGCCTTATCGTGGGAAATGTAACGGTTGCTGTGTTTCAGGAAAGTTATGGATCCCTGCGTGTAAAGAGGCGCCTGTCCGGAAAACCAGGACCACAGTCCCAGGAAAGGAGCACCCACACGTGCCAGCCATGTAGGGAAAACAGGCAGCCTTTTTTTCAGATTCAGCTCCTTCTTCACTGCTTTATATAGATCTTCCAGCGAATGCCAGTGTCCGGAAAGGATATAGGCTTCTCCGGTTTTTCCGGGGTTCAGCGCTTTGACCGCTGCTTCCGTCACATCCCTGACATCCACCCAGTCGTATCCTCCGGGAATGAGTCCCGGTAACTTTCCTCCGGCCATTCGGATCACAGCCTGTCCCAACAGAGAGGGTTTATGATCGTGCGGACCCAGAATAGCCGTAGGGTTCAACACTACCCCGTTCAAACCGTTTTCGAAAGCTTCCCGGACCATCTGCTGTGTGATGGCTTTCGATCGGTTGTAGAGATAATGATCCTGTAATACCAACGGACGATTTTCATCCAGCGGTTGATCAATGGGATGAGGATCATAAGCATGAATCGAACTGAAGTAAATAAAACGTTTGATCCCTGCTCGACGTACAGCCTCCAGGATAATCCGTGTACCTTCCACATTCTGACTGAAATATTCCTTCCGCTTTCTTCCGTCAATAAAAATCTTTGCCGCCAGATGATATACCACATCCAATCCTCTGACAAAATCCGTCACTGAATTCTCATTCGTCATATCACCATAAACCGTTTCCAGCGACATACCTTTAAAAACATCAGGCTCCCGGCGAACCAAAATACGCACCTGATGTCCTTCCTGTAGCAACCTGCGCACAAGATTATTGCCAATATGTCCGGAAGCACCGGTAATCCCAATCCTCATTTTATCTTAAATAATGAAAAGCAAATATAAATCTTTTCCGAAGAAAAGCTTATTTGCTGAACATGAAATGGGAAAAGAAGGGATAAGAGCCTCGAAGTAATTGATTGGACAGATACCATGAGATTTCTAATCTTAACAAATTTTAAGCAAACCTTAAGCCATAAAAACCTAATGAACTACCTCGTAGTAAAGTTACGAGGTATCACGAGGAATTATTTGTTTCCGACCCAGAGGGTCGGGGAATGAAACCATTTCTTCTCGTCCGCCACAGTGGAACGCGAAGGCGGATTCAAATACACAGTCAACTAATTTCCATCAATGTCGCAGACGCAGGCTGCTAATTTAGCGGGCCCGCCCGGATGACTCCGTTCCGCGGGGTTCCATACCAACTACCTTATGAATACCGTATGATCATATTTTTCCCATCCCCTCCTGTCCATATTTAAAAAATATTTTACTTTTGTCGGCAAAGGAGGTGGGTTATGGTTTTTGCATTCTTCAGGTCAAGAGGATATATTAAGGGATTCGAAGAAATATGGGCAGGTTTTCAGATTGAAGATCTGATCTGGTTGGATCTGCTGCAACCCACAACGAAAGAAAGGAACTTTGCCGAAGAGCTGTTTAACATAAAATTACAGAGTCAGGAAGAAATTGAAGAGATCGAGAGTAGTTCCAAATTTTCCGAGACAGAGAGCCAGATCATTATCAACTCTAATTTCATGGTTAGGGAAAGCACTTTATATAGTGCTCATCCCGTGTCTTTGATTTTAAAGAACAATGTACTTATCTCTTTCCGTAATACTAAGTTGCAAACTTTTGGAGATACCATACGCAGGATCAAAAACCGTAATAAATATATCACCAGTGCCTACCAGATTATCCTGGCCTTATTCGACTCCCGTATTGACCTTGATGCGGACTATCTGGAAGCCATCACCAGGGACATTTCCCGGTTAAGTAAAGAAGTCAATATAGCCCAGGATCTGGATGAAGAAGTGCTGCTCAGCATTGGAACATTGCAGGAGACCACTATGATGATCCATGAAAATATTGTTGATAAGCAACGAATATTTTCCGCCATGCTGAAGAGTGACTTTTTCCCGGAAGAGAGTTATGAATTTATCCGGATCATGCTGAAAGACATTGGCTCATTGCTTGACCACACACAATTCAGTTTTGAAAGGCTGGAATTTCTGCAGAACACTTTTCTGGGTCTGGTGGATTTTGAACAGAACAAAGTCATCAAGATCTTCACGGTGGTTACGGTCATCTTCATGCCACCCACCCTTATCGCCAGCATTTACGGGATGAACTTCAAGCATATGCCGGAGTTGTCATGGCCTTACAGCTATCCGTTGGCTCTTCTCGCCATGGTCGCCGCTTCTTTTGGCACCCTGTGGTTTTTCAAGCGGAAAAAATGGCTATAGGGAAAGACGGACGAGGGAAGATGCATGCCATAAGAAAAACGTCTGTCATTCATCCATCAACGATCATTTAGATGTTCCGGGCGCAGCAGGTCATTTACCGTTTTCACCGGATGAAAGGTTGAAGGGGGCACTTCCACAAAGAGGGTGATCCAATTTGCCATGGCACCGTTCCACAGGCCCGGAAGCTCCAGGGCTTTCAGTTCTTTTCCGTCAAAGGATTTGGAAGAAATAAAGTAGGTCTCCGGATCTACAAACCTCTTAAGATCGTATTCCCTGCCCCGGTGATCCTTTACCGAGCATACCAGATCAACAGGGTTAAAATGAGTGGCCTGATTCAGGATATCATTTTTCCGGGGATCGTCCCTATTGATCTGGGAAATCTCAACGATCTGCAAAGACAGTCTCCCATCTTTACCCGCTACCCAAAAAGGTCCTCCCCCCGGTTCCCCTGCATTTTTCACCATCCCGCAAACCCTGACCGGCCGGTGCAATATCTCATAAACAGCAGTTTGTTTCCCGGAGGGATTCAAAGCGAAGAAATCGCCTGGAAGCCCGGTTTGCAGTTCCCGGGCAACGAAAGCAATAAGCTCATTCATTTCCTGTTCATCCAGCGTTTTCTCGTCCATTTTATTAAGCCACATATAAATTTTCCCCAGCAGCTTGATCAGCACCCCTCCCAGTATCTTTTTGTAACGGATCGTATCTCCTTTAAGGCGGTCGGGAACAACATTGTCAATATTCTTGATAAAAATGATATCCTCCCTTATATCATTCAGGTTTTCTATCAATGCGCCATGTCCTCCCGGCCTGAAGAGGATTTTTCCATCGGGCAGACGAAACGGATGATTTTCCGGCGTAACGGCGATCGTATCCGTGGACGGTTTTTGCACCGAATAAGAGGTCTTGTAATGGACGCCAAACTTGCCCTCAAAATACGCACGGACTTCCTCCATTTTCTTCCTGAACTTCTCCATATGTTCCGGCGACACCGTAAAATGTGCATGTGAGTTATGTCCTTCGTCCTGCACATGCATCGCTCCTTCGGCCAGATGTTCTTCAAAAGCAGTGCGGTTGTGATCGGGATAACGATGAAACAGAATCAGGCCTTTCGGCAACGAACCATATTCCAACCCGGGAGAAAAGAGCATGGTCTCCAGGATATCCCTATAACTGTTTTTTTCTCTCAGCAACCGTATATCTTTTCTCTCTGCTGCCAGGGCATGTTTCAGTTTCCCGTAAAAAGCAAAGCGGTCCAGGCCGTCAAAAAAAACTTTTATATCCTTGGGCAACGAAAGGGATCCTCCCTGTTTTGCGGCAGACACACAAAGATCATAAAATGCAAAAAGACTCTTAAACATACGTGATGCCGCTCCCGAAGCAGGGACAAACTTACTCATACGGTATTCCCGGGATTTTTCTTCAAATAGCCTGACCAGCTTGTCCCCTTCTTTCTGTGACAATGTCAGTATTCCGTCGCCGGGGGTGGCCGGCCGCCGGATATCTGCATAAGGAAAACCTTTCCTGAAATGTTCCAGTTGCCGTTCCACTTCTTCTACAGATATCCCCTGTTCTTTAAATTGTTGAACATCCTTCCCGGTAAAAACAGATTTCATTCGTTTAGCATTTTATAATTAACCGGATAAAAATAAAGAAATTTTCTAAAACGAAATTTCTTTATTACCTCCCCCAAACCTGCTCAGAAAGTGCTGATCTCTTTTCCGGGAGAAAGCTATGAGGCCTTTCCGGCCTCTTTCAAGCCGGCCCTGAAAGCGTTCACATTCTTTTCCACCACCGCTTCTCCTTTCCGGGCAAATAAGGTACGTATAGCCTCTTCCAGATTTTCTTCGGATACCTGGATAAAAGGAGCAGCAGCTCCCAGCATGACCATGTTGGCTGCTTTCAGGGAACCCGCTTCCCTGGCTATCCGGTCGGCATCAACCAGGAGATGGTTTGGAATTTTCTCTATTTCTTTCACCAATGTCTCTGGTTCAGGGTAATTGGGAATATTCACATATCCCCTGCTGTTGGTTACCAGCCATCCTTTTTTTTTCAAAAAGGGCAGGTAGCGCAAAGACTCCAGGGGTTCAACGGACAAAATCAGATCCCCTTGTCCCAACGGGATCATATCCGAATATACCGGTTTATCGGAAAGACGCAGGTGGGAATATACTTCCCCCCCTTTCTGGCTCATCCCGTGTATTTCGGATTGTTTAATATAAAGGTCTTCCTTCACGGCTGCCAGCCCTATGGCAGCTGCGATGGACAGGATCCCCTGTCCCCCCACACCGGCTAACACAATATCTGTTTTCATCTGTTTCTCATTATTGGAATATAAATTCTATTTTTCAGATCATTTTATGAAACCAGCCTTGCCTTGTCTTTGCGATATCAATTTACGGACAAGTCACGACAGATCCCTGCATTTCAGACGCAATATGTTGTGTCCCCACATAATATTTTACTTCTTCTCTCCCATTGCTCATTTCTCATTGCTCATTTCTCTCTTCT
>JAGGWN010000101.1 GCA_021157415.1 Bacteroidales bacterium | reverse complement strand
AGAAGCTTTTTACTCAAAATCAGCCTCAATTTTGTCCATTACTCCTGTAATTCTTTTTGAAATGAGCATCATAAACCGGGAAGAGTTCTTTTTCAGAACCTTACCCGAACCTGTGCCTTTATCTCCGTTTTATGAGGTTCGGAAATCCGTGCCGGGCCATCGCCAATGGAGTGCCGGTCGGCATAAGCCGTGCGGGCCACCCTCAGCGTCAGAGCACCATGGGAAAACAGGGGATACTTAATCATCACATACCAACGGAGGCCCCTGCCGGTGAAGGAGGGCGTGGAAAAACTGTACAACAAGTCATTCTCGTAAGTATAGATACGGGTAGAAAAATGTGTGTCAAACATGCCAAAACGGCCATATACCCTAACAGGAACCCTATCCGGAGCATAACGCAGTTGCTGATAGGCCATAAAACCCTTTTCGGGATCCTGTCCCGGTGCAGCAAAAAACCGGGTCAGATCAAGCCGGCTGGTTGCCTGCAACTGCGGCAAAAGCATGTACCGCAACTGCAGGCGCAGATGATCATACGTCTGTTGGGCCAGCCTGTGCATAGGTGTATCTGAATCGGGATCATTGGTTGTGCGGGATTCGTTTTTATACTGCATGTCTGCATGGAAATTCTCTGCCGGCACCCACGAAAGTACCAACCGTATCTCTCTCCCCCCCGACGGCCCGTCCGCAAAATAGCGCAGCCAGGGAAAGCAATACATATCCACATAGCCTGACAGCACCACATGTGGGATAAAATGTCCGGCAAATCCCATATAAAGCCCCGATTCATTGCGTGTAAGGCCTGTTTCGGAGAATGCATTTGCATAGAAAGCATGGTAGTCCTGCCGGTAGTATCGTCCCAGCAGGCTGACAGAGATCAGAGGGGAAAAGTACCACTGCACTCCCTGTAACAGCGCCGGTGCTCCGTTTTTGCTGACTGCCGCTTCACCAAACAGAGTAACCCTTTTGATCATCAGGGTATAGTCCATCCCCATATTCATATTTTCCTTCCCGCGAAAGGCAAATTCATTATCCGGTCTGCTGGCAGGGATCAAGGGATGATTCAGACACGTATAAAGAGACGTAAGCCCCATCTTTAGCCGTTGGTTCCTGTAAGTTATCCGCATCCCTGATAACCACTCCCCTACCTGGTGTTTGTTTTCCATCTCCCCCATGGTACGGTGTAATCCGGAGGTTAAAAAAGAAGAAAAAACAGAGGGTCCGGCGGTGTCTCCCGTGTGCACCAGGTGTGCGTCCCACCGGTTAAAAGAGAAAAATGGAATTACGGTAAAGTTCTTGATCCGTAAAACCGCCGACACGCCGTTCAAATAACCCGCCTCGGTGGCGGAAGAAGCATAACGTACTTCCGGCGACCGTTTATCAATATCTGTCGCCTGCGAAGACTTACTCATACGAAAACCGTTCCATATCACCAACCCCTGCCCGAGACGTAAGGCATACCGACCTGCATTCACCTGGCGCAATATACCTCTTCCCTGATACTGGACATACAGAGAATAATAATCCAGGCCCTTTTTATTCCCGTCCGTAAAAAACGGTTCTCCCGGATCTTTCTCTCCCGTTACTCCGGCAGAAAATTTCCGGCCATACCGTATCTGATAACGAAAGTAAAGTCCCGTGCGGTCTCCCCGGTAATAACCGCCCGGATGAGCTTTCAAAACCGTATCCGGTACCGGCAGATATCCCGCTTCGCTTTCCAGATTGGTTTTTCCCCGCATCACACCCTCCTGAGTGATATGTCCGGCAGAAAACGCATTGTCTGCCCCGGAGGGGGTCTCTTTTTCAAGAGTAATGTAAGGACGGATACGCCGGATCACCTCCCGGTCGAAGCCATATACCAACTGTAATTCTCCGATGCTGTACAAAGGGCCTGTTTCCCTGCGGTAGTCCAGCAGACTGTTGATCTGAAAGTCATTCAGGAACAGCAGCCGCTCCAGGGTCTCCCTGTCGGCAGTATTAATGTTTACCGGATGTCGCTGCAGGGAAGAAAAATAATCCAGCATTTCCGACAGATCTTCCGGCCGGTTGAGCGATCGCATGATCTCCTCAATATCCGATTGCAGTTGTATATCAGAAACATTCTCAGGTTCCTGACCGGAAAGAGGCGTTAGTATCCCGCTGATCAGTATCAATACCGATATCCGAATACCGAAATTACACATTAAAAGTTAAGTGCTATTATGTATAAACCAATCGCTTTGTCAGAAAGAATGCATCAACGAAAAAAATGGGGTGAATCCCAGAGTAGGATGCAGGGTCACAGCAATGTCCGCTCTGAAGTTATAAAGCAGAAACCCGAATCCAAAGGAAGGTTCCCCGGGATTGGTGGAATACCCGGCCCGCAGGAAAAACGTTTTGTTGATGTTGAATTCGGCCCCTGTTTTGAAAACAGCCTTATGATCCTTTTCCTTTTCGGTTTCTACAGAAACAAATAATCCTTGCTGAAACTGGTAACCCATTCCCATCCTGAAAATTACCGGAAGAGGTTCTCTTTCAGGATCAGACATTTTGGAAGCGGTGAAATTATAAACATGGACACCCAGGTACAGGTTTTCCACGGGGATGGCCATGATCCCTCCTTCGGCCACCACCGAGTGATAGCTTCCATAAGCGTCGGCGATATAAGTGTTAATATAATTCAATTGTATCCCGGCTGCAAAACGCTCTGAAAAAGAGTGCCCGTAAGCGATACCGACACGGATATCGTGATACATCGAATATCCGAAATAATACATCATGGTTCCGATGCTCCCGTGTCCCGTAGGGATGACGGCACTCAGGGCACTCAGGGCATACTGGGGTACGGCAAATTTGTTCTCAAAATGAAATCCTACCGAAGGGCTGGTAACCCAGGCAATTCCCGCCTGGTTGTGAGAGACCGACCAGAGATCCGGGATCATGACCGTAGCATTGGACATTGCATCAAAACGTGCCCCCAGATAATAATTGAGAGGTTGTGTCCTGGCCGTAAATCCTCCCTGCAAAAGAAAAGATAATACAACAAGCCGGAGGAAAAAGGCGTTGGATGATTTCGTTTGTATCACAAATTTCGGGTTAGTTGGTTTTAAAAGAATATTTTTTTACAGAAGCCAGTTCCTCATTTGCCTTGATCACTTTTTTCTTCAAATCTTCTTTGAAACCGTCAAATTTCTTTTGCAGCCGGTCATCCGACAAAGCCAGCATCTGCACGGCAAGCAAGCCCGCGTTCCTTGCCGCATTCACTCCTACCGTCGCGACGGGAATGCCCGGAGGCATCTGCAGTATAGATAGAATGGCATCCCATCCCTCCAGGGTGGCTTTTATAGGCACACCAATTACCGGTAGTGTCGTTTGTGCCGCAATCACTCCGGGCAAATGAGCAGCCATACCCGCTCCGGCGATAATCACTTTTATGCCTCTCTCACATGCTCCCCTGCTATAACGCTCTACTTCTTCGGGGGTGCGATGCGCCGATAATGCAATGATCTCAAAAGGAATCTCAAAATCATTCAGGATGTCGGCAGCTTTCTCCATCACAGGTAAATCGGAGGTGCTCCCCATAATTATACTTACGTGCGGTTCCATATTTTTCCGTATTTTGACGATTTTCTGTGTCTATTAAAACAAGATTTGATATTTTAGCGGAATAACGAATATAGATATTTCCATGGAAAAAGTAACGATTCTGGATAAACATTTTAAAAAATTTATCTCTTCCGAAACCATTCAGGAAAAAGTCAGCAGGATGGCAGAGCGTATCAACCGGGATTTTGAAGGGAAAGAGGTTGTTTTTGTAGGTATCCTGAACGGCGTTTTTATTTTTGCCGCCGACCTGTTCCGGCAGGTGAACCTGAAGGCCCGCATCACTTTTCTGCGCCTGGCTTCCTATCAGGGTATGGAAAGCACCGGCAAAGTCAAACAACTCATCGGTCTGAGTGAAGACCTGAAAGATCATATTGTGATCATCGTGGAAGACATTGTTGACACCGGCATTACCCTCGACCACATTATCCGTCAGTTACAAAGCTTCCAACCCGCAGAGATCCGTGTGGCTACCTTTCTGTTAAAACCCGAAGCTTACCATCATCGCATCCCGATAGATTATGTAGGCATGGAGATCCCCAATAAATTTATTGTCGGATACGGACTGGATTACAACGGATACGGAAGAAACCTGGACGGGATCTATGTTCTGGATGAAAACAACAAATCCTGATGCTCATTAAATTGTTTTTTCACATATTAAAAACTTTACAGTTATGATCAACGTGATTTTATTCGGACCTCCCGGATCCGGCAAAGGTACCCAGGCCATCAAACTCAGCAAATCCCTGGGACTTATTCACCTTTCCACCGGAGACATTCTTCGCAAAGCCATCGCCAATAAAACGCCGTTGGGCATTAAAGCCCGGGAATACATGGACAAGGGAGAACTGGTCCCGGATACAGATGTTGCACAGATGGTGGTCAATGCCGTGGACAGGAATGCCGGAGCCAAAGGGTTTATCTTTGACGGCTTTCCCCGGAATGTTTTCCAGGCCCGGTTCCTTGACAAGATGCTGGAAGAAAGAAACACTTCCATCCACTATCTGATTGCTCTGGAGGTGAACCATGACGAGCTCATCAAACGACTGCTTAACCGGGCAAAGATCGAAAGCCGCACAGATGACAACCTGGAAGTCATAGAAAACAGAATAAAGATATACTTTGACCAAACCTTCCCTGTGATAGAACATTATAAATCCCAGGGGAAATTTTACCCCGTTAACGGGGTCGGAACGGTCGAGGAGGTAAACGATCGTATCTGCAAAATATTGACAAAAGAAGAATAGATATATCCATGGCGGAAAGTAATTTCATTGATTATGTAAAGATTTACTGCCGTTCGGGACGGGGTGGTGCCGGTTCGGCGCATCTGCACCGTGACAGGAATAATCCAAAAGGGGGGCCTGACGGTGGAGACGGCGGCCGTGGCGGACATGTAATCCTGAAAGGAAACCGTCAGCTATGGACCCTCCTGCATCTTAAATACCGCAGACACATCAAAGCTGAAAACGGCGTTGCAGGATCTTCGGCTATGAAGACCGGAGCCAGTGGCGCAGACGCTATCGTGGAGGTCCCGCTGGGCACGGTGGCCCGTGATGCCGAAACAGGAGAAATGCTTCTTGAAATTACGAAACATGACGAGCAAAAGATCCTGCTTCCCGGTGGCCGTGGGGGTCAGGGCAATGTTCATTTCAAGTCCGCCACACGCCAGACACCCCGTTTTGCCCAGCCGGGAGAAGACGCACAGGAAGGATGGTTTATCCTTGAATTGAAGATCCTGGCAGATGTAGGACTGGTAGGCTTTCCCAACGCCGGCAAATCCACCCTCCTCTCTACCATTACCGCCGCCAAACCTAAAATTGCCGATTATCCCTTCACTACCCTGGTCCCCCAGCTGGGCATCGTCCCTTATCGCGATGATCGTTCTTTTGTCATGGCCGACATTCCGGGAATCATCGAAGATGCCCACCAGGGGAAAGGAATGGGCACCCGCTTTCTGCGCCATATCGAACGCAATGCCCTGCTCTTATTTATGGTGCCGGCAGACAGCCGGAATATCACGGAAGAATACCGCATCCTCCTGAAAGAACTTAATGAATTCAATCCGGAATTACTGGACAAAAGAAGGATTCTGGCCATCACCAAATCGGACCTGCTGGATAAAGAGCTGATGAACGAGATCATCCCGGATCTCCCGGAAGTGCCCTGGGTGTTTATCTCATCGGTTACAGGGTATGGCCTCGACAGGATGAAAGATCTGATATGGAAATACCTGAATGAATAAGTATGCTTGAACTCCTTGAAAAAACCGATCAATCTCTTTTTCTCCTGATAAACGGATGGCACTCCCCTTTCTGGGACCAGGTGATGTGGCTCGTCAGCACCAAATGGCTCTGGATACCTCTCTATCTGTTCATCCTGGGCTGGTTGATCAAGATTTATAACCGACGTTTCCTGATTCTGTTGATATTTATTATCCTGCTCGTTGTCGTAACCGACCAGACCTCTGTTCATCTTTTCAAGGAAGTATTCAGGCGCCTTCGGCCCTGTCACAATGAAACGTTGGCCCCCATGGTTCATCTTGTAAAAGGCCACTGCGGCGGTTTGTACAGCTTTGTCTCAAGCCATGCCACCAACATGTTCGGCATAGCCACCTTTGCCGCTTTGCTCATACGGAACAGAACTTTCACGATCATAATCTATCTCATTGTTACCTGGATCGGTTATAGCCGCATTTACCTGGGGGTTCATTTCCCCGGAGATGTCGTGGCCGGAGCCATTGTCGGTTCTTTGCTGGGATGGCTGATCTTTCTCCTGTTCAGAGAAACAGACAGAAGATGGCTTGAGCATAACCCGTATTTTAACCCGGTAAATAAAGAAAAGAGGTAAAACCGGTATCTATGTTTTATTGTTTTGACAGTACCACGGACAATCCGTTTTTTAACCTCGCCGCTGAAGAATATTTTTTGCGGAACAAAGAAGATGATTTTGTTCTGTTTTATGTCAACAGACCTTCGGTCATCATAGGCAAACACCAGAATGTTTTCCGGGAAGTAAACCGGAGTTTCCTGAAACGAAATCCGGTACCTGTGGTGCGGCGTCTGACAGGCGGCGGAACGGTATGGCACGACCACGGCAACCTGAACTTCAGCTTTATCCTGAACGGGGAACAGGGAAAGCTGGTGGATTTCGGGAAATATATCAAACCGGTCGTCGCCTTTATCAACAGTCTGAATATTCCTGCCGGCATTGACAAACGCAACAATATCCTGATACATGAAAAAAAGATTTCAGGAAACGCCGAACATGTCTATAAGCGCCGGGTGTTGCACCATGGGACCCTTCTGTTCGACACACACCTGAAAGACTTGAAAGAAGCGCTTCTCCCCAATCCGGAGGAAATATCCGACAAAGCCGTATCCTCACAACCAAGTAGGGTTACCATTATAAAAAAGTATCTGACAGAAACGATGGATCTGCCTGCGTTTAGAAACAAACTGAAGGAATATTGCCTGGAATATTTTGCCCCATGCAGGATTTATACGCTTACAAAATCCGAAGAACAGAAGATCGAAAAACTAATAAGAGAAAAATATAACACATGGGAATGGAATATAGCTTACTCCCCTCCCTGTGTTTTGTCCAGGAGCCTTCTTTTGTCCGGAAGGGAAATACCGGCAAATATTTCCCTGAAAAACGGAAAAATCCGCGAAATATCCTTCGCCGGAAATGTGGAATTGCCGGAAGAGATATTGATGCTTGCCCGTTTTTTCTCCGGATTCCCCTATGAAAAAGAAGCTGCTGAGAGAGCTGCGGATCCCCTGTGGAAAGAAGAAAAAGTTTCTGTAATTTCGCAGGGAGAATGGATTCGTTTTCTTTTCGGCTGACTTTATACAAGATACAACAACATTATGGCTTCTTTTGGCAAGATAGCAGATATTTTCCAGTCGCTCTGGCTCTATCTTTTTGCCATTATTACCATGCCTGTCTGTTTTATTATTTCCTTCATGATATGGCTGGTTACGGTCCCCTTTGACAAAAGGCTCGTTCTCCTCCATGCTTTTTCCTGTTTCTGGGCTTCCTTATACACATGGGCAGCTCCTTTCTGGAAAGTTTCCATCGAAAAACGGGGGAAAATAGATCGCAAAAAAGTATATGTTATGGTATCCAACCATCAGTCGATGGTGGATATTCTGGTGCTATACAGACTTTTTGTCCATTTCAAATGGGTAAGTAAAATAGAAAATTTCCGCATCCCTGTTGCCGGATGGAACATGTCGCTGAATCGTTACATCCGCCTGGCGCGGGGAAAGAAAAGCAGTATCCTCCACATGATGAGAGACGGGAAGAAGGCCTTATCAGAAGGCTCTTCGCTGATGATCTTTCCGGAAGGAACCCGTTCGGAAACAAAAGAGATCGGCCGTTTCAAGGAAGGAGCATTCCTGCTGGCCAAAGAAACAAACTCCCCCATTCTTCCGATCATTCTGGACGGAACGGGAGAGGCCCTGCCCAAACACGGCTTTTTCATGCGGGGAAAACATTACATAAAAGTCCGGGTACTGGATGAAATCCCTCCGGAATTCTATCAGACCAGATCAACCAAAGAACTCATGATGTATACCAGGGACCTGATGGTTAAGGAACTGGAGAAAATGAGAAACGAATAAGGGGCGTCGTTGAAAATTCATCCCCATTGTTGATAAACAATTCACCTGAACATAGCGGATTTCCTTATCTTTGCAAAAATTTTAATTTGTGCCGGAGGGAGAAAGTATGACAGCAAACTATTCAGAAGACACCATCCAAACCCTCGACTGGAAAGAACATATCCGGCTGCGTCCGGGTATGTACATTGGAAAACTGGGCGACGGTTCTTCCCAGGATGACGGGATTTATGTGCTGATAAAGGAAGTGATGGATAACTCCATCGACGAATATATGATGGGGTTTGGCAAGAAGATCGTGGTAACCATCCAGGACAAACGGGTGACGGTGCGGGACTATGGCCGCGGCATCCCCCTGGGAAAAGTGGTTGAGGTTGCTTCCAAAATGAATACCGGAGCCAAATATGATTCCAAAGTATTCAAAAAATCGGTCGGACTCAATGGGGTCGGCATAAAGGCTGTCAATGCCCTCTCTTCAGAATTTGTGATCCGGTCGTTCCGTGAGAAAGAGGTGCACGAAGTTTCTTTTTCCCGGGGAGAACTGGTACAAGATGATCCCGTAAAACCCTCCGAAGAGCCCAACGGAACGTGTGTCAGCTTTATACCGGACGAAGAAGTGTTTGGGACATATCACTACGTCTCCGAGTATGTGGAGACCATGCTGATGAATTATGTCTTTCTCAATGCCGGCTTGCTGGTCGAGTTTAACGGACAGAAACTAATCTCCAAAAACGGATTGCTGGACTTATTGAATGAAAATCTGTCCCAACCAGGGTTGTATGAACCCATCCATTTGAAAAACGGAGACCTGGAGGTGGCTTTCACCCATGGCACCCACTACGGGGAGGAGTATTATTCTTTTGTCAATGGTCAGCATACCACACAGGGAGGAACACACCTGGCAGCTTTCCGCGAAGCGATGATAAAGACGATCCGCGAGTTTTATAAAAAAGATTTTGACGCTTCGGATATCCGGGCTTCCATCATTGCTGCTATGAGTATTAAGATTGAGGAACCGGTATTTGAATCCCAGACTAAAACAAAGCTGGGCAGTAAAAATATGGGTCCCGGAGGCTCCAGTATCCGTAATTACATCATGGACTTCCTGAAAAAAAACCTGGACGATTACCTGCACAAAAATCCCGGGACGGCTGATATCCTGCTGAAAAAAATCCTGGACTCGGAAAAAGAACGCAAGGCCATCTCCAGCATCAAAAAAATAGCCCGGGAACGTGCCAAAAAAGCCAGTCTTCACAACAAAAAACTGCGTGACTGTCGTGTTCACTACAACTCACAAAATGACCGGCGTCTGGAAACTACGATTTTCATCACAGAAGGCGACTCGGCCAGCGGCTCTATCACCAAATCACGGGATGTGGAGACACAAGCTGTTTTCAGCCTGAAAGGGAAACCCCTGAATACCTTCGGACTGACTAAAAAAATAGTGTACGAAAATGAAGAGTTCAATCTCCTCCAGTCGGCCCTGAACATCGAGGATGGCCTGGAAAACCTGCGGTACAACAATGTGGTTATCGCTACCGATGCCGATGTGGATGGTATGCACATCCGGCTGCTGCTGCTCACCTTTTTCCTGCAGTTTTTCCCCGACCTGATCAAACAGGGCCATCTCTATATACTGCAAACCCCGTTGTTCAGGGTAAGGAACAAAAAGGAAACACAATACTGTTATTCGGAGGAAGAAAAAGAAACCGCCATCAAAGCGCTGGGCAAGAATGTTGAGATCACCCGATTCAAAGGGCTGGGAGAGATATCGCCGGATGAGTTCAAACATTTTATCGGAAAAGACATCAGGCTCGACCCCGTACGTCTGCGCAAAGACGAATCGGTGGATGAGTTCCTCAATTTTTATATGGGGAAAAATACCCCGGGCAGGCAGGAGTTTATCATCAATAACCTGCGTGTAGAGGAAGATCTTGTGGAAGCCTGATAAATCAGTTGTCTTATGGAAGGGAAGAACGGCATGAAGGACGAGGGAAAGAACGAAAAAACGAAAAAACAGGAAGTAAAGGATACGGCTGCAGAAAATAAGGCAGTTTCAAAAGAATGGCTGCCCAGGACGGAACCGGAAGGAGAGGCAGGCGTCTCCGAGCTGGTGAAAGTAGCTCATCTCTCCGGTATGTACCGTGACTGGTTTCTGGATTATGCTTCCTATGTTATCATGGAACGGGCAGTGCCCAATGTTGTGGATGGACTGAAACCGGTGCAGCGTCGGATCCTGCATGCCATGAAACAACTGGATGACGGCCGTTACAACAAGGTAGCCAACATTATCGGCCATACCATGCAGTACCATCCTCACGGAGATGCTTCCATCGGTGACGCCCTGGTGCAGCTGGGCCAGAAAAACCTGCTTATTGACATGCAAGGCAACTGGGGCAATGTGTTGACCGGAGATAGCGCCGCAGCTCCCCGGTATATAGAGGCCCGTTTGTCTAAGTTTGCCCTGGAGGTGGTCTTTAACCCCAAGACCACCGAATGGAAACTTTCTTATGACGGACGTAACAAAGAACCGGTGACCCTGCCCGTGAAGTTCCCTCTGCTGCTGGCTCTCGGAGGCGAAGGAATCGCCGTGGGCCTGGCTTCGAAAATCCTCCCCCACAACTTCAACGAACTGTGCGACGCCTCTATCCGGTACCTGCGGGAAAAAGATTTTGAACTGTTCCCCGATTTTCCGACCGGAGGGATGGCCGATTTCTCTCGCTACAACGACGGTCTGCGCGGCGGACAGATAAAGGTACGGGCCAGAATTGAGAAAAAAGACAAGAAGACGCTGGCCATCACCGAGATCCCTTTCGGAAAAACAACCGGCACTTTGATTGACTCCATTATCAAAGCCAACGACAAAGGCAAAATCAAAATAAAAAAAATAGACGACAACACCGCTGAGCATGTGGAGGTTGTCATTCATCTGGCACCGGGCGTCTCTCCAGACAAAACCATCGATGCCCTGTACGCTTTTACCGACTGTGAAACATCCATATCTCCCAATGCCTGTATCATCGACAGTGACAGACCCCGTTTTCTGGGAGTAAAGGAGATCTTGCGCCTGTCAGCCGAACAAACCAAATATTTACTGGGACACGAGCTGGAGATCCGTAAACAGGAACTGGAAGAAGCCTGGCATCTCTCATCGCTCGAAAAAATATTTATCGAAAACAAAATCTACCGGGACATAGAAGAATGTGAGACATGGGAAGCAGTGATCAAAGCCATTGATAACGGGTTGACTCCTTTTAAAAAACTGTTCTACCGCGAGATCACCCAAGACGATATCATTCATCTGACGGAGATTAAGATCAAAAGGATATCAAAATACGATGTCAGGAAAGCCGAAAAAGCCATCCGTGCCATTGAAGAAGAGTTGGAGGAAGTCAAAAATCATCTTGCCAACCTTACAGCTTATACCATTAATTATTACATACAAATAAAGAAGAAATACGGAGCGGCTTATCCCCGTAAGACGGAGATACGAAGCTTTGAGACCATTGTTGCCACCAAGGTGGCCGTTGCCAACACCCGCCTGTATATGAACCGCAAAGAGGGTTTTGTGGGAACTTCCCTCAAAAAGGATGAGTTTGTGACCGAATGTTCGGACATTGACGATATGATCATCTTCTTGCGTGACGGGCGTTACATCATCACCAAAGTTACCGATAAGGTGTTTGTCGGCAAAGACATACTCTATGTGGGCATCTTTAAGAAAAATGACACAAGAACCATTTACAATCTCATCTACCGGAATGGCAGGGACTCCCGTTACCTTGTAAAACGCTGTGCCATCACAGGCATTACCCGCGACAAGGAGTACAACATCACCAAAGGCAAGCCGGGCTCACGAGTCCTCTATTTCAGTGCCAACCCCAACGGAGAAGCTGAAGTGGTACGCGTTCATCTGCGACCCAGGCCCCGCCTGAAAAAACTGATGTTTGATTTTGACTTCAGTACACATGCCATCAAAGGACGTAACTCTCAGGGCAACCTGCTGACCAAGCATGCCATCCAGAGCATCACCATGAAGGAGAAAGGTGTTTCTACTTTGGGTGGAAGGAAGATCTGGTTCGACGATACCGTGCTGCGACTTAATGCCGACGGCCGAGGCACTTTCCTCGGAGAATTCAGCGGTGAAGACAAAATACTCGTAGTACGCAAAAACGGAAGCTTCCGTACCACCAATTTCGACCTTGCAAACCACTATGAAGATGATATCCTCCTGATCCGCAAATTTGATGAAAAGAAAGTCTTTTCCGTCGTTTACTTTGAGGCCGGCCAGGGTTATTTCTACGTAAAGCGTTTTTCCTTTGAAGCGTCGGAGAAGATCGTTTCCTTCATTGGGGATAATCCCGAATCCAGGATGATCAGCATCACACAGGTTGAATATCCCCGTCTGGAGATCAGTTTTGGGGGTAAGAACAAAAACCGCCAGCCGGAGATCATCGAAGTGGCAGAGTTTATTGGAGTGAAAAGCTTCCGGGCCCGGGGAAAACGCCTCTCCAACTACCAGGTTGACAATATCACTGAACTGGAACCCGTGGTAAAACAGGAAGATGAACAGGATGAAGATCTGCTGACCATGGATGAATCGGAGGAAGTGGAAAAAACATCCCCCCCTGATCTGTCTCCTAAAAAATCTCCCCCCCCTATACCCGACGATGGTGCCCAGATGTCCCTGGATCTTGAATAACCACATGATGATGAAAATATTTCTGATCGGATTTATGGGTTCCGGAAAAAGCATGCTCGGAAAAAGTCTGGCTTCTGCCACCGGATTGTTCTTTGCTGACCTCGACGAGATGATTGAAACCAGCGCAGGAAAGACCATTACGGAAATCTTTGCAAATGAAGGGGAAGAAGTCTTTAGGGTATTGGAACATGAAGCACTGCTCAAGGCTGTCCATACCCTGGATGATGTGATCATCGCCGTCGGGGGAGGAACTCCCTGCTTTTTTGATCATATGGACCTGATGAACAAAACCGGTAAGACCATTTACCTGAAGTACACCCCTGAAAAACTATTTGAATACCTGAGAGAAGAACCGGATAAGCGACCCCTTATCTCGGGGAAGAGCGACAAAGAACTGAGGGATTACATCCATAGAAAATTAAAGGAAAGAGAGCCTTTCTACCAACAGGCCCGCCACACCCTCACGTGGCCGGAGATATCGATCGGGTTACTGGAGAAGATCATTTCCCGCTAAACGGGACGACATCCTTTCCGGGTAAAAAATATTCCACCTTTATGATTTTTATTATATCCCATTACCCCTGCATCATTCGCTCAGATTCACGCACATTTTCTACAACATTACCTCTCCCATGTCATAGGCCCGGGCTCGACCCTTGTCATCTGTCAGCACCAACCTACCGTATTGGTCAATGCCGGTAATGCGGGCCCGCATCTCTCCTTCCGTTGTGATGAAAACGGATTCCCGGTTATACCTGTAAAGTCTCTTTATATATTCTCCCAACAGCACGTTTTCCTGCCCTGCCTGTAACGCTTCCATCCGCTTGCCGAGAAAATGTATTAACCGATCTAACAATATATCCAGGTCGTAGGTTTGGCCGGTAATCTTTTTTAGGGACACCGGATTGGGGAGGGAAGCAGGAAATTCCGTCTGATTGACATTGAGACCTATTCCTGCCAATGCCGAAACGATGCGGTCGCCCCGGATATCATTTTCTATCAGAATACCAGCGATTTTTTCACTTGCCACATAAATATCATTGGGCCATTTTACAGACACTCCCTCAGTGTACTCCCCCACAAGATCAGCAATGGCCAGGGCTATACTCGCAGAAAGGGAGAACTGTCGTTCAGGCTTCAGAAAAGACGGGAAAAACACCCATGTGAGCAATAGATTCTTCCCTTTTTCCCCCTCCCAGATATTATTCTCCCGCCCTTTGCCGGCGTGCTGAAAACGAGCGGTGACAAGGGTTTCTTCTCGTATCCGGCCCTCCTGCAACCATACCCGTACGGTTTTCTGCGTCGAATCAACCTCATCCAACCGGATAACGGGTATATTTTTTTTGTTTGTTGCTGACATTTTATATTTTAGATGACTGTTTAGTGTTTTTCATGCACAGAAAAACAGATCGTTCTTTTTTGTACCAAAATTACTGGAAATTTCCTTATTGTAAGGACTTTATTTTTCACTACCTTTGCAAAAAAATAATAAGGAGGAATTTATCGAATTGGCATCAACAGATCTAAGAGAAAAAGTTATAGAAGGCATACAAAAGAAAAAAGGACATGATATTGTTGTTTTGGATATGGCACAAATTGAGAATGCTGTGTGCCGGTATTTTATTGTATGCCACGGAGAGTCCAATATACAGGTAACCGCCATCGCCGAGTCGGTGGAAGAACATGTGAAAACCAACCTCCATGAAACAGTGCTGCATCGAGAAGGATACAGAAATGCCCAATGGATCCTTCTGGATTACGGCAGCGTGGTCGTGCATGTTTTTCAGAAACCTTACCGCGAATTTTACAACCTTGAAGCATTATGGGCTGATGCGGAAAGAAAAGATATATTAAAAGAATTAAATATTTGAGGAGATTTTTATGGCCGATAAACAACAAAAATCCAATCCCCGCGGGAACATGTCCATGGGGAAAAGTCCGAATAAAAAACCTAAGTTCAGCATTTACTGGATCTATGCAATCATTGCTCTGGGATTTATTCTGGTACAGTGGATCTATTCCGGATCTCCGGTGAAAGAGATCTCCTGGAATAAGGTCGAGAGTGAACTGATCCGCAACCATGATATAAAAAAAATTGAGGTTATCAATCATGACCTGGCTCAGATTTATCTGAAACCCGAAGCCATCAAATCAGGAAGGTATAAAGATCTGAAAGGTTCCGGAACAGGATCTTTCGGGAAAGAAGTGCCCCAATACAGATTTCACATTCCTTCCGAGGAAGTTTTTCATAAGAAACTGGAAGCAGCCTTTGATAAATACGGCTACAAAGAAAGCGACCGCTTTGATGTGATCAATGCAACCCGCACCGACATCTGGGGAGGTATTCTGGCCTGGATCCTTCCCCTGTTGATCCTTGTGGTCATCTGGATCTTTATTTTCCGCAGAATGGGCGGGGGCGCCGGAGGCGGTGCCGGCAGTATCTTCAACGTAGGGAAATCCAAAGCTCAGGTTTTTGACAAAGACTCCCATGTAAAGGTGGACTTTAAGGATGTGGCCGGACTGGAAGAAGCCAAAGTAGAGGTAAAGGAGGTTGTGGATTTTCTGAAAAACCCCAAGAAATACACCAGTCTGGGAGGAAAGATTCCCAAAGGGGCTTTGCTGATAGGTCCTCCAGGAACAGGAAAGACCTTGCTGGCCAAGGCGGTCGCGGGAGAAGCCAATGTACCGTTTTTCTCCATTTCGGGATCCGATTTTGTAGAGATGTTTGTGGGGGTAGGTGCCTCCAGGGTACGCGACCTCTTCAAGCAAGCCAAGGAAAAAGCCCCTTGTATCGTTTTCATCGACGAGATCGATGCTGTAGGCCGGGCCCGCGGACGGAATCCCAACTTCGGGGCCAACGACGAACGGGAAAACACCCTGAATCAATTGCTCACCGAGATGGATGGATTTGCCAGCAACGCCGGGGTGATCATCCTGGCCGCCACCAACCGCGCCGACGTACTGGACAAAGCTCTCCTGCGTGCAGGACGTTTCGACAGGCAGATTCACGTGGAACTACCCGACCTGGTGGAAAGAAAAGAGATATTCAAAGTGCATATGAAATCTCTGAAACTGGGGAAAGATATAGACCTCGACCTGCTGGCCAAACAAACACCGGGCTTCTCGGGAGCAGACATTGCCAACATATGCAACGAGTCGGCACTGATCGCTGCCCGTAAAGGGAAAAAAACCGTGCAGATGCAGGATTTTATGGATGCCATCGACCGGATTGTCGGAGGCCTGGAAAGAAAAAGCCGCATCATTACACCCCAGGAAAAAAAGACCATTGCCTATCATGAAGCCGGTCATGCCACCGTGAGCTGGCTGTTGAAACATGCAAATCCCCTGGTGAAAGTGACCATAATCCCACGGGGACAGGCCCTGGGAGCTGCCTGGTATCTCCCGGAAGAGAGACAGATCACCACCAAGGAACAGATGTTCGACGAACTGTGTGCCGCACTGGGCGGACGGGCCGCTGAAGAACTGATATTCAAGACGATCTCATCCGGGGCCCTGAACGACCTGGAAAAAGTAACCAAACAATCCTACGCCATGGTATCTTACTTTGGCATGAGCGAGAAAGTGGGAAACCTGAGCTTTTATGACTCTTCAGGACAAAGCGAGTTTGGTTTTACCAAACCATACAGTGAAAAAACCGCCGAGTTAATAGACCAGGAAGTAAAAGTTCTGATCTCCAAAGCTTATGAAAAGGCCAAAGAGATTCTTGTCAAAAACAAAGAAAAACATGCACAATTGGCCAATCTGTTGCTTGAAAAAGAAGTGATCTATGCGGAAGACCTTGTGAAAATTTTCGGAGAAAGAGAAAATATGAAAGATATTCCTACAGGCAGGATATCACAGTATAAGTCAACAGAAAAAAAGAATATGGAAACAAAAGAAAGAGAGGGAAAAAAGAAAAAATCCGCAAAAAAAACAGCCTCTGCCACAACCCGGGGAAAAAATAGCAAACCGGAAGATAAAGCCAACCCGGAGTTTCCGGAAAAAGCAGAAACAAAAGCCACCGTATCGCCTAAGCCGATGAAACCCAATGCGTAAAAGATGGAAAAAAATTGGATAAAAATATTTTCCACCGACCAGCCATATCAGGCCGAACTTGCCCGCCAGGTGCTCGAAGAAAACGGAATTCAGGCCGTGGTGATGAATAAAAAAGACTCTTCCTACCTTATGTTTGGAGAGACTGAACTCTATGTCAGCCAGGATGAAGTCATAAAAGCCAAACAACTCATAAAAACACTGGAACATTGAGCACTTTGTTGAGAAGAAGTTTTACAGGATTGTTTATCGTGGGAGTCATTCTTGCAGGACTTCTGATCAACAGCCTCTCTTTTTTTCTGGTTTTCCTGTCGATCATGATCGTTACTTTATGGGAATTCTACCGCCTGGCTCACATGATCAAAGTCAGACCCCAGATACATCTGGGACTTTTCATGGCTGCACTGTTGTTCACGCTTATTTTCCTGGTGTCTATCCAGGCTATCAGCATGAAATATCTTTCTCTCCTGCTTGTGTTCTTTCCTTTTGTGTTTATCAACGAGTTGTTTGTCGAACATAACCGTCCCTACCATAACATTGCTTACACTTTCCTGGGCCTCATCTACATTGCCCTGCCCTTTTCGTTGCTTTCCCTGCTAAGTTTTGATATGCATGAAAAAATGCAGACGGTCTTCACCCTGGAAGGAGAAGAGGATATCCTTAATTTCCTGTTACAGCCCGGTTATGTGATTGATTATTCCCCTTACCTTGTGACGGGCATTTTCATAATTATCTGGTTATACGATACGGGGGCCTATATTACCGGCATGCTGTGGGGAAAACATAAACTATTCAAACGTATCTCCCCCAAGAAAAGCTGGGAAGGGGTTGTCGGAGGTACCGTAATTGCCCTGGCCACCGGAATCATTCTTTCTTCCCGGTTCAGGGAAATGAACAGGACAGAATGGATCCTGATCGTTTTTGTCATCGTCTTTTTCGGTACCCTGGGCGATCTGGCCGAGTCGATGCTAAAACGGAAAGCCGGGGTGAAAGATTCAGGTCATATTCTGCCGGGACACGGAGGTTTTCTGGACCGTTTTGACGGATTCCTGCTGGCTGTCCCGGTGATCGTTACCCTGATAGAATTTTTTAACGCATAATCTCTTTCACTGTCTCCCCCGTATTCTTTCTGAGTATATAAATGACCGAGCTGGCATTCTCCACCCGGAAGAAACCCCTGAGATAAGCAAGAAAACCTGTACCTATACCAAAAACAAACCACAACGGATTCTTTCTGTATTTTTCACTGAGCAAAGCATTGAAAAACGGATCGAACGGCATATGATACATCTCTGTGACCCTGAAATAATGCTGGCCGGCCAGATGTCCCAGTATTCTAGGCGAGAAATGCCACAGATGCCGCGGCACATCATAACCGGCCCAGTACCTTTTATATATCCTGGCATCCAACGCGTGACAATTGGGCAGCGCAATGACCAGCACGCCGTCATTCCTCAACAAACGGGAAACCCGGTTCAGGTAGGCCCCCGGCTCATATAAATGTTCCAGCACATGCCACAGGGTAACAACATCATACTCCCCTTCCGGGGGGTCTCCCAGGAACTGCTCCGGAGGCACAATCCGCAATCCGAACTTTTTTATACCATACTCCCTCGCCGTATCACTGACCTCCACGCCCGTAACTTCATATCCTTTTTTTTGCATAAAAGCCGGAAAATATCCGGTGCCACATCCAATATCCAGCAACTTTCTGCCAGCAGTCAGATGGGACACAAGCTTCCATTTTCGTCGTAGCATATATTGCCTGACCCGGTGATATAAACGGTTAATAAGACCTCTGCGGATATCCGAATGGGAAATGTAATTTTCACTCTCATAGTAGCCCCCGGCTACTTCTTCCTGCGGCACATCCTGGGTGAAAACAAAGCCACATTCCGCACATTTCACAATATCAAAAGATTCGTGAGTCTTCAGAAAATCCTCCGTCGTAAGAAAAGTCTCCAGGTTATCTTTCCCGCACAGAGGACACCGTGTATAATGTATCTTATTCATACTCATCAATACCGTAATAAAACTGTTTTCCGCTGGCAAATCTGCATAAAAATAGTCCAAAAATTGTAGGGGGACAAAATTTAACGGTTCTGCAACAGGCAACCCGTCAAATATGCTATGGCCATAAGTCTGGGAATTATCATTAGCTTATCTCCCTGAAAATCCCTAATTTTGTTTCTTTTGAAAAGCATATGGAAAAGCTCCTGATAATACTGATTTTCGGACTCTGGCCCTGGTTCCCGCCTCCCCTGAAGGTAATCCGGGCTGTTTCGGAAACCGTTTATCCGGGACGGCAGGAATCCCCGGTGCATACCCGGTATGATATTCTGGTGGTGACCGGAAAATCTTCCGGAAAACTTACCATAGACAGGCTTTACGTTAAACAACAATCCTGTTCCGTGAAACTGCTCTCCTGGCCTGAAAAAAAAGAGGTCAGCGGATACTCCAAAGGTGACACTCTCCTGGTGAGGAGCACCTTGTTTGAAACAGGAAAAACGGGCACGGAGAAAATTCAGGCTCCTTTGACCGCCCTTATCCGGCAATATGAGGTTGTACTTAGCTATAAGCTCCGCCGAAAAAGAAAATACATTCCGGTGAAAAACATTGTGAAAAACCCGGATAACATAAATTTATAAAACAAAAACAAACAGAAAATATGGAACGGAAAAGAGTAATATTAATGATCCTGGACGGATGGGGAGAAGGAGACCATTCCAAGGCGGATGTGATTTACAATGCCGACACCCCGAACATGGATCGCCTGAAACAACAATATCCACATGCCACCCTGCTCACCTGTGGTGAAAATGTCGGATTGCCCGAAGGACAGATGGGCAATTCGGAGGTGGGCCATCTCAACATTGGTGCAGGACGCATCGTTTATCAGGATCTGGTAAAGATCAACAAAGCGGTCCAGGATGGCAGCATAGAACAAAACCCGGTGCTGACTGAAGCTTTTCAGTACGCCAGAGACCATGACAAAGCCGTCCATTTCCTCGGCCTTGTCTCCGATGGCGGCGTTCATTCCATGGACACACATCTCTACAAACTTTGTGATATCACCGGAAAATACGGACTTGACAAAGTGTATATCCACGCCCTTACCGACGGTCGTGATACCGACCCGCACAGCGGTATCGGCTACATGAAAAACCTGCTGGACCACCTGAAACATTCCAACGGACAGATCGCTTCCATTACCGGACGCTATTACACCATGGACCGCGACAAACGGTGGGAACGTATCAGGGTAGGTTACGATGCCATGGTGCACGGAAAAGGAACACCGGCCACCAACCTTCTTGATGCCATGAAAAAATCTTACGGGGAAGGGGTTACCGATGAATTCATAAAACCCATCATCCATGTGGATGAACAGGGAAATCCCATTGGGACCATCCGGGAAGGGGATGTGGTAATCTGCTTCAATTTCCGCACCGACCGGTTGCGCGAGATCACCATCGCCTTGACACAGAAAGATATGCATGAACACGGCATGCATACCATCCCCCTGCATTATCTTACCATGACCCGCTATGATGACTCTTTTAAAGGCATCCATATTGTTTATGATAAGGAAAATGTATCCAATACATTGGGAGAACTGATATCAAAAACCGGAAAAAAACAAATTCGTATTGCAGAAACGGAAAAATACGCTCACGTTACTTTCTTTTTCTCCGGAGGCCGTGAGGAAGCATTTCCGGGCGAAAAACGAATCCTGATCCCTTCTCCCAAGGTTGCCACCTATGATCTGAAACCCGAAATGAGTGCCTTTGAGGTAAAAGACGCTATTGTCAAAGAACTGGAAAAACAGGAAACGGATTTTGTTGTACTGAACTTTGCCAACGGGGATATGGTAGGTCATACCGGCGTATATGAGGCCGTCATTAAAGCCGTGGAAGCCGTTGACACCTGCGTGGGAGAAGTAACGGACGCCGCCCGTCGCAACGGGTATGAGGCGGTGATCATCGCCGACCACGGCAACGCCGACTATGCAGTCAACCCCGACGGCTCACCCAACACTGCACACTCCCTTAACCCCGTGCCTGTCATAGTGATGTCGGACCGTGTTGCAGAAGTGGATGACGGAATCCTGGCCGATGTGGCACCTACCATCCTGTCCCTGATGGACATGCCGGTACCCGAAGAAATGACAGGAAAAGTGTTAATCCGCTTAAAATAAAATCTGTTGTTACAAATCAGAGATACACTCGTCAGTCTCGATATCGTAGAAAAGCAATTCGTTTGCAACCTGCAGGCTTGCAAAGGCATATGCTGTGTACACGGCGACTCGGGAGCACCCCTGGAAGAAGAAGAAAAAAATGAGCTGGCACACTCCTACTCTGAAATAGAACCCTACATGCGGGCAGAAGGAAGAAAAGCTGTGGAGGAGCAGGGAGTATCGGTCATCGATGAGGACGGCGACCTGGTTACACCCCTGATCAATGGCCGGGAATGTGCCTACACATACCTGGACAAGGGTATTTACAAATGTGCTATCGAGAAGACCTGGCTGGAGAATAAAATCACTTTCCGAAAACCCGTTTCCTGTCATCTCTTCCCGGTACGACTGAGGGAATATGAGAAATATTCCGCCGTCAATTTTGAATTCTGGAGGAATTGCCTGCCGGCTCTGGAACTGGGAAAAAAAACCGGAACATACATGTATGAATTCCTGGAAGAAGCATTGACACGCCGTTTTGGAAAAAAATGGTTCCTTGAGCTGCGGGAAGCAGCCAAAGCATATCGTAAACAATTTAAAAATCAATAATATCATGGAAAAAGCACTGAAATACATTGAAGAAAACAAACAACGGTTTCTGGATGAGTTGTTCGGCCTTATACGCATACCGTCGGTCAGCGCCGACCCTCACCACAAGGAAGACATGCACAGAGCCACGGAATACCTGAAGAAAAACTTTCTGGCCTCCGGAGCTGATAAGGCTGAAGTGATTCCTACCACGGGACATCCGGTAATCTATGCTGAAAAAATCACAGATCCTACCCTGCCAACGATT
>JAGGWN010000069.1 GCA_021157415.1 Bacteroidales bacterium | reverse complement strand
TTTTATCAGGAGTAACATAGAACTCCATGGGACGGGTGTTTTCCTTGTCAAAGCGGTATTTCCAGGTTCCGTTGAAATAGACCGCATTGATCAAAAACATGATGGTCATGGGATCAATGTCGTCAATAATCTCCGGTATTTTATGATGGGTTTTATCATCCACCCATCCGTTGATGATGTTTATGCTTGCAGGATTGGAAAAATCAAGTCCTTTTACTTCGGCATCGTAATAATTCCGGTTGATATCCAGGAAAGCATCTTCCACATGGAAGGTGTTTCTATACCAGATTGAGTTGGCGATTTCCATGGTTATCCGGGGATCAACAGTCGTCAAGGCCTCCCGCAAGTCGTACATGGACTGGTTCAGATCGGCAGCGGGCAACTCATCGGTATGAAGTACATCTTCGAAAGCTTGTTTTGTATCTCCGCCTGCCCCGTTATAGGTCATGGATAAAGCCATTTCAATGCTTAGCGGAGAGATCATCAGGTTTTTGTCCGGATCCTCATGATTCAGAATTTCCTGAAAGATCTCAAAGCCAAACCGGTTGCCGGCAGAGATGACTTTCTTTGATTTCTCAGTTACTGCAATGGGTTTGGGTTCTGTGTTAACTGGCGCCGGTTCTTTCTCGCAGGAAAAACCCCAAAAAAGAATGAAGCCCAATGTGAATAAACAACTTGTTTTCATAATAACATGTTTTTCTGCTTCCTTTTTTATTCGTGATACGGTCCTGATAACAGTTACAAATACAATGCCAAATATTTTCTTTTTCAGCGTTAGATTACTGTTATACATTTTCTTAGTGTCATATTTACAGACAGTTCCGGTTCTGACCAGGAAGTCCCTGGGATGGCGGAGAAAATTATCCCGGGTGTCTTACGCAACCATTCGGCAGGAACATTCATCAAAAAGTTAGGTTCTTTGGAAAAGTTTTGGATTAGCTTTCCGTATCATGTTTTTTTTATTAGTATTAATTTTTGCAATTTGCGGAATTAATACTGAAGATTCGTGAGCCGGGATATTAAGGATGTCATACGGGAAAGTATCAAAGGCGATCGTGCTGCCCAGAAGTTACTCTATGATACGTTGGCAGGAAAGATGTACGGTCTTTGTATAAGGTATGCCCGGGATGAAACGGAAGCCAGGGAAATTCTTCAGGATGGCTTTGTCAAGGTCTTTCAGCACCTCGGAAAATTCAGGTTTCAGGGATCTTTTGAAGGGTGGGTCCGCAGGATCATGGTAAACACCGCTTTGGAGCGTTTCAGAAAAGAAGACCATATGACTGCTTCTATTGAAGATATTGATTTTCAGGATCCCCCGGGGCGTGAAAACATCCTGTCGGAGTTGTCGGCACAGGATCTGCTGCAAATAATCAGGGAACTCTCCCCGCAATACCGGGTAGTGTTCAACCTCTATGCCATCGAAGGTTACTCTCACAAGGAAATCAGTCAGATGCTCAACATATCGGAAGGCACTTCCAAATCAAACTTATCCAGAGCCCGCAGTATTTTACAGGAAAGAATTAAACGATTGAATAAAACTGGTTGATTGGTCAGGATGGAAAAGAAAGGAAAACATATTGACGAGGTTTTCAGGGAAAGATTAAGTGATCTTAATGTTACCCCCCCAACTGACGCCTGGAGCGAAATAGAAGACAGAGTTCATCGGAGGAAGATGATCTTATTCACAGTGCCCAGGCTCGTTGCTGCATCCCTCCTGCTTTTTGTTCTTACCGGCTCTTTATGGCTGATCTTCCTGAGGGAACCTTCCGATAACGGTCTGGCTGATCAACCGGTTTTTTCATCCCATACGCAGAAAGACCTTTCCTCTGCCGAACAGGCAAAAACGAAGAATATTGCTCTGCCTGCCGGAGAAAATATCCGGAAAACGGCAAGACCGGCCGCGAAGAAAGGATCAGAAAATACAACATCGGGGAAGGCGGCAAAGAAAGCCAAAACAACTCCTCTGTACAGTGCCTCCCATACCGTACCTATGACGTCAGGAATCTCTGTCGTGAACAGCAAAGAAGCGCCGGAAATAGTCCCTGCCATACAGCTGGCTTTTATGACTCCTAAAAATGCTGTTGTATTATACAAACTAAGGAATATTACCCCCGCCCTGGATAATAATTTGTTGAATCAGTATATTCAGGCAGAGTCATTGCCTGTATCTCCTGTACTGAAAAAACAACCGGGGAAAAAAGGAACCTGGGGCATCGGAGGAGATTTCGGACCGGTATATGCATACAGACATCTGTCGGAAGGCAGTCCCCAGATCGTATCTTATTTGAATGCTGTGGAAAACGGAATGGTTTCGTTTGCCGGGAATGTCTCCTTTTTCTACGAAAGAAACCGGCGCCTCACAGTACAGAGTGGTATTGGTTATTACCGTCTGGGACAGGAGGTGAATGATGTGGTGGCATTCAGAATGAAAAAAAGCGGAGAATTGGCTATTCTGAAATCAAAAGGGAATGATTTTATCAATGTTTCCGAAGGGAAACTGGGTTATAGCGGTACTCCTGTGTTTGTTGCAAACCGGAAAGCCCCTGGGGGAAATGACCAAGTGGAATTTCTATTGATCCGTCTTGGAGCGGATACTTATGAGCCGGTGGATGTTCAGCTGAAACAGGAACTGGAATTCGTCGAAATTCCTTTGCTGCTTAGATATAAGGTGATTGATAAAACTATGGGTCTGAATGTTATAGGAGGCATTGGGACAAGCGTGTTAGTGAAGGGACAGACTTCCGTGATTTCAGATCAGGGTACCACACTGATAGGAGACTTGTATGAACTGCAAAAAACGAATTTTAACGGAACTTTTGGTCTCGGCCTCTCTTATAGCATATCAACTTCCCTCCGACTCAGGCTGGAACCGGTGGTGAAATATTACCTGAACCCTGTCTATAGAAGTCCTGAGATATCAACACATCCTTATTCTATCGGTATATACAGCGGTATGAGCTTCTATTTTTAACCTCCCTATATTAACCTTACCTATCCTGAAGCAGGGGGATTATTTCCTCTGCTTTTTTTTTTACGAAACGGTAAAATCCGGAGATTAAAAAGCTTTTCAGATTGTAAAAATTAGCTTAATTTTGCTGTTTTGTCCATTTATGGAAACTGGGAGCACTGTTGTGAGGAAAAAGAGGGACAATGCAGTATCCGGAAGCATTGCGGGGAGAGGATCGCCTGCCATTGAAGTGTATGGTGCCCGCGTGCATAACCTAAAAAACATAGATGTCTCCATCCCCCGGAATAAACTGGTGGTGATCACGGGTTTAAGTGGCTCCGGGAAATCCTCATTGGCATTTGATACCATTCATGCCGAGGGACAGCGACGATATATGGAGACGTTCTCTGCCTATGCCCGCCATTATCTGGGGCAGATGGAACGGCCGGATGTGGACAAGATAACAGGTCTTTCACCCGTTATTGCCATTGAACAGAAAACCACCGGCAAAAACCCCCGGTCAACAGTCGGAACTATTACGGAGATCTATGATTTTCTCCGGCTCCTGTATGCCCGCACTGCCACAGCTTATTCCTATAAGACCGGAGAGAAGATGGTGCGATATACCGATGGACAGATCATCAGCCTGATAAAAAAAACTTTTAAAAATAAGCAGGTGATGATCCTGGCTCCATTGGTGCGTGGAAGAAAAGGACACTACCGGGAGCTGTTTATGCAAATGATGAGGAAAGGGTTTTTGAATATGCGCATTGACGGTGAGCTGACGGAGTTGATGCCGGATATGAAACTGAACCGCTACAAGACCCATTACATTGAGCTGGTCGTGGATAAAATGACGATGAAGGAGGTGGATGATAAAAGACTGTCCCGGTCCATCACCTCAGCGATGAAATACGGGGATGGAGTGATCCAGGTGTGGGATACGGCAACGGATGAACTGCGCTTTTTCAGCAGGAAACTGATGTGTCCGACCACCGGCATATCCTATAACGAACCGGCACCGCATACTTTTTCTTTTAATTCCCCGCAGGGTGCCTGCCCGGTATGCAATGGCCTGGGGACCGTGCCTGAAGCAGATGTGAGCAAGATTATTCCAGACCCCGGGAAAAGCATACGAAAAGGGGCTATCGAACCGTTGGGCCCCTATAAAAGCTCCTTGATTTTCTGGCAACTGGAGGCCATAGCTCAAAAATATTCTTTTTCTCTGGACACTCCGGTGAAAGATATTCCCAAAGCAGCGATGGATGTGATCCTGTATGGCTCGGAAGAGTCATTCCGGCTGGTAAATACAAGTCTGGGGATTTCAACCAATTATTTTCTCAGCTTTGAGGGGATCATCAATTTTATCCTGGGCATGAACAATGAGGAAAATCCCAGGGGCAGAAAAAAGTCGAGGGTAAAGAATTTTGTCAGATACGTTGCCTGCCCGGAGTGCAAAGGGGCAAGACTGAAGAAAGAAGCATTGTATTTCCGTATTCATAATAAGAATATAGCTGAGTTGGCTTCTATGGATATCTCTTCGCTGTACCATTGGATAGAAAAGCTCCCGGGTTATCTGGGTGACCGGGAGAGAAAAATTGCATCTGAGGTGTTGAAAGAGATACGGGTGCGTCTGAAGTTTTTATTGGATGTCGGGGTGGATTACCTGTCGCTGGACCGTAGTGCCAGAACGCTCTCGGGCGGGGAAAGCCAGCGCATCCGACTGGCCACACAGATTGGCTCCAAGCTGGTCAATGTGTTGTATATTCTTGATGAGCCCAGCATAGGACTGCATCAGCGGGACAACCTCCGGTTGATACATTCCCTGCAGCAGCTGAGAGATGCCGGGAACTCGGTGATTGTGGTGGAACATGACCGCGAGATGATCATGTCGGCGGATCATGTGCTGGATATGGGCCCATTGGCCGGCAGAAAAGGAGGGGAGGTGGTTGCCCAGGGAACACCCTCAGAGGTTGCACAATCAAAAGGTCTTACAGGGTTGTACCTGCGACGGGAAAAAGATATCCCTGTTCCCCGGGAAAGAAGAACTGTAGGAGAAAAGATGATTCGTATTGCAGGGGCACGTGGCAATAATCTTAAAAACATAGATGTCTCCTTTCCACTGGGGGTGCTGATATGCATTACGGGAGTCTCAGGATCGGGAAAATCCACCCTTTTGCATATGACGTTGCAACGGATCATTAAGAAACGGTTATACCGGGCGCTGGAAGACCCCCTGTCCTATGATAGGATCACAGGTCTGGAACATGTTGATAAAGTGATCGAAGTTGACCAGTCCCCGTTAGGCAGAACGCCTCGCTCAAACCCCGCTACCTATACAGGCGTTTTTTCCGATATACGGAATCTGTTTGCCCAGACACCGGAAGCCAGGGTGCGGGGTTATAAACCCGGCAGGTTTTCTTTCAATGTGAAAGGAGGAAGATGTGAAGCCTGTCAGGGGGCCGGCGTGAAAACCATTGAAATGAATTTTCTTCCCGATGTTTATGTGCACTGTGATGTATGCAACGGCAAAAGATATAACCGGGAGACGTTGCAGGTGAAATACAAGGGAAAAAGCATCAGCGATGTGCTGAATATGACCATCAATGAGGCAGTGGTTTTTTTTGAGAATATCCCTTCCATCTACCAGAAACTAAAGACCCTGCAGGATGTTGGACTGGGATATGTTTTTCTGGGACAGCCTTCCACGACCCTCTCGGGGGGAGAATCACAGCGGGTGAAACTGGCGGCTGAACTGGCACGGAAAAGCACGGGCAAGACCCTGTATATCCTGGATGAACCTACGACAGGGCTGCATTTTGCGGATGTGAAGATGCTGCTGGATGTGCTTCAGTCGTTGGTGAACCGGGGGAATACGGTTATGGTTATTGAACACAATATGGATGTGATCAAAACAGCGGATTATATCATTGACCTGGGACCGGGAGGGGGATTGCATGGCGGAGAGGTGGTAGCTGCCGGGACACCCGAAGATATTGCCCGCAGAGGGAAAGGCTTTACTGCCCGTTTCCTGGAAGAAGAGTTAAAATTGGTTTAAATAAATTTTTGACTATTTTTGTTAGTTGACAGTATTTTGTGATAAATGTTTAATCGGATCCTATGACGAGCGGAGATGAAAGAATCAAAGAAGCTTTTGAGGAAAAGTCCTGGCAGGAGATAAAAGTGTCGGACTCCTGGCAGGTGTTTAAGATATTATCAGAATTTGTAGAGGGCTTTGAGAAACTTAGTCGTATCGGCCCCTGTGTATCCATCTTCGGGTCGGCCCGCACGCAACCCGATAATGAATATTTCCATCTGGCAGAAGATATCGCCTTCCTGTTGACACAAAGAGGCTATGGTGTCATCACCGGCGGGGGATCGGGCATTATGGAAGCTGCCAATATGGGTGCCAAAAAAGGCCACGGGAAATCGGTGGGGATCAATATCGCACTGCCTTTTGAACAGGAATCCAATCTTTTTATTGACCCTGATAAACTAATCACTTTCGACTATTTTTTTGTCCGTAAGGTGATGTTTATGAAATATGCCCAGGGTTTTGTCGTATTACCCGGTGGCTTTGGTACCTTCGATGAGTTGTTCGAAGCGATTACACTGATCCAGACCGGTAAAATAGCAAGGTTTCCCATCATCCTGGTAGGCCGGAGATATTGGGAAGGTCTGGTAGAATGGATCAAAGAGGTTATGTTGCAAAAAGAACATAATATCAGCGAGAAAGACCTTGATTTGTTTACAATCGTGGATACATCCGAAGAGGTTGTTATGGAAATCGATCATTTCTACTCAAAATATATGCTGAAACCCAATTTTTAATATTTGTGTGATGCGGAAAATTGTTTTTTTCTTTTCTTCTTTGGCCGGGTTACTGATTCTTTCCTCCATGATGGTATCAGCCCAGGATATTTCTGTGTCTTTTTCCCTGCCCGAACAGGTCCAGGCAGGGGTTAAGATACCTGTTAAGGTGATGATACACAAAGGTAAACATACTGATTTTGCACGCTTTAAACAAAAAATCCCTCCCGGATTTAAAGTAGAACCCGGACAATCGGCCAATTCGGATTTTACTTTCAAGGACGGAGAGGTGAATTTTATCTGGTTGAAACTGCCTGCGCAGGAAGATATTACGGTAGAGTATTCCTTGATCCCGGATATCCGGTTACATGGCATTTTCCGTTTTTCGGGTTTGTTTTCATACATAAATAACGGTGAAAGAGAAGAGGTTACGGTTCCCGAAAAATCCATTACCATCCTGGCTTCGCCGGAAGCTCCTGCCCCGGCTGTTGCCTCCACTGCAGGAGATGGATCCCGGGTTGTAGCAGCAGATTCCAGACTTGTGGTGTACCGTCAGAAACCGGAAAAAGCCAAAGACGGTAGCGGATGGATTGTCCGGATATTGGTGAAACGGGGTTTTGTGAAAAAATTGGCCCGCGTGGAAGAAACGATACCCTCCGGATATATAGCCGAGAACATCAATGGAAAAAGTTCAATTTTTTCCTATCGTAGTGGCAAATTGAAATATATCTGGATGACTATGCCGGAGGATACAATATACGTGATTGCCTATAAACTGGTCCCGGTGGATAAAAATGCAGCGGAACCACCCATTGTGACGGGAACATTTTCCTATATGATGAATGACAGGCCTGCTGTGAAAAAAATTATCCCGGTGCAGGAAAAGATACCACTGCATGCTTCTGGGAAAGAATATGCCTCTCTGGTGGCTAAACTGGACAAGAGTGCAGGATCGCCTATGACGGCTGAGACTCCCGCAAAACCTCTTCAGAAAAACAATACGGTAGGATCAACACAAACTGCCACCGTATCGACAAACCCTCCTTCGTCCACCGTATCACAGGAGAAAAAGCCTGCCGGGAATCGTGAGGAAACAAAACTGGTCTCTGAAAACAAACCGGGTCAACCTACGGAAATCGTACAACATCCTGCCACTACTGCTAAAGGAATCTATTTCAGAGTACAGGTGCTGGCTTCCAGAAATCCGGTGCAGATCGAAAGCTATATCAGAAAACATCATATTCCTGGGAAAATATACCGGGAAAAAGTGAACGGCTTATACAAATATACAACCGGAACGTTTGCTTTGTATCAAGATGCCCGTGCCTTTGCCCGGCATCTGAAAGAGGTTACCGACATAGATTCGGCTTTTGTGACGGCTTATGATAACGGCAAAAGGATTTCCGTACGTGAAGCACTGGACCGTACCGGACAAAAATGGTTTAAATAATCAGGTCGATAAAATCGGAATTAATAAATAGTCTATGAAACAAACATGAAATTTTTTAATCCGCCAGTGGGCGGACAATCCGCCAGTGGGCGGACAATCCGCCAGTGGGCGGACAAGGGGGGGAGCGAATTGCAAACCCCTGGCGGCGAAAATATTATTTACTGTCCCATGATATCCTGTTTGCTTGCAGCGGGGAGATTTAATAAAATAAAAATATTTAAACATATGAAACTACGGATCAAATGAAGCGCCGGCTTTCATATTTGTCTGTTTTGTTTCTTTTCTTATCCGTTGTGCACCCTTCCCTGTACGGCCAGAAGAACTATTATGACAGCCTCCTGACAGAAACGATAAAGGTAGAAAACCCAGAGTATAAACCTGTTGTCGGGATTGGAACGGGAGCATTTTCTTTTCTGGGAGATGTGCAAAACAATCCCTGGCATTTCTTTACAAACAACCCGGGCTTGCGGATCACGGTGTCTTCTTTTCTGGATAAACGTCATTTTTATAAAATTGATTTTAATATCCTGAAAGGAAGCTTGAGCGGTAACCAGGGAACCTCAGGCGATCACTTGAACTTTTATACGGATATCTCTTCTTTCGGGGCATCGGTATCTTATGATTTTTCCCACCTGTACCGAAAACCTTCAGACGTATTTCCTTACATCTCCGTTGGTATAGAAACGTTTTTTTTCAATCCCAAAGGCGATCTGAAAGGGCCCGATGGAGCGTATTATGTTTATGATAAGGACGGGACCATTCGTAACTATGCGGGAGAGATCATTTCGCAGGATTATCAATACGAAACGGATCTGAGAAGTCTGGACTTGTATGGCAAGGGAAATTATCCTGGATACGGTTTCGGGATTCCTGTTGAACTGGGCTTTGAAGCAGAGATCTTAGAAAGGATGTCCTTACGGGTGGGAACCTCAATACATTTTACCTCTACGGATCTTATTGACAATGTGGGTAAAAACAGTGCAGGAATGCATGTAAACCGACGAAACGATTATTTTACGTTTTCTTTTATCACTTTACATCTGGATCTGTTTTCCGATCCCGAATTTAAAAAAGTGAAGAGGATGTATGTCGAGATCCCCGATGATGATGTGATCTCGGGGGATACGGATAAGGACTGGGTACTGGATTTCAACGATCAATGCCCTTCCTCCCCGCCCGGAATTCCGGTAGATTCAACAGGTTGTCCTCTGGATAGCGACCGGGATGGTACCCCTGATTATCTCGATAAGGAAATCAATTCCCCGCCAGAGGTGTCAACCGATGAAGAAGGCTCTCAGATTAATGCTTCTTTGGTGCATATCCTGGGCGATGAAAAGGGAGCAAGTCTCACCGACTATGACTATTATCTCCGGACAGGCAATGTTCCCTCTTTGTCGGGAAATAAAAGGATCCCGGCCAAATTCCGGGAAGCTGATCTCGATCATAATGGAGAGATCTCTTTTGATGAATTACTGAAAACCATTGATAGATATTTCGACTACCAGACCATTCTGTCACTACAGGATATCTATGAACTGATGGATTTTTATTTTACCCAGTGATGATTCTTTCCACGAACGGATCATATGAACGGGTAATGGAAACGAAACAGGGTGCTCCGGTTATTTCTTAACTATTTTCCCGGTGTACAGGATGTGATCGTGTGCGACAGCACGGATAAGATAAATCCCGGGTTTTAAAAAGGACCCGTTCCAGTCGAGGCGATAACCTTGTGGATCCGGCTGGCTGTTACGTCCGTCCAAATTTGCAACCTGTCGTCCGGTGAGGTCATAAATACAAACCGTGAAAAGGTTGTCATTCAGGCCATTAAAGATAAAATGAATATCGTGGTCAAATGGGTTTGGAAAGATTTTCGTGGCAGACGGCGAAGACTTTTGTCTTTTGATACCGGTCCACGCCTGACAATCCCCGGGCATATGATTGTCCATCCAGGTCAGCCGGGAAAAGATCCAGTTTCTGAGAAACGTTACTTCTTCCTGGTAGGTGTCGCCGATAAACTGATTGGGCCAGACATATTGTCCCAATACGGGCCATCGGACAAAATTACGGGCCTGTGCTTCATCGATCACCGAGACCAGTGAATCAATGACAAACTGTATCCTGTCATTGCTTAACGGTTGTTGACGTAAAGTGTCCCATCTGCATTTCAGATGATTGACAAACTGCGGGTCCTGCATCAGTCTGCGATACCAATACATGCGGTACTGATCCTGATACGTCCAGCCGGGCGCATACTGTGAATTTTCCAGGTAATTGACATTGCCAAAGGCCAGATTAAAATCCCATAAAGGGCCCATATTCAGTTTTCCTCCGGCCGTATCAACATCTTTGTACATGTAAACACTGAAAATATATGCATCTACATTTTTACCTATTTCGTTAAGAATCAAATGATCAATAAAAGAACCGGTATCGATATATTTGGCATAGCCCTCTGTCGGCGAGGTGAAGGAGGAACTGTTCAGTGAAGATTCAAAAAGTAAAATGTAATTTCTGATGTACTGTTTTTGTACTGCAGGCATTTCATTGTACCGGGGATATTGATATTGAAAAAAGATATAGTTTTCATTCGGGATCATAGGACTGGGCATTGAGGTCCATCCGTAATCGCCGGCATGCGTTTTATCCACCCTGAGAATATATCCTCCCGTGATGCCCGGATACTGTGTGTCTTCGGGGCGCAATTTTTTAATATTTACCCGGTGCTTGTCTCTTTTGATCTTTTCTGTCAGTACATATAAACCCATGTATTGCCCGTTTATCAGGAGTTCACAAAATCGTGTACGGGGTGCATATCTCCCGATATCGTTGCTCAGGCGATAGGCCAGGACATTGCGTATCAGGCTTTTGTCACTATATGGGCCATATAAAATCCAATCATTTTCTTTCGGCATACCCAACAGGGATACATTATTATTCTCTCCCAGGCTGTCCTGGGTCTCAAGACGATAGGATTTTTTGGGAAACATGGTGGATGATTCTCCGTGAATCTCAATCGCAATGCGTCCGTTATAGTCATTGGGGATGTCTTCCGGGTGGTTTCTTAACCCGGGACCGTAATTGATGACTTCCATGTCGGCCGTAATGCGCGGTTCGTCCGGAATCGTCTGTCCATATGTGTTGATAAGAATAAGAGGCAGGTTAGAGGATGAGAGAGGTTCCACCGCGATGAACCATGCCGGAGGAGTGCGATAGGTAAAAGAAGTGTCTTTGACCCCAACCGTGAAAAAAGGAGCCGCAGTGAGATCCGAAGATGCAAGATCATGGTTGTGAACCTCGACAGCCAGAATATTCTCCCCTTCTTTCAATAAAGTGTCCAGAGCTTCTGCTGATAAGGGAAAACTCTCCGGAGCCATTCCCTGGTATAGTAATGCTTCATGCCATGTGGTGCTGGTCTGATCGTGGGAGGGCCGGACACCGGGCGTTCCTATGTTGGCACGGGCGATCTCCACACCGTTGAGATAAGCAACAAAAGCATCATCATAATCCACGTTCAGCATAGCTGCGGCAATGTTTGATTTTTGCGAGATATTGAACTTCTTACGCAAATAAACAGAGAGGACAGGATCGATTACGGTCCGGTCGTCACCATCGCCATACCCGATACCACCGGGACCGGAAAACCAGGTTGTGTCATTAAAATCCGGTTGGATCCAGTTGTCGGCGGGTTCTGTTATGCCAGGAAAATATTTCCAGATATCCCCGGCAAAAATTACCGTTTCCCAGTGATCCACAGATGATGATTGTGCTATTCCTTCAGGGAAGGAGAGCAGAAACGACAGGATGATAAACAGGTGGTTAGTTTTCATGTTTTTTTTTATCCGCCAAAAGGGGAACAAGAAGGTAAATGTCCCGCAGCTGGCGACGAAAATATTATTACAACTCCCTATTGATACCCCGACTGCCTGCAGCGGGGAGATTCATTGTTTGGCCATTCGATCCATATCTCTTTTGGCATCCCGGCGTTTTATATCTTCCCGCCGGTCATATTCTTTCTTCCCCCGGGCCAGGGCGATCTCTACTTTTGCCAGCCCCCGGTCGTTGATAAAAAGCCGGGGAACCACAATGGTATATCCCCGTTCATTGACCTTCTTCTCCAGTCGCTTCAATTCCTGCCTTTTCAACAGCAATTTGCGGTCCCGGTCCGGATCGTGGTTGGTGTAGGTGCCGTATTCATATTCGGCGATATGCATGTTTTTTACCCACAACTCATGATCCCGGAAATAGCAATAGGCATCTGTGAGACTTATCTTCCCGTTTCGTATGGACTTGATCTCTGTCCCGGTAAGCTGGATACCCGCAATGAACTTTTCCAGGAATTCATAAAGAAAAGAGGCTTTCCTGTTCCGTATCTCAATCTTTTTATGGATCATAAGGACAAAAATAAGGATATTACAAAGAAATCGTATCTTTACTAACAAAAAGATTTTTTTTCGTGTACGTATGATATTGTTTTCTGTTTTAACTTAAACACATTTAAAAATGAAAAAGTTTAAATTGTTATCCGCACTTTTAACCGTGATGGCCTTCTTTTTGTTCTGGCCGGGACTCCAGGGCCAGAAAACGCTGGCTGAAAAATTGGGTTATCCTAAAGATGCCAAACTTCTGATCATCCATGCCGATGATGCAGGGATGTGCAATGCAGAAAACATGGCGACAGAGAAAGCTTTTGATGCCGGGGCTATTTCATCTACAAGCCTGATGGTGCCATGCCCGTGGAGTGATGCTTTTATCGCCTGGGCTGTAAAACATCCCGATGTGGATGTAGGGATTCATCTGACCCTTACCGCAGAATGGAACCATTACCGCTGGGACGGCGTCTTGCCTTCGGATAAAATCCCGTCCCTGCTGGACGACCAGGGTTATTTTCCTCACTCCGACCTGGTGGCTGCCCGGCAGGATTATCTGAAGGAGGCCGAAGCCGAACTCAGAGCTCAAATAGACAGGGCTATAGCTTTGGGAATCAGGCCATCGCATCTCGACTCACATATGGGTACGTTATTCAGAACGCCCGAACTTTTTCAGATGTATCTGAAACTGGGACAGGACTATCATCTGCCGGTACTGGTTCCGAAAAACATGATCGGAGAATACCCGCAATTGCAGACTGCCGTGAAAGATCAGCCGTGGTTTGTGGATAATCTTTTTATGATCACCGAAGATACTCCACCTGAAAAATGGGGGGAAAAGTATGAGAGCATATTAAAATCGATGAAACCGGGTTTGAATGAACTGATCGTTCATCTCGGGATTGACAATGATGAGTTGCAGGCCGTGACGGTGGGTCATCCAGACTTTAACGGGGCCTGGCGGCAACGTGACTTCGATTTCGTTACTTCTGACATTTGTAAGGCAATGCTTAAAAAATACCATTTGCATCTTGTCACCTGGAATGAGGTCCGAAAAGCAACGTTTCCCGAATCTGAAAAATAATTACCGAAAATTAGGATGTTCATAACACGGGACAGGTTTATAATAATACAAAAGCCATGAAAAAAAGGTTCATAGGGGCAGTGGCTGTTGTTGTCGTTATCGTTGCTATCGTGATATCTGTTTTTTATAAAAAGTATATCAAACCCTCCCCTCCGATAACTCCTGCCGACCGTGCTGCGGTGCATATCATGCCTTTGCCGGCAAAGATAAAGCTAACGGGCAGGACACTTTTTCTGTCTTCCGGTTTTGACTACAGGATCAAATGCAAGGATCATAGTGCATTGATCGGGAAAGCTCTGCAACGATTTACAGAGAGGATTGAGAAGCTTGTTCCTCCGGTAAAAGGTCGTACCCAAAAGATCCCGCTGGAGATTTTTTACAACAGGCGCCAAACAGATTCGATTTCTTCAAAAGAGACAGAAAGCTATGACCTGATTATCAAGTCACGAAAGATTATATTACGTGCCGGAGGCTATCAGGGGGTATTGCATGGACTGGAAACGATTCTTCAACTTGTAAATTACGGTATGGATAAGCCCGGTATATCTACGGCGGTTATACATGATCAACCGCGCTTTTCCTGGCGGGGTTTGATGATTGATGTATGCCGTCACTGGATTCCCAAAGATGTCATTTTACGGAACATTGATGCTATGGCTGCAGTAAAAATGAATGTTCTGCATCTTCACCTGACCGATTACCAGGCATTCCGTATTGAAAGCAAGGTTTTTCCCCTGTTGCAGGAAAAAGGTTCCGGAGGAAATTATTTTACGCAAGAGGATATTCGGGAGATCATCAGGTATGCTGCGGATCGTGGAATCCGGGTGGTACCTGAGTTTGACCTTCCGGGACATTGTACGAGTTGGTTTGCCGGTTATCCGGAACTTGCTACTCTGCCGGGACGGTATGTCCCGGATACGACTTTTGGTGTACTTTACCCCGTTATGGATCCGACACGTGAAGAGGTGTACCGGTTTCTGGATCGTTTTTTTGGTGAAATGGCATCTCTCTTTCCCGATCCATATATTCATATCGGAGGGGATGAGGTGAACCCAAAACAATGGAATGAGAGTAAACATGTTCAACAATTTATGCAGAATCATAATCTTACCGATGCACATGCTTTGCAGGCATATTTTAATAACCGGTTAGAAGCGATTCTTAAACAACACGGCAAAAAAATGATGGGTTGGGATGAGATCCTGAATCCGTCATTGCCAAAGGATATTATCGTGCAGTCGTGGCGAAATCATAAATCATTATTTGATGCGGTGGGAAGAGGCGGTCATGCCATTCTTTCTGCGGGATATTATCTGGATCATAAACTGCCGGCCTGGAAATATTATTCCGTAGATCCGGAGATCATTCCCGGGGCAGTGGATATTAAACCTGACACTTTACACTGGAAAACCTATGCCATTACCATGGATATATCGGGAAACAGGGTGGACGGTTCCCTGACTCTGTATGGTTTGACTGAAAACCTTAGAGGGTTTGTTACTATGATGGGCGGGCGTATTGCATTTCCTGAAGCTGAGGTGAAAGATAATCAGCTCATTTTTTCCATTCAAACTGATTATGGTAAAGTTTCTTTCAGGCTGTTGCAAACGGATGACTCGATTGCGGGCAAAGGTTCTTTGGGTGTAGTTGGCATACATGTTTACGGCAAACTTACCGGGAGTAATGAGTTGGCAGGTACGTTACCTCCTGTCTTTGAGCAAATCAAACCATTGACGAAGCAAGAGAAAAAACGGGTTTTAGGCGGAGAGGCTTGTATGTGGAGCGAACTGGTTGATTCAATTACCATTGAGTCAAGGATATGGCCCAGAACGGTTGCCATAGCTGAAAAACTTTGGTCACCAGCCGCCTTAACAAAAGATACAGAAGATATGTACCGCAGATTGAAGGTCACCGATCACTATCTTATTTTGATGGGTCTGCAACATCATGCACACTATCTCCGGCAGCTCCATGCCCTGGCGGGAGATGCAGACATATCAACGTTAAAATCTTTTGTTGATTTGCTCGAAGAGGTAAAGTATTACGACCGGATGAGCATATACCAACATTTTACAGTACATACCCCGCTAAATAGAGTAGTAGATGCAGCCTGGCCCGAGAGTCTGCCTGCCAGAAGTTTTAACCGTCTGGTGCAACAGTATATCGATCATCCTGATGATCCGGCGCTCCGGGATAGTCTTGGCGCTGTCCTGGAAAGCTGGGCTCATTTCAAAACAACCCTTTTACCTTATGCAGAGAATTCTCCCCGGGTAAATGAAGTGATGCCACTGGCGGATCTCCTGTCAGATATGTCCGAAACCTCCCTGCAGTTGATAAAACGGTATTCAGGAAAGCAAAACATCATGAACCTTGCAAAACATCTTGACACCACTTCCACGGAGGCTGTAAAACCTGTTGACGGAGTGTTACTGGCTGTGGACCAGGGATTTCGTAAATTGGCAGGATTTTTTAAGTATTCTAAATCAGGGAATAAATAAATCCTGGCGTTCGTATGACGAAGAAATTGTATTTTTACTCAATGATTATTTATGCCACTTAAATTTTTTTATTATGAGCGTTAAGAAGATTCTTTATATTACTTTATTGGCGATATCATTTATAGTCCTTGCTATCTTCATCGCCGAGAATAACCAGGCTGTTACCATTCGGTTTATGTCGTGGGAATATGACAGTCAGTCGGGTCTTATTGTGCTTTTTTCCTTTCTGGCGGGTGTTTTTGTTTCAGTGTTGATCTGGTTGTTCTCTCTGATATCCAGGAAACATCCCAAGAACAAGGATATAAAATATGCCGATCAGGAGCCAATGATGGAAGAGGGAAAAAAGCAAGAAACGATTGATGATATGAAACCGGAGGATGAAAATAAGGAATAGGAAACGTTGGTATGGGCTAGCGGAGTTATAATCATGAATGATAATCCGGATGTTAATCTTTTGGTTATTGTGGGTCCGACAGCCACCGGGAAAACACGTTTGGGGGCTTTGCTCGCACACAGAATCAATGGTGAAATAATCAGTGGTGATTCACGCCAGGTGTACCGGGATATGGATATCGGTACAGGCAAAGATCTCCGGGACTTCATGGTGGAAGGAGAGACGGTTCCTTATCATCTCATAGACATACGGAATCCGGGAGAGAAATACAATGTCTTTGAATTTCAACAGGACTTTTTCCGGGTATATGAAGATATCCGTACCAGAGGAAAAATGCCGGTGCTGGTGGGAGGATCCGGACTTTACATTGAAGCGGTACTGCGGGAATATAAACTGATTAACGTACCGGTAGATCCGGCGTTTCGTGCTATGCTGGAGGATAAAACCATGAAGGAGCTGACCGATATGCTGGCTTCTTACAAAAAACTGCATAACATTACGGATCTGGATACTCGCAAAAGGGTCGTCCGGGCGCTGGAAATAGAACACTATTATGCATCCCATCCTGAAAAAGAATCCCATTTTCCCGAGTTATATCCCCTGATTTTCGGACTTCGTGTTGACCGGGAAACCCGACGGACCAATATTTCTCAAAGATTATACCGCCGGCTCAAAGAAGGAATGATCGAAGAAGTGGAAGCATTGCTTCATCAGGGAGTATCTTTTGATACCTTGATGTATTATGGTCTGGAGTACAAGTATATTGCTTTGTATCTGAAAGGAGAGTTTTTTTATGATGAGATGGTCGGCAAACTGGAGACAGCGATCCATCAGTTTGCCAAAAGGCAAATGACCTGGTTCAGAGGGATGGAAAAAAGGGGCGTACCTATCCTCTGGTTGGACGGAAACCTGCCGCTGGAAAAGAAACTGACAATCATCCTGGAGAAGATGAAGGAGCGAGTGAAATAAAGAGAGGAATAGAGGAAGAGATAAAAGATTAAGGGACAGATTGACAAAGAGATGCCGGGAATAAGCAGAAAGGATTTATACATATTTAAATACATAATTAAATATGTATTTAAATATGTATAAATGAACCCTTGATTTTCAACTTTTTATTTCAACCATCGATCCAGTCATCCGAAAGACTCCCTTTGCCAGAGAATGGCGTTCTGGGGTTGAGTAAAGAATTTGAGAATGCATACATCCGGTTACCTGTAAAAAAAATGTTCGTGAACTTGCTGTGTCCCGGTTTGCTCTATTATGATTTTTTACTTCGAAAGAAGTCCCCTGGTCCCGGCATGCTGCTTATACCTCTCTATGAGGAGAGGTCAAAACTTTCAGGGAACGTTTTGAGAGAGGTGTAAAAAAGAAAGTCGTTTAAGAAATACCTTTATTGCTTTTCTTCTTCCTGAAAAGCCTGAACGATTTTTGCTTTCAGTTCATCAAGCAGCTCGGGATTGTCGGCCAGTAGTTTGCGTACGGTCTCCCGGCCTTGTCCGAGGCGGGTTTCTCCATAGCTGAACCATGATCCGCTTTTTTGGATGATTCCTTTTTCCACGCCCAGGTCAATGACCTCTCCGGTCAGGGAGATGCCTTTGCCGTACATGATATCGAATTCGGCTTTCCGGAATGGGGGTGCCAGTTTGTTTTTTACCACTTTTACACGGGTTCTGTTTCCCTGGATATCGTCCCCTTCTTTTATCTGGCCTATACGTCGTATGTCCAGGCGTACGGAAGCATAGAACTTCAGGGCATTCCCTCCGGTGGTGGTTTCCGGATTACCGAACATCACGCCTATTTTTTCGCGCAACTGGTTGATAAACATACAACAGGTGTTGGTTTTATTGATATTGGCTGTAAGTTTACGCAAGGCCTGTGACATCAGACGGGCCTGGAGGCCCATGCTGGAATCTCCCATTTCTCCTTCGATTTCGGCGCGGGGGGTGAGAGCTGCTACCGAGTCGATCACAACGATGTCTATGGCTCCTGAGCGGATCAGATGATCGGTGATCTCCAGGGCCTGTTCCCCGTTGTCGGGTTGAGAGATCAGCAGGTTCTCCGTGTCCACGCCCAGTTTCTCGGCATAAAAACGGTCAAACGCATGTTCTGCATCAATGAAAGCAGCAATCCCTCCGCTTTTCTGGGCACTGGCAATGGCGTGCAGGGCCAGGGTAGTTTTACCGGAGGACTCCGGTCCGAAAATCTCCACAACCCGTCCGCGGGGATATCCTCCTATGCCCAGGGCCATATCCAGGGCAATGGATCCTGTCGAAAACGAAGGGATATCAACAATGGCATGATCCCCCAGTTTCATGATCGTTCCCTTTCCGAAACCTTTTTCTATCTTATCTATCGTTAGTTGAAGGGCTTTCAGTTTTTCCTTGCTGATGTTAGTTTCTTTGTTTTCTTTATCCATGATAAGCAATTGTTTTTAGTAGATATCTTCCGAATGACCGGCTTAAAATATAAAAAATAGTGATACCGTGGAAGTGGCCGGCAACATTATTCTTCCATGTCTCTTAATATTTGTTCCGTATGTTCTTTGGTTCTGACCTTGGTATAAACCTTCAGAATATTTCCGTTTTCATCCAGGACAAAGGTAGTACGGTGTACCCCCAGATATACTCTTCCGTAGTTTTTCTTCTCGCCCCACACGCCGTAACCGTTCAGGATTTTTTTTTCTGGATCGGCAATGAGCGGAAAGGGCAGATTATATTTTCCGGCGAAGTTCTGGTGTGATCTCAGGCTGTCCGGGCTGACACCTACGATGGCATATCCTTTTTCTATAAGTTCCTGATAATGATCTCTGAGATTGCAGGCTTCGGCTGTACAGCCGGACGTATTATCCTTCGGATAAAAAAAAAGAATCAGCTTTTTCCCTTTGAAATCGGATAGCTTTATCGTATTACCGTGTTGATCAGTCCCTTCGAACGGAGGAGCCGGATCTCCTTCTTTTAAATGTGTCATGATGCATGTTTCCTTTGAGATTTCGCGTAAAATTACGAAGTTTACATGAATTTTAATGGAAAAAAGATTTGAACTTTTCATAGGGTTATGAACAATCTTCTATATTGTATGGAATTGTTTGATATTTAATGGACTCTGTTGTACTAAATTGAATCTGATCAGGAGATTATGCGAAACAGTATTATTTTTATCGGTATTTTATCAGTGTTCTGGCTGGCAGCCCCTGTTACATTTGCGCAGAATAGGCGACAGGCTTCTCTGGAGAGGGAGTCACTGGAGTATTTTAACAAACAGGAGTACAGCAAAGCGCTGAAGAGTTACCGGCAACTGGTTGGTTCTTTTCCCAGAGACCCCTGGTATAATTATTATACCGGAGTTTGTCTTACTGAGCTTAAGCAGGAACCTTCTCAGGCCATATACCGTCTGAAGGTGGCTTCGCTGGGAAAAGATATTCCGGCCGATGTGTATTTCTATCTTGGGAAAGCCAGTTACCAGGCCAATCTTTACCGGGAAGCGATAGATTATTTTAATCGTTTCCGCAAACTGGCGGGTGCCTCTGAAAGCAAATCCTATCATGTGGATAAATGGATTACCCAGTGTCATATGTATATAAACAACACGACAGATGTGCGGAAGACAGACAATCCTGCAGAGACACAGGGGAAAAATGACGATTATCAGGAGGTGGCCGGCAAAGCGTTGGAGTTCCAGCATAAAGCTGATTCGGTACGGCTACTGGCTTATCAGAAGGAAAACCGGATGCGATCGGCTGTTGATGATGAAAGGGTCCGTATTCAGCAAGACCTTACCCGGCTTAATGAGCAGGCTGAATCTTATCAACAGAAAGCCGACGCCTACTTTGTTGTGGCAAGAGAATACGAGAAATCAGGGAATATGAACCCCTCTGTTACAGCCCGGAATTACCAGTCGAAGCCTGCGGCAACAAAAGTGCTTCCTCCCAATGTCCGCCTTTCCGGGGAAGGTCCTTCCCCTTTTCTTGAACTTACAGGGGATGACTTTTACCGGCAACCGGCATTCAGGAAGATTTTCTCACCGGAGGATGTCCGGACGTTGGATACTTATCATGCATTGAACCTTCAGGGAAATCAATATATGAAAGATGCCCTGCTGATTGAACGGGAGATCAGCCGCCAGCAGATGATCATCAATACTTCGACCAGTAATAAGATCAGGAAAAAAGCTCAACAAAAAATTGATAAACTGGAAGAACAGAAAATACAAAACAGGTTGAAAGCGGTGGGTATTTTTCAGGAAGCCAACGACGGTGAATATGCCATGAATAAAAGATATATCGAATCTTTTGAGCAACATGCTTCGCTGGATAATGCCAGAAGAAAACAAGGAGAAATCTATAAAAATGAGGCGGCCGTAAGCTACAACAGAGCGCTGATACTTAGAAAAAAAGCTGCTAATTTCCTGAATTATGGGAATAAGTATGCTTTGTTAATGGAATCCAATGCCTATGAGCTGGCTGCGCTGGATGATCAACGCAAAGCCATTGCAACGTATGCCGGGTTGATTACTGCCAGTGCTGAAACCGATCTGGTGCATGCCTCAGTGGCTTCTCCCACACCGACACAGGTACCTGTTCCGAAGAAACATGTGAGCATACCGGCACCGGCCGAACAGCCACCGGGGAAAACAGCAAAAAAGGGGGTGCCTGTTCTTTCAGGTGACAGAAACTCCGTTGAACGGATCGTAACAGCCAGGACCCCGGCCATGGTGGATGAAAAAGCACAGCGTGAAAAGATTCTGGGTGATTATGTTTTTGGGTTTGAAATGGCAGACCATACCGTTTATCCTGCGACAAAGGATATCCCCACTGTTAATGCCATGCCTCCGGGTGTTAATTACCGGATTCAGGTAGGGGTTTTTAAGACCCCTCCGCCGGTTACTTATTTTAAGGGCATGTATCCTATGGTGGTGGAGAAAATACAAGGGAAAAACCTGGTTCGTTTTTATGCCGGCTTGTTTCGTACCTATGGAGAGGCCTCCTCCGTTTTGCTGAAACTGCGCCACAAAGGATACAAAGATGCCATCATCGTGGGTTTTTATAATGGTAAAAGAGCCTCTGTCAGTCGAATACAATGGCTTGAAGATCAGGAGCCCTATACAAACATCCGTCTTGTCGCCGCAGCAAAAAAACCGGAACCTGCAGCTTCCGGAAAGCATATCGAAACGTTATCTCTGCACAAAGAGAAGGAGGTGCTTTTCAGGGTTCAACTGGGGGTTTTCAGTGATCCTTTGCCGCTGGAGAAACTGAAAGAACTGGAGAAATTTGCAGAAAAAGGATATGTGGTGATCCGTTCGAGAAACAATCAGGGACTTTATGTTTATGCTTTCGGAAATTTTACTACTTTTGATCAGGCGAAAACTTTCCGGAATAAACTGGCTGAAATGGGCGTTAGTGGATGTTTTGTTACAGCCTATAAAAAAGGGATAAGAATTCCGCTGAGTGAGATTAAGGGAATATAAATACCGGAAAAATGAATAAGGAACAAGTAAAAAAGCGGGAAAAGAATCAGGATATCGAAGGTGCAAAACCCGTATTGATTTTGTTGAATGATGATTTTCATACATTTGAATATGTGATCGAGTCTCTGGTGAAAATCTGTAAGCATTCTCCCGAACAGGCTGAACAATGTGCCATGATCACCCATTTTAAGGGGAAATGTGAGATCAGTAAAGGGAAATTTGAGAAACTGAAAGCCCAGAGAAAAAAACTGACAGAACGCGGATTGAAGACCATTATTGAGTAATTTTAATAAAGACATTTATGTCAATACCTGTTATTATATTGTTGATCATATTGGGGATCTTTTTATTTCTTGTTGAATTTTTACTGATTCCGGGGATTACCGTTGCTGGTATTGGAGGTGCTATATTGCTGATCGGCAGCATTATCATGGGATATAAATATCACGGGACGACTACCGGAAATTATATCTTGCTGGGGACCCTCCTGCTGTTTGTTCTGACGCTTGTTTTTGTTCTTAAGGGAAAGACATGGCAGCGACTTAGTCTGAAAACGGTAGTGGACGGGAAAGTGAATGTCATTGAAGAAAATGCAGGCGAGATCGTGCCGGGCGACGAGGGAGTGACCATCAGCCGCATTAATCCGATGGGAAAGGTCAAAGTGAAAGAAAAAGTATATGAAGCCAAATCTCAGGGCGGATATATTGATCAGCATACAAAAGTGATCATTATAAAGGTTATGCCCAATCATATTATTGTTAAACCAAAAAACTAAATATCATGGAAGGAATCGGATTGTATATTGTTATTATTGTCGGGGCGCTCATTCTGCTCTGGGTATTTTTATATTTCATCCCCCTGGGTTTATGGTTTCAGGCACAGGTGTCGGGGGTGAGGATATCCTTGTTGCAACTGATCATTATGAGATGGAGGAAAGTGCCTCCGGGAGTTATTGTCAGTGCGATGATCGAAGGACAGAAAGCCGGTCTGGTATTATCCAGGAATGAACTGGAAGCTCACTTTCTGGCGGGAGGTCATGTACCCAAAGTGGTGCATGCTTTGGTATCAGCCTCAAAAGCCAATATCAAACTTACCTTTAAGATGGCTACAGCCATTGACCTGGCAGGCAGGGATGTGTTTGAAGCCGTCCAGATGTCGGTGAACCCAAAGGTCCTTGATACACCTCCGGTGACGGCAGTAGCCAAAGACGGGATACAGTTGGTGGCCAAAGCCAGGGTAACGGTACGGGCCAATATCCAGCAGTTGGTGGGTGGTGCCGGCGAAGAAACGGTGCTGGCCCGTGTGGGTGAAGGTATTGTGTCCTCCATTGGCTCGTCCGAATCCCATAAGGCTGTGTTGGAAAATCCGGATACCATTTCGAAAACAGTGCTGGATAAAGGACTGGATGCCGGGACGGCTTTTGAGATTCTTTCCATTGATATTGCCGATATCGACATTGGCAAGAATATCGGTGCCGTACTGCAAATGGATCAGGCCAATGCGGATAAGAATATTGCTCAGGCCAAAGCCGAAGAACGCCGGGCGATGGCCGTGGCCCTGGAACAGGAAATGATAGCCAAGGCACAGGAAGCCCGGGCAAAGGTCATTGAAGCTGAAGTGCAGATACCCCTCGCCATGGCAGAAGCCTTCAAGAAAGGAAACCTGGGCGTGATGGATTATTATAAATTTAAAAATATTCAGGCCGATACAGCTATGAGAGATTCAATTGCCGGAACATCCGGGAATAGTGGGGAAAATAAAAAATAAGGTAATGTAAATCACCTTTTTGAAGAGAGATAACTCATGAAAGGTTTCAAGTTTTCTTAACTATTTTTCTTATTATTGCATTAAGAATACCATTTGATTATCAAAAGAATACCTCATGAAATATCTGGGAAGGGTATTGACAATCATTTTGCTGGCCATTTTCCTGGCGGGATGTTCTTCTTCAAAAGCTATTAAACAACACAATAAAAGAAAGAAGCGGGTAATGATCAATACCACCCAGTTGGGGAAAAACAAATACTTTTTTTCCCCGAAGTATCAACGCAAGCTTGCCAGGAAGAAAAGGAAAAAATAATCAGAGAGCTGACATGAGGTCAGCTCTTGTTTTTTTCAAAAAGCAGATCCAGTTCTTTTTTTAGTCTTTTTAAACGGGCGGCAGATATGCCCAGGAATGAAAGCACAGACATGTCTGAAGCCAGTTCACGGCACATGACGATCTCTTTTTCCAGCAATTGTTTTTTTTCGTTCCGGGTAAGGGTGTGCAGGCACGTGACAGGATAGAGACCAGCCAGGTCGATACGCTCACGCAGGCTTCCCTTTGCGGGATAATCCCACGAAATCAGGCGTAGTCCCGAACAGTTTCCAAAACGGATGGCGTCTGCCGTAAAACGCGTATTGGTAACCAACCATCCTTCCATAGCAAAGGGTTCCCCGGGATGTTGTGGGTAAAGCTCTTTCCGGATATCCTCAAAACGTGACCGAATATACATGGGAACTTTGACATTGCTTTTGGTTCCCTGATCATGGTGAAACTTACATTCTACCATGATCTTTTTGTGGTCCTTGACAGCGACCACGTCCACCTCATGCTGTACACATCTTCCCTTTACGAAGACACCGGTTTCCACCCGATAGCCCTGATGGGCCAGCAGCGCCCCGACGAATCTTTCAAAAGGATAACCGGTGGGTCCCAGATCCATGATGGCCTGTTTCAGCCGGTAGCGGGTCGTGGCATGAGATGCTCTCTTTCTCAACAAATCGTAGGCTATACGATAAATCTTTTTGGTGGATATGCCTTCGTAAAGAATATTTCGTACTTCTTTCAGAATGACACGGATGTCTTCCTCCCCGGCTCCGGAACGCTCCAGGGAACGCCTGAGCTGGTCGGGATTGTACTTAACTTTGTTACCCGACTGCTTCAGAATATATATATCCGGAGTTGTTTGTGCCGAATTCGCCATAGGTGGTTCTTAACTTATTGGACATTGATTGAAGGCTAAATATAAGATATTTTGACCGTTTATTCTGAAAAACATATTCTCTGTTTTCAAAAAGATCACTAAATTGTCAAAAAAATATTTTTTGTTTGACCCGGTCATTGATTATTAAATACAAAAAATTATGAATGAAGAAAAGTTTGACTGCCAGGTGTGTTTTACGAAAAAATTAATGGTTGCAAGATTCCCTTCCGAAGAGAATGGAGAAATTTTAATCCTCGAATCCAGTCCGTTTCCTTCATATTATTCGGTATCCGGTTTTCCGGATAGCTTAAAGTCGGTAAAAGACCATCACCTCTATCTTATTGTTAAGAAACCTTTTGCTTGTTTTCAGGATAGGGTTTTCCGTTATAGTTTCAGATTAAAGAAAAAGAGGGGGGGGTACCTTCCATATATCGCCCGGACAGATAACCTTCCAAAATGAAATCTTACCAATGATCAGGGTCAGAACGGATGAGACCTCCCAATTGAACCCCTTGATAGAGACTTACAGGGAGCTGGGCATTCAGTTTATGAAGGATAGAAAAATCAATCCCTATGAAGCAACGGTGCAATTCAAGAGATTTACAAAGTTTGAAAAAACTGACGAGGAGATATATAAAGATCGGGAAAATCCGAACAGACACTTTATAAAAATACCGGTAGATATTGATATCGATTTATTCGAAAAAATAATTTTTAGCATAAAAAATAATTGCAATTTTCATATGTTTGATGCTTCATTGGTTTATCTGAATTGCGGCGATAATTTTATTGATATGGCCTCAATCTATTCGGATCACTGTGAGGAAAGCAGGCTTCCTGAGTTACGTAAATCACTGGTTGAAGAAATAAAAAGATTAAAACTGAATACTCCCGGTGTATAGGTAGTTGAAAGTAATATAACTTTCAAAATATGTTGTTAAATATCGTTTTTTAATAATACCCTTAAAAGGATTGGTTTACTTTTGTATGCTGTTATTAACCGTGGTAATAAAAACTGTATGATATGAAGAAAGCTGGCGAACTGGTGCTGATTCTGGTCATTCCCTGGGTCATTATATTTTATTTAATCTGGACGGTAAACAGTGACAAAGATCCTGAATACTATGGAGTGGCTAACATCCAGGTAGAGAAAAAAAATCCGGTTACGGATCATTCCAAATTTGCGGCTCTGCAGAAACCCTTTAATAATCCTTCGGAGGTGACGGAAGCATGTCTGGGTTGCCATAACGGACGGGATGCAGAGATCATGAAAACGGAACACTGGCGATGGCTGAAGAAAGATTCCATTCCCGGAAGAGGGGTCATGGATCTGGGAAAGAAAAATATTATCAATAACTTTTGTATCGGGGTAAACAGCAATGAAAAACTGTGTATGATGTGTCATGCCGGCTATGGCTGGGGGGATAAAACTTTTGATTTTCATAATTCCAATAATATCGACTGCCTGGTATGCCATGATAATACAGGCACCTATAAGAAGTCCAAGCCGGGGACAGGACCTATGACAGGCTCGGGGTTCCCGAAATCATCTGTAAACCTGAACAACGTAGCACAGCATGTGGGTTACCCCCATAAAAACAATTGCGGTGCCTGTCACTTTACCGGAGGAGGAGGGAACAATGTTAAACACGGGGACCTGGAACAGGTATTGAATCATTGTACCCGTGCGGTGGACGTACATATGAATGCTGACGGGAAAAACATGGATTGCACGGAATGTCATAAAACAAAAAATCATCAGGTGTCCGGGCAGCTTTATACGGTTTCTTCCTCAAATTCCAACCGTGCTACTTGCGTGCAATGCCATACCGATAAACCTCATAAAAGCAAATTGCTGAATGAACATTATGAACTGGTGGCCTGCCAGACCTGTCACATACCCACCTATGCCAAAGTGAATCCTACCAAGGTTTACTGGGATTGGTCGACAGCAGGAAAACTGAAGGACGGGAAACCTTATATGGAAGAATCTGAAGATAAAACACATGAGTATGACTCGAAACACGGGGATGCCGTATTCGCAGCTAAAATTCAGCCGGAATATGTATGGTTTAACGGTACAGCCGATCATCATCTGATAGAAGACAAGATTGACACGTTCCCTTTGGAGTTGAATCATCTGAATGGCTCGTATGATGATAACCTTCATCCGGAGAATCCGAAAAATGTATCCAGGATATGGCCGGTGAAGATTATGCGTGGTAAACAAATCTATGATACCGAACGGAAAACATTGATTCAGCCCAAGCTGGTAGGAAAGAAAGGCAGCGGCGCTTTCTGGGCGGATTTTGACTGGCAGGCTTCGGCAAATGCAGGCATGAAATACCTGGGCCTGCCCTACAGCGGCATGTACGGTTTTGTGGAAACCGAATCTTACTGGCCTGTCAACCACATGGTCTCACCTGCCAGCGAAGCTTTACAATGTGCGGACTGTCACAGCCGGCAGGGACGACTGGAAAACCTTGCCGGTTTCTATTTGCCAGGCAGGGACCTTCATCGTTTTATGGATAAGGCCGGCCTGCTTTTTATTCTGCTGGTATCTGCAGGAGTTCTTATCCACGGCTTCCTGAGAGTTGTTAGCAGCAGAAAACAAGGGTAACGGAAAAAAAGAGATATACAAATGAAAAAAGTTCTGATTTATAAAAGATATGAACGGTTCTGGCACTGGACCCAGGTATTGATTATTTTTTCTCTGGCATTGACCGGCTTCGAAGTGCACGGGACCTATCATCTTTTCGGCTATCACAGGGCTGTTCTACTTCATGATAACCTGGCCTGGTCCTATATACTCTTAATCATTTTTACTTTTTTCTGGAATATGATCACCGGGGAATGGAAGCAGTATGTTCCCTCCGTAAAATTGATCAAGGCACAGTGGGAGTACTACATATCCGGGATCTTCCGGCATGCTCCGCACCCGACCAAAAAAACAGTTTACAATAAGTTTAATCCGCTGCAACGTATGACCTACTTCGGACTAAAGATCATTCTGATACCCCTGATGGTCCTTAGTGGTTTGTTCTACATGTATTTCAGCGTATTGAAGAGCGGCCCGCTGGAAGAATCCCTGCAATGGGTTTCTGTCGTCCATCTGTCCGGAGCTTTTCTTTTGCTGGGCTTTGTGGTGGGACATGTGTATCTTACAACAACCGGGTTGAAGCCTCTGTCTGCCATCAAAGCCATGATTACGGGATGGGAGGAAATGACGGATGAAGAAGCACAGACAGCTCTGGAAGAAAATTTGGAGGTGGCGATGACGGAGGGTCGGAAAAGTATCCGCGGAGAGCGAAAAGAAGACCAGGAAAAATTGTTTGAGACAACGTTTGAACAGGTTATCAACAAGCTGGGTATCGAAACGGAAAGTACACGTATCCGTGAAAAATTACTGGATTCCAATGTGGGATATTTCCGGATAAATAAAGACGGATATTATGAGGAAGTAAATGATGCCTGGCTGGCTTTGTATAAATGTTCCCTGAAAGAGGAAGTGATCGGAGCCCATTACTTTCTGAACCGCTCACCGGAAGCAAGAAAAAAACTGGAAGCACTCGTGAACAAAGTGTTGTCGGGGGAATCGGTGACAGGTGAAGTGGTAGAACGGGTTTGCATGGACGGAACCGTAGGCTATCATACCGTGTCGGCAATACCTTATTATAAGAACGGAGAGATTGCCGGACTGGAAGGCTTTATTATGGATGTGACCGAACAGGTCAAGGCGGAACAGGAACTGGAGAAAAAACTGAAAGAAGAAATCAAACCGGTTGACTTTTATAAAACCATATCACAATCCGATAAGGTGGGTTACTTCCGAATAGACCGGGAGGGTTTCTTTCAGGAAGTCAATGATACCTGGGTCAAACTTTATAAGTACGATTCGAAAAATGAAATCATCGGGAAACATTATTCCCTGAGTCGCACCAAAGAAGATTTTGTGAAACTGGAAAAGTCCGTGAAACGGGTGTTGCAAGGAGAAACAATCCCCTATGGTGTAACCCGCAGATATTGTAAAGACGGCACAACCGGGTATCATAGTATAACCATGACTCCTGTTTACCAGGGAGATGAGATTGTGGGATTCGAGGGTTTTATCGTGGATATGACAGACCGTGTGGAAGCTGAACAGTCCTTGTTGGCAGAGATGGAGGAACAGGTAAAAACGGATAATTTCTACCGCCGGATGGCGACGGCCAAAGGAGTGGGATATTTCCGGATCGATAAGGATGGCTTTTACCAGGATGTAAATGAAACCTGGCTAAAGCTTTATAAATACGGATCCAAAGATGAAATCATTGGGAAACATTATTCTCTGAGCCGTACAAAGGAAGATTTTGTAAAACTACAGGAAATGGCGGATAAAGTCCTGCAGGGAGCGGTTATTCCGATGGCTGAGACAAGGCGTTACTGCAAAGACGGGACAACCGGATATCATACCATTACCATGACCCCTGTTTATCACGGAGAGGAGATCGTGGGTTTTGAAGGGTTTATCGTGGATATTACCGATAAGAAACAAAAGGAACAAAAGTCATAGAACGGCAGCGACTGCCTGAGAGAACATTGCAGATTCAAAAAGAAAAAACTACGTAGCATCATACGTAGTTTTTTGGTGGAGTTCCATTGTACCCATAAGGGGGAAAAGCAAGTCCCGACCGACAGGCTGGGATTGGGCTGCTTTTAAGGGGTTTGTGTTTTACCTTTTTTTTTCACCTTTTTCAATTCCATGCCGCATTTGGGACATTTACCGGGTTTATCATACGTCTTGTCCCCCTCACATTTCATAGAACACTGGTATGCTACAGCACTTTGCTCTGCCTTGGTTTTATTACAACAGGCAGCAGCAGCTTTTTTTTCTTTGACAGTCTTGTCACATGCTTTTTTTGCCGATTTCTCATGATTGGCTTTTTTCGTCATAGGGACCATTTCGGTTTTTTCTTTTTCCTTTTTCTTCACGGGTTCCTGAGCACCAACCTGTACCGACCAGGCTGTTAACATGAACAACGTCATTCC